>CBDEYN010000009.1:0-22782 GCA_965245025.1 uncultured Candidatus Saccharibacteria bacterium | reverse complement strand
ATAATATGACCATTCTCAAGTTCTACTCGAAATTGAGTATTTGGTAATGCATCGTCGACAGTGCCGCCTAATTTAATCACTTCCTTTTGACTAGCCATAAATTATTTACCTATTTTACCAGAGATTTTTAAAAATGTAAAGAGGTTTTAATTAGACTAAACAGTGATAAAATTAATAAAAAGGAGGTAAAATGTCCGGGGAGAGACTGTCGAATTCTAATAGTCAAAATAAAAATACGGGTGCGTTTGATGATTTTGCGGAACGTGTCAAGCGTCAAGAGGAATTTATAGAGCGTAGACGTGAAGACACAAGACACTGGGCGCGTTATTATGTGGGTGCAGAACAGGCTTTCGATAGGCGAGTGAAAGCTAATAAAATATCGGAAACTGAATTCATGAAATGGGAAGATGAAGTGGGTGGAGCTTTTTTCAAAATGAAAGAAGCCGAATATGATGCCTGCTATACGTCGAAATACGAAAAAGATCGTGAGGAAAGGATTTCAATGAGTGACCGCACTGTTACGGCTGAGGTGTATGCGGGTAATTTTTACGAAGAAAGAACTGAGATTTTGAAGCAGAAAATTCTGGAAAATCCAAATCCTAAAGAGCGCGATGCACAGTTGAAGATTCTGGGCGATTTACCTGATAAAGTTTGTTCTCATATTGAAGCGGAGCGAGACTTTGATCTGAAAAAAATTGATGGAAGGGCCTATCTAAGTGCTCGAAAGGATGTACACAATAGTTTAATTAGAAATCTCAATAAAATTAATAAACTTGCAGACAATTATGGTGTAAGGAGATTGACCTTCCGAAATTTTTTAACAAATGATGATCGCTATGATGAATACAAAGATATCTATCTTGATACGGATGGGAGATATGAATATGATCGTAGTAGTGTCGAGAAATATATGCGAATAGCTTTTGCGGATCTTTATGATCAGGCAGAAAATGATGGGACTCTTCGCGTTGCCCCTAATAAACAATCAAAGACGGCATATTTTCATAGTTTGGGCGAGGATTAAAAGTAAAAAGCCCCAGTATACTGGGGCGAGGAGGGGTGAAGAGGTTTAGTAATTAAAAACTTCTATGGTGCGTTTTAAAAAAACGCGAGAATAATCTTTAAGTTCCTCTTCTTTGGGTTTTTCGGGTAGCTTGCAGTATTCTGCAATTTGAGTTGCAATTTGCTTTTTTTCTGTCTCAGAGAGACATTCTGGGCCTAGGCTACGAAGCCTAGAAAATGTTTTAGTATGTACTAATTTCCTGAAAACTTCATCCTTGAAGATTTCTTCTGGTATTGTGTAGACATTTTCTTGAATTCTTGTCATAAAATCACCTCGAATTCTACTGGCTGCTTCCCTGCAAAGTTGAAATGTGCGATATAAAATACATATTCAAAAAGAATATTATGATATGATATCACTATTTGTAGATTTTGTCAAGAATAAAGATTACGCTTAGAGACGGTAATAATTTTGCGGTTGGATTAGGCTTATTGATAATCTATTGGCTTTGCTTGGTGGTCTCTTGCACGAGAGTAGCGCGGAGGAATTGGCGTGAGAGATAAGTTTTTTGGACGTCTGACCAGGCGCCGGTACAAGTAATAATACTAATGGAATCTTGGCCAGTAACTGGTGATTCGAGCATGGCAGACATTTTTTCATTGGCGTCAACTAAGGCAACGGTTTGGTTTTCATAAACACGATAGGTGAGTTTGGTGCCATCACCCATTTCAATTTGAATCAGGTCGCCAGCGACGAGATTATCTAGATGTTTAAAAACTCCGGCCGCAGTAGGTCCACCGTTATGACCAACGAAGAGTGCGGTTTTACCGGTAAGTGGTGGGAGGGTGCCGGTGTACCATCCTACATCAAAAATACTATTTGGCGTACTGATGGCGCCTTTGCCGGTGAGTCCGACCGGTAATATACGAGCGTTTTTTACGCCTAATTTCTCGATACTCATGAAGCGTGGTTTATCGTAAGCGACGGAATAGGAATTGGTTTTATCTTCAGAAATTGGGGTTTCATCGACCGATGTTTGGTCGGTTTCGAGATCGAGGTTCGATTTAGGTAACATTCTTTCGCTACCTTCTTTGGATTTATAATAATGATCTTCCCAAAAATACAGACGTGCGGTGACGACGACAAAAATCAGAGCCAAGATGATGAATGGTAGATTGATTAGGATTTTAGATTTTGATTTTACTTCGAGAGACATCCCACCCAGCTTTCTTATTTATAATCGTCGTAAGTTACCATAAGGGCGCGTGAATCGAGTTGACGGAGATTCTCAAGTGCAACTGTCACCACGATGAGAAGTCCGGTGCCAGAGAGGGAGAGACCCATCGGAGCGTCGCTAAGCATGATGGCGACATAGTCGGTGATAAATGGAATCATGGCAATGAAGCCGAGTGCGAGAGCGCCGAATAGATTGAGGCGGGTCATGACTTTTTCTAGATAGTTAGCTGTGGTCATACCTGGACGGACGCCTTCGATGAAGCCACCTTGTTTTTGAAGGTTATCAGCAATTTCTTTAGTATTGAAGATAATGGAGGTGTAGAAGTAAGTAAAGAGGACTACGAGCAAGAAGTAGAGAGCTGGGTAGATAAACCAACGTTCGTTGATACCGTTTGGATAAAGAGTTTTGAAATTGGAAGCGTTTGGCATGGTGAAGATTTCACTAATAGTTTTAGCCATAGCATTTCCCTTGTCCATACTAGAAATTAGTTGTCCAACGAGGGCTGGCAGCGAGAGGAAGGCAGTAGCAAAGATGACTGGTACCACGCCGGCAGAGATTAGCTTCAAAGGTAGAATAGATTTGATACCACCATAGGCACTGTTGCCGTGAATACGCTTGGCGTAATTAATAGTAATGATACGCTGCGCTTCATTGAGCTTCACGAGCCAATAAAGAATCAGAATGACGACGACGAGCAGGGCTAGAGCGACCCAGAATAATACTGGATTGACTGGCAACTCTAACCAACCAAAGAGATTCAGTGAACCATTTTTGGTATCGAAGAGTTGTTGGCCGAGTGAGCCAAGGGTGCTTGGGAATTGGGAAATAATACTGGCAAAAATAATCATCGAGATACCATTACCGATACCCTGCTCGGTAATAAGTTCGCCGAGCCACATTAAGATAATGGATCCAGCAGTCATGGTAATCACTGAGACGACCCAGTCGCGAGGGGTTGGGGTGAAGCTGAGAGTATTCGAGGAGACCACAGATTGGTAAAGAATATAGATATATGCAATGGATTGTACGACGGCTAGCGGTACAGCGAGCATACGAGTCCACTGGTTGATTTTACGACGACCAGTTTCACCATCCTCGGAAAGCTCTTCGAGGCTTGGAATAGCTTTACTGAGAAGTTGGAAGACGATAGAAGAGGTGATGTATGGAGAAAGCCCAACCAAGATAATGGAGAAGGAGGCTAGGCCACCACCTGAAATTAAGTTAATAAAACCGGTGAAATCTGACTTGGAGATCAAGCTGGAAATGGCATCCTTAAAGGTCTTGGCGTCACCCATTGGCACTGGAATATGTGCGAGCAAACGGTAAGCAACCAAAATACCTAACACGATAAAAATGCGTTTCAGCATGTCTTTGTTTTTTAGAGATTTCAAAATCGTCTTAAAATGCATGGAATCCTCTCTATTTATTAATCTATATTACCATGTTTACCTAAGTTTTTAAAGATAAAAAATAACCCCCGTGTTATTTACGAGGGTTATTTTGGACTAATTAGTCGTTTTGCTTTTTTAAGCGCTTTGGCACTGGATTCTTGGTGAATGAACCACCAGCTTTTTTAAGCATTTCGAGACCAGATTTAGAGATAAATTGGGTTTCGAGATCAATTTTGCTGTTGAGTTCACCACGGGTGATAATCTTAACCTTGACGAATGGGCTAGTAATGAAACCAGCTTCGAAAAGAGTGAAGTTATCGACTTTACCAGATAAGGCGTTGAGAACGTCAGTGTAGACGACCTCGGCCTTAGGATGGATAGATTTGAAACCTTTGAGTTTAGGTACAGCTTGCATCATAGCGCGCTGACCACCCATGAAGGTAGCAGGCATTTTGCGGTGACCAGTACGGGCCTTTTGCCCCTTAGTACCACGACCAGCAGTCTTACCACGACCAGCGGCGATACCACGACCAGCACGAGTTGGGCGGGTATTAGCTTCGACGATTAGATCATTGTATTTCATTACTTGCTCTCCTTTTCTTTGGTAGCAGTAGTATTCCACTTGGAACGTGGAACCTGAGCTTTAAGACCATCGATAACGGCGTAAGCGATGTTGACCTTGTTGGTAGAACCGAGAGACTTGGAAATCAAGTTCTTAATACCAGTCAAACCAATCACGGAACGAACGATGCTACCAGCGATAATACCAGTACCAGGGGCAGCTGGTTTCATCAAAACGTGAGCACCGGTAACTTTGGTTTCCACTTCGTGGCAGATAGTTTCGCCAGACATGTGGAAGGTGACCATGTTTTTCTTGGCTACACGAGTAGCTTTTTGAACAGCAGCGGTAACATCGGCGCCTTTAGCGACACCTACACCAACTTTGTTTTTCTTATTTCCAATAGCAACAAGAGCTTTGAAGCGCATACGGCGACCACCTTTAACGGTACGAGAAACACGATCGATATTGATAGTGATCTCTTCAAATTCCTTTGGTGCAGCTTCACCACGGACGCGATCACGGCGATTATTGCGGCGCATTGGGCGGCCAGCCATATCGCGAGTTTGCTTGGTGGCAGCGACATCGTCAGACATTTTGAGGGTGCCAGCTTTGTTCACTACTTTTGGTTGCTTAGGAGCGGTAGAATTTGCTTCGGCCATATTAGAACTCCAATCCTTCCTTACGAGCTGCATCGGCTAGAGCTGACATGCGGCCAGCGTAGGCGAAAGCACCACGATCGAATACAACTTTTGTGATATTTGCTTTTTTAGCTTTTTTGGCAATTTCTTCACCAATCTTAGCGGCTTTTTCAGTCTTAGAACCGGTTAGCTTGGTGCCAACAGTGGTAGCGGAGACTAAAGTAGTCATGGTGTCGTCATTGATAATTTGAGCAGAAACGTGAAGATTACTGATGTTAACGCTCAAGCGTGGGCGAACTTCAGTACCATGAATTTTTGCACGGGTACGTTTTTGGCGATACAACTTGTTCATTATTTCTTCCCTGCCTTTCCAGCCTTGCGAAGGATTACTTCGTCAGCATATTTAATACCTTTACCCTTGTATGGTTCAGGCTTCTTGAAGGCGCGAATTTCAGCAGCAACTTGACCAACTTTTTGTTTGTCAATGCCGGAAACAATGATTTCCATCTTGTTAGTTTTTAATTCGATACCTTCTGGGGCTACGTATTTCACTGGGTGGGAGAAACCAAGAGACATCTCAATTTCTTTAGGGCCACCGGAAAGACGATAACCTACACCATTGATTTCAAGTTTTTTCTCGAAACCTTTGGAAACACCAGTAACGGCGTTGTTTAGAAGTGCGCGTTGTAGACCATGCCAGGCACGAGCTTCAGCTTCATCATTCTCACGGGTGACAATGATTTGACCGTCTTCGACCTTAGTCACAACGAATTTTTGTACAGGAACCTCGAGTGAACCCTTTGGTCCAGCAACAGTAATGAACTGTTCGCCGACCGTGATTGTCACTCCTGCAGGAATCTGTACAGGTTGTTTTCCGATACGACTCATATCTTCCTTTCAATTAATATTCGGTTAATTTTAACATAATTTAAGGCTTAATTCAAGATGAAAAATAAAAAATACCCCCGCCAAATGGAAGGGGGTATAAATAAAATTTTACTTAATTAACAGACTAGATAGCAATAAGATACTTTTTCAATAAATGTAGTACCCTGGAAATATTCCAGATAGAAAAAGCATTGAGGTTATCTCTGCACCGACAGTTGCTAGGATATTTATCAAAATAAAGCAGGTTACATATTTAAATGGTAAATTACCGTAAATTTGTAATGTTAGCAATATTGGTAGTAATATCATCCAGGTGTATTTAAAGCTAGAGAGCTTAGTATAATTCTTTTGTTCTGAATATACACAATCTACAATTTGCAGAACTTCATTAGCTATATTCATCAAAGTCAATATAAATAATAGTTCCATATTATCCATTTGATTATCATATCGAAGGATGCAACAGCATAAAATATAGACCGCGTAGGCCACCATAATGATAAATGTTTTAGCTCCATAAATTGGTTTAGCTATTTTTGATTTTACTCCCTGTATACAATCCTCTAGATGGATATTTGCCGCTATTAACATGAAACCAAATAAACCTCCGGCAATCTTATATGCACTACTCAAGTCTGACTTATAAATCATAATTGAGAAGATAACCCCAGCATAAATTAACTTAAATAGAAGAAATAAGCTGAGTATTTTTCGAGGATGATTAACTGTATAGTCTTGCACGGATGCGTTATGGTTTCTTAAAAAGTGTCCAACCTCACCCTTTTCCTCAAAAATTGAGCTATGATGTCCTTGCTTTTTCTTGGTTTTCTTCATTTTTATCCCCCCTTTTTTTTCTAGAAACTTCAATACCCGTGATGTTAACAAAGTATTTTTAATAAAAATTTACTTCACTAGCGCATGGATAGCAACTTTTATGTTATACAATTTTATAAGTAGATTATCAATCTTGGAGATTTTACTCTTTAGCTTAAAACATATATAATAAAAATATGAGTAAAATAAATGTCTTATTGGCTAATGCAAATGGTAGTCTGGATTACATAAAGGATTCTATTTTGGCGGCAGTAAAAGAAGTTGAGTCTTATGCTTTTCCAAGATTGAAAATTGATTGGGATATTGATGTGGTGGTAGCTGGGAGTGCTTATTCAATAATTATTCCGGAAGATGGCGTGGGTGGACAGACTTTTGCGAGTAACTTTATTGTTTCTGCTTTAGATTTAAAAAGTATGTCGATTTTGCGTTTTAAAGAGATGTTGGTTCATGAACTTGGTCATGCTGCGCGTTGGGGGAAGAATGATGAATGGATGAATACATTGTTTGATGGGATGATTTCGGAAGGTATCGCGACGTATTTTAATGCGGAATTTGCGAAAAATAATAGCGATAAGCAGTTTTTCACCAGGGCTATTCTGGAACGCAGTGACGAAGAAAATGAACGCATTCTAAATGAGCTTCGCGGCAATCTTGACGATAAAAATTATGACTACCAAACGATTTTCTTCACTGGTAACGATAAATTGCCACGCTGGTCTGGCTATTCATTGGGATATTATTTGGTGAAGAAATATTTGGAGAAAACGCACAAGACAATCGAAGAAGCATTTGCTGATAAATATGAAGATTTTAAAATTGTGCTTTAGATTTTTATAAAAAATACCCCCACCTTTCGGTGAGGGTCGGTGAAGCTTAAATTCAAGGATTTAACGACGATAATACGGGCGATCGGACTTCATCATCCTATGCGCAAGCTGCATAATCTCCCATTTGTCATTAATCTTAATTTTATGACAGTAGTAGTTCTTGCCGGTAATTTTCATTTCATGATCATTAATTATTTGAACTCGATATTCGTCACGTTTTTCTTGATTTTTTCTGTTAATAGCCATCTTCCCCTCCTCGATAAATACAGAAGTAAACTTCATTACAAAATAAGTTGCATTAAACTGATTGTTTAACTGAATATTATTATACAACTTTAAATTTTTGTGTCAAAAAAATACCCCCTCCGGAAGGAGAGGGCTTGGTGAAATCTAGTTACATTTTATTGCTTCAGATATGATGGATACTAGAAATAGACCTAGTATTACGAAGGATGCGAGTGTGCCATATTCAGTTATTGTAGATGGTTGAGAAAAAATACTATAGAATAAGTAAATAATCAATGCTACAGCAAATAAGCCTGAAATGATCATCATAAAAACATCCAATTTTTCATTAAAATTATTCTTCATAATAATTCCCCCTTTTATAAATAGAAAAATTTGTTTCGACAATTTAATTGGTTGGTTTCACCAAATTTATAAGTTACAATCAAAGAGTCAAATCTTTGATTCTTATATTGTATCATTTTTAAACTTATTTGTCAATCTAGCTTATGCTTAAATTATTTTTTGTCAAAAATACCCCCTCCGGATGGAAGGGGTGGTTAGGATTGGTTTAGATTAAGACCAGAGACGTAAATCTGATAAGATGTCCCGAAACCATGTAAGCTTTCTTTTTTCGCGTCGCAGAGTGTATGGCTTAACTGGCTCTGGTGGTATGGGTGGTAAATTACTGAAAAGCTCTGGATAAACTACGGATATCTGGGTTCTGAATGCATAGTTAACCATTGTGTTGAAGATTAAAACCGGAATATCTTTTTCGCCAAAAGTAATTAGAAAGGAATCACCAAAACAGGCATCGACGACGAACTTGGAGGATCTTCTTCTCACGTGATTTTTGATAATTTGGTGTTTCTCAAGCGTCGTAAAATTGATGCGACGAATATAGGCTGGAACGTCAAGCTGTCTAGAATATCGACGATTTTCGATTTTTAGCACATCTAGGTCTTGAAGAATTTCCAACTGGGTAGCAATCTTAAGCCCCTGAAAATGGAAGCCAGCAGGAATTTCTGCCTCATCAATTCGCTTAGTAATCAAGTCATTAATAATGGAGAAAATCGGTAAGTTAAGGGTCTTATTATCCGGATGGAAACTGTGTCTAATAGACCATGCATTGATTATTCTAATTTTGCCTGCCATGATGTCATCGTAGATTTGATTTTTACTGAGCAACATGGTATTCACCTCTCTTTCTGAAAGATGTAATGTCCTAACTTAAAGTACATATTCGTCGGACGAGATACAGATTAATTTTAGCTTATATATTTGGTATTTTCAAATATAGGAAAATTTTCCAATCTATATTGCAAAAGCAATGAGTCAGTACGGTAAATTTGACAACCAAGGCGTAAAATTATACAATATAAAAAGTTACTATCCATGCGCTAGTGAAGTAATTTATCATTAAGGTTACTTTGTTAACATCACAAGCACTAAAGTTTTTAGAAAAGAGGGGGTAAAAATGGAAAAAACCAAGAAAAAGCAGGAGTATTATAGTTACGCTCCTTGGGAAGACAACTATGAGTCAACAGCTGATACTGATTCAGGGCAAGATGCCTTCGAAGACTATCTATTTGATTCTTCTCAAATAGCACTATGTTTTCTTCTATTACTTAAATTAATCTATGCTAGCGTCATCTACACAATCATAATTTTTGATTCTGGTATGAATACTGGACATGAGATTGTCAGTAACTTCCTTATGTTTGTATTAATAGCGGTATTTATCTGTGCAGAAGATTGCCCATTTCAGTTTAAGTTGAGAAAATCTGACTCAATTTATGGTACCAAAACATATGTAATTATGGGGGTATACATGATCTTAACCTTATTCTGCTTTTATCTTCGATATAATTATCATATAGGTGATGTTGATCTGTTGGTAGCATTAACTTTAGTGAATTTAAGTAATGAAGGTTTGGCATTTATAGATTGTTTAAACATGGAACAAAAGAATCACGTTAAACTCTCAGGATTAAATTATATCTGGATGATATTAATACCGATTTTGCTAATGTTACGAGACTACATTAATTTACCATTCAGGGACATATACTGTATTATTGTGATCAATTCCTTGATGAATTGTTATATAGAATATGCGTCAGTAATGTTCTGGGCTGTTTGTCGTTAGTTAAGAAACCTTTTATTTACCCCTTCCATCCGGAGGGGGCATTTTTTTATTTTTTATACTTAGACGTGTTTTTCTATTTATAGATATTTATTTTAAAATCGAAGCATAAAAATAAGGCCAGGAGTTCTGACCTTATTTTTTTCTAGTTTATTACCAAACCTTGACTAAGATTTCACCACCGAGGCGAGCCTTGCGAGCTTCCTCACCAGTCATGATACCTTTTGAAGTCGAGACGAGGATAACACCACGACCAGATTTGACCTTTGGAAGATCATCGGCGGAAGTGTAAACACGGCGACCAGGTTTACTGACCTTGGTGATTTCGTTAATACGAGCAATTTCGTCAGCTTGATTAATCAAGACGTGGATGAAATTGCGTGGTTTTGCTTCTTCGATAGAGAAGTCAGCGATAAACTTGGTTTTCTTGAGACCTTCTAGTACAGCAAGCTTTAGTTTAGAAGTTGGTACAACAATCTCGTTTTTGTTGACGAGAATAGCATTGCGGATACGAGTGATAAGGTCGGCAATTTGATCTGTTGATTGTAATGACATATCTTATCCTTTCTACCAGCTACTCTTTGTTACACCAGGGATTTCACCCTTGCTTGCTTTTTCGCGGAAGCTAATACGGCTGAGACCGAAGCGGCGCATGTAGCCACGTGGACGACCGTCGAGCATATCACGATTTTTTAACCTAGTTGGGCTGGAATTTTTTGGTAGCTTCTGAAGACCTTCGAGGTCGCCAGCGGCTTTAAGTTCAGCACGCTTTGCTTTGTACTTATCGTACATTTTTTGACGCTTGAGGTCACGGAGTACTGCAGACTTTTTGGCCATGTTATTTGTTCTCCTTTTTCTCGAATGGCATACCAAATGCCTCTAATAATTTACGGCTAGCTTCTTTAGAACCGTTCTTGATGATGAAGGTGATCTCAAGGCCGTGAAGAACAGATGCGTCTTCGAAGGTGATTTCTGGGAAAACGGTTTGTTCTTTAAGACCGACTGAGTAGTTGCCTTGTTCATCAAAAGATTTGCTTGGAACACCGTGGAAGTCACGAACGTGTGGCAAAGCAATGTTAATGAAGCGGTCAACGAATTCATACATCTTATCGTTACGTAAGGTGGTAAGGTAACCAACTGGGGCGCCCATGCCTTTACGAATTTTGAAGGTAGCAATAGATTTCTTTGCTAGTCTAGAGGTGGAAGCTTGACCGGTAATTTTGGCAAGAGTAAGGGCTACGGTTTCAGTGTAGTGCTTATCTTCACGCTTTTTACCAACACCACAAGATACGATCACTTTTTCAAGTTTTGGAACTTGGTTGATGTTCTTAATGTTAAGCTCTTTTTCTAGGTCTTTTACGATTTTGTCTTGGTATAAGACTTTCAAACGTGGGGTATATTCAGCCATGATTATTTCCCTTCTTTCTTAAGATTGGAAAGATCGATACCGACGTGAATATCTTTCTTACCACCCTTTGGATTAAATTGAGTGGCTTTGATGTGGCGCTCGCGAATGCTGATACCTTCGATCATTGCTTTGTGAGCGGCACGATCCATTTTGACGATTTTACCAGTCTGACCTTTGTGGTCGCCGGCAATGATTTTTACCATATCGCCAGATTTCAAATTCTGTGCCATATTATAGAACCTCCGGTGCTAAACTGATAATCTTGTTGAAGCCAAGTTCACGAAGCTCACGTGGGACTGGTCCGAAGACACGAGTACCCTTTGGAGTTTTGTCGTCGTTAACGATGACTGCGGCATTGTCGTCGAAACGGATGGTAGAACCATCAGCGCGGCGAATTTGACCACGAGTACGAACGATAACGGCACGAACTACTGCTTTTTTCTTAATGTTTCCTGTAGGAGATGCGTCCTTTACGCTGGCGGTGACAATGTCACCAACACGAGCGTAACGAGCGCGAGTTCCACCGAGGACACGGATTACGCCAAGTTCCTTGGCTCCGCTGTTATCTGCGACAGCTAATCTAGTTTCCTGTTGAATCATCTTATTTTTCCTCTCCTTCTTCTAGGTCACCACTAACTTCAGCCTTAAGTTCGACTGAGTCGTGGGATTTTTCAAGAATTTTGACGAGTTTATAGGTACAAGTCTTTGAGTAAGGACGGCAGGCGATGATCTCAACCTTATCACCAAGCTTAGCCTCATTTGCTTCATCATGAGCGGTGTACTTACGGGTGTGTGAGTACTGCTTGTGATAAAGTGGATGAGTTTCACGGCTGGTAATGGAGACGGTGATGGTCTTATCGCGCTTATCAGAGGTAACTACTCCTTGAAGTGTTTTTGCCATACTTAGGCTCCCTTTCCTTGATTAATTAAAGTTAGTGCTTTTGCGATTTCTTTACGCAAAGCTTTGATACGATGTGGATTTTGCAAGGTGCCTTCGTAGAGTCCACGCTTAGCTTCGAGAAGCTCTTGCTTTAACTCAGCGACGGTTTTAACCTTGGCGGTTTCAGTTTTCTTGTCTGCCATGATTAAATTTCACCTTTCCTTACAAATTTACAACGTACTGGAAGCTTGTGAGAGGCAAGACGAAGTGCTTCTTTTGCCTGTTCTTCAGTGACTTCAGCCATTTCGAACATCACAGTACCAGTTTTAACTTTAGCTACGTAAAATTGTGGCTCACCTTTACCAGAACCCATTTTCACATCAAGAGGTTTCTTGGTGACAGGGGTGTGTGGGAAGATGCGGATCCAAATTTTACCACCACGCTTAATATAGCGGGTAATAGCTTGACGGGCAGCCTCGATTTGGCGGGAATTGATGCGTTCATTGTCGAGAGACATGAGACCAAATTCACCAAAAGCGACAGTGTTACAGCGAGTAGCTACGCCATCATTTTTGCCTTTTCTAACCTTACGGTGCGCAACGCGACTTGGAAGTAAAATAGCCATATTTATTTTTCTCCCTTATAAATCCAAACCTTAACACCTACGATACCGGCGATGGTTGGAGCGTGATGACAGTAGAAATCGATGTCGGCGCGGAGAGTATGTAGAGGAACTGAGCCCTCGATGAATTTCTCACGGCGGGACATTTCGGCGCCATTAAGACGGCCAGAAACTTCGACACGAACACCTTTAGCGCCAGCGGTCATGGTAGACTGGGTAGCCATCTTGACGGCACGGCGGAAGTTCATACGCTTACCAAGTTGGAAACCGATATTTTCAGCAACGAGCTTGGCGGATAATTCAGGTTTCTTAACTTCTTCCACGTTGAGGCGGATTGGTTGAGAAACGAATTTTTCCAATTCTTTCTTTAATTCATTGATACCAGCACCTTGTTTGCCGATAACTGCACCAGCCTTAGCGGTACGGATAGTAACCGTGGTAAGGTTGTCAGTACGTTCGATTTCGATGCGGGCAATGGTTGGGCGAGCTTTGAAACGGTTTTCAATAGTCTCGCGGATCTTGACGTCTTCGATTAACCATTTTTTGAAATCAGTGTTTTTGGTGAACCACTTAGAGGCCCAATCTTTACTGATCTGAAGGCGATAAGAAACCGGGTTTACTTTTTGACCCATTACTTGTCCTCCTTAGCTGATTCTTTTTTAGCTTTTTCTTCGCCAGCTACTTCAACGAAGATGTTGCTGCTAATCTTCTCAAATGGAAGAGCGCGACCGCGTGATGCAGGAACAAAACGACGGATGCGGGTACCAGCAGTAACAGAGATACGAGCGATGCGGATAGTCTTAGGGTCAATTGAGACACCAGAGTTAATGAGATTAGCTTTGGCAGAATCAATAGCCTTCATGACTGGACGTGCAGCGCGGCGTGGGGTATGTTCTAGGATGACAAGAGCGTCGGCGACGTAGCGATCGCGAACGAGGCTAGCGACAACATTGGTCTTGCGTGGCATAGAATCTACACCTTTAATGTAAGCGTGTGCAAAATGAGTGGACATTATTTACCTCCCTTTGCATCTGCTTTTTTACCACCATGGCGTTTGAATTTGCGAGTTGGAGCAAATTCACCAAGCTTGTGTCCGACCATATTTTCGGAAACGAAGACTGGAACGTGGACTTTGCCGTTGTGAACAGCGACAGTGCGACCAACCATTTCTGGGAAGATGGTAGAGTGGCGAGCCCAGGTTTTAATCACGGTGCGATCTTCAGCGGAGAGAGCTTTGATCTTCTTTTCGAGTTTAAAATCCACGAATGGACCTTTTTTAAGGCTACGAGACATAGATTATTTCCTCTTTCCTTCGTGACGACTACGCACGATCATTTTATTAGTTTTCTTATTGTGACGAGTACGGAAACCGAGAGTGAGCTGACCCCATGGTGTACGAGGAGCTTTACCGGTACCGTGACGACCACCGTCACCACCACCGTGTGGGTGATCTGTAGCGTTCATAACGACACCACGGACACTTGGGCGGATACCTTTACGGCGAGTACGACCTGCAGCACCAATCTTGATGTTTTGGTGTTGGAGGTTACCAACTACACCGATAGAAGCTTCACAAGTTGCGAGAACTTTGCGAACTTCACCAGATGGCATACGAAGAGTGGCATAGCCGTTTTCTTTTGCCATAAGTTGAGCGGATGCACCAGCGGAGCGGGCCATTTGAGCACCACGGCCTGGAGTTAGCTCGATAGCGTAAACCATAGTACCGACTGGAATTAGGTCAAGAGCTAAGCGGTTAGATTCTTCAATTGGAGCTTCTGCACCAGTTTGGAATTTCTTACCCTTAAACATCTTGGAATCAGCAAGTACGTAATGGAAGTTATTCTTTTCGTCTTTGATACGAGCAATACGAGCGCTACGGTTTGGATCATACTCGATTTCCATAACTTCGTAAGTCTTACCTTGTGGAAGGTTGTGAGTAAGAATACGATAGTGTCTCTTCACACCACCACCACGGTGACGAACAGTAATGCGTCCTTGGTTGTTTTTACCTGCATTCTGCTTTTTGGCCTTCAAGAGAGACTTGAGAGGTTTTCTGGTCGTAATTTGATCAAAATCCTGAGTAGTCTTCTGGCGCTGAGCAGGAGTAGTAGGACGATAAGCTTTAATGCTCATTATTTTTTATCTCCTTCCTCAACAGTTTCTTCGTCGAAGACGCGGATTTTGTTACCCTCAGCAAGTGTGACATAAGCATACTTGCGGTCGCGACGATATGTTGTGCCTGGATAGGCGTGTTTACCCTTTGAAAAGCGGGTCGCTTTACCCTTACGAGTAAGAATACGGATATCTTTGACGGTGACATTGTATTGTTCAGCGACAGCCTTAGCTACAGCGAGCTTGGAAGCGTCAGCAGGAACATTAAAGATATAAGTAGATTTACTTTGTTCGGCGTAAGCCTTTTCGGTTCTTCGAGGAATAAGTAGCATTATGCGTTCTCCTTTCCGATTAACCAGTTTTCGAGTTGAGCTTCAGAATCCTTTACGAGAACGATTTTGTCTGCATTCATAATGTCGAAGACATTGAGGAATGTAGGACGAACAACTTTGACAAAGTCGATGTTGTTGGTTGCACGTAGGGTGAGAGCGTCTTTCTCTGGAACTACGATCAGAGTGTTTTCTGAAGTAATACCATTTTTCTTAAGAGTAGCTAAGACTTCTTTGACCTTGCCATCTTTGATACCGAGAGAATCGATAGTAATGATGCTCTTGTCGGTGTTCTTGATGGAAAGAGCTTGCATGACTGCAACTTTCTTAGCGTTTCTTGAGAGATTCTTGGTGAAGTTTTCGTTGCCAGTACGGCCGCCAGCTACACCACCATGGCGCCAGATAGGGTTACGGGTAGAGCCGAAACGAGCACGACCAGTTCCTTTTTGCTTCCATGGTTTCTTACCACCACCGCGGACTTCGCCACGCTTCAAAGTTTTAGCGTGTGAGCTACGTGAGTTAGCAAGATATGCATCGTAAGCTAATTTAATCAATTCATGATTAGTAACTTCGAGATTGAAGATTTCTGGATTTAAATCTGCCATATTACTCCTTTCCCTCCACAGTTACGATACCTTTCTTTGGTCCTGGGACGGCGCCCTTAAGACCGAGGATGTTGTTTTCCTTATCGATGTAAGCAACGACAAGATTCTTAACAGTAACTTGATCGTGGCCCATGCGACCTGGCATGCGCTTACCCTTGAAAACTTTTTGAGGATACATCGAGCCGATAGAACCGACTTTACGAATATCGCCCTTGAAGCCGTGGGTATTGCGTGACTCTTGGAAGTTCCAACGTTTGACAGTACCAGCAAATCCTTTACCCTTCGAAATACCAGTAACCGCAACCTTGTCTCCAATTTCAAAATTATCGACTGTAAATACGTCGCCTAACTTGAAATCTGTGGTGGAATCCGTACGAAATTCCTTTAAGATTTTAGGACTTAATGTTTCTCCAGCTTTTTTGACGTGAGCTGATACCGACTTGCTCAGATTCTTACCCTTACCGTAACCGAGCTGCACAGCATTATAACCATCGGTTTCGACGGTTTTTATCTGAGTCACTGTGGCTGGTCCAGCTTGAAGGATAGTAACAGGGGTCACTAAACCATCTTCGCTGATGATTTGGGTCATACCAATTTTGGTGCCGAGGATGACTTTCATCTTTTCCTTTCCTTTACGGAGACACTCTATTAGCTAGACAGTAAGGCAGTTCCGACTTTTTTCTCTGTTTGGCCTATATTAAAAAATATTACAGTTGGAAAAAAGTGGCTTTCCTTAATTGTCTAGTTCTTCAAATGTCACCTTGATAAACTTACAAAGATGATTTTACCACAAATGGACCAGATTATCAAGGTTAGATTTAGATTTCTTCTACCTCATCGTCCTGTTCGACGGTTTTTAAGGCTTCCTGGTCTTTTTCTTGTAATTTTTTTACTTTAAATTTTCTATGTTTCCTAGTGGTATTTACGAGATGTGTTTCAGAAAGTTTTTCGTAGAATAGGTTTTTATAGGTGGCGACTAATAGAATAGTAACCAAATAATACACACCGAAGATTACAAGTAATCCTAGAGCGATGTAAGTAACTGTTTCGTGACTAAGTATATTATTAATTAGCCCAAAGTCTAGAGCATTTATTAGAATAAGTGGTAGCGTAATAAATTGTAAAAAGAAAAAGAGATAACGTAGAAAATAGCGAAGATAGGTTCGCATGAGTCCTACTTTGTGATTTGATTCGACCTTCAAATTGGTCATATAAAAGCCAATCGTGCGACCACGCAAAAGGATAGTAGAGGCAGTAAGATAGAAAAGTAGCGGAAGCTGTACGGTGAAAAGATCTGATTTTAGATGGAATATACTAAGCAAGGTGTCGCCGAAGACAATACTGAATAGCCCGCCAATGACAAAATCATAACCCATAGCGACGAGACGACGTAAGAGTGAAATCTTATCACTGCGCTCGAGACTTTTTTCGTCGATCTGTTTTCTGGTCGGGAGATATTTGGCTAGCATGGACGCCAAAGCAAAGCCGAGAACACCACCGATAGTATTAGTGATTAAGTCGTCGACGTCAAAGAGTCGATAGTTGCCAGAATAGATAAAATATAAACCACTGAGTTGAGTTAATTCAAAAAATAGTGAGAGAAAGAAAGACTTAATGGCGACCTGTTTGAGATTATTCTCGAAGTAATATTTGAGATAAAAACCAAAGGGTAGGGTCATAAAAATATTAAAGATGGTAGAAAAGAAGGCAGGATTATTAATCAGAGTGAAATAGGATTTAGGATTCACCAGCTGTAATTTGGCATGTTTGAGAATGTCGAAAATAAAATTAAACGGCAGAAATTGCATTTGATGATTGTGTAAGGTAGCGGCTTTTTCAGGAGATGGGAGCGGTAAAATCACCAGACAGTAGGTACATAGTAAATAAAGTATGAATGAATAAACAATCCAAATACGCAAGCTCCAAATAGAACCATATTTTTTGTAGTTATAAATTAAATACGGAATAGTAAAAGCTATGGCCAGAGGTGGAAAAATATAAGCGGCTTGCTGAATTGAATCGATATAGGTTTGCATATATTTATTATAGTAGCATACTGTTTTTCTTTTATTTAGATTATTTTAGTTTATGTTTTTTATAAAATGTTTTAGAATTTGACAAAGTTTATAAATATGGTAATATATTTATGTACCTATCTTACTTTTACCTTTAAAGGAGGTTTGTTATGAAGGTAAGCAGTTTTAATTCATGGGCTAAAAAGCCTAAACCTATTCCCTCCGCAGTGTCTGTGCAAGATGTTCTACAGAGAAGGATCTCTAGTGGAAAATTTTCTAGCATTTGCAACGGTGGGTGCGCCGAGTGTGGCGCCGCAGGCTGTGACACAGGTGGCTCTACGAGCTGTTCTGGCTGTGGAGCTTGCGGGAATCTTTAACCATTTTGGCTGGGTTGATAGAAACCCAGCCATTTTCACAAACACTTAGGAGGTTATTTATGGCTGGCTTTTTTGCTCTTCAATGGCACATAACAAATGAATGCGATCA
This sequence comes from uncultured Candidatus Saccharibacteria bacterium, assembly GCA_965245025.1. Lineage (GTDB taxonomy): Bacteria > Patescibacteriota > Saccharimonadia > Saccharimonadales > Saccharimonadaceae > Nanosyncoccus. The sequence goes on along the minus strand of CBDEYN010000009.1, from coordinate 4,574 downwards.
GCGTTGTAAACATTGCTATATTTTTAATTCCGAAAAATCAGTTTGCTTTAAAGAATGGACATTAGAGGATGCACGATTATTATTAGATCAGTACATCTCATTTTGTAAGAAATATAAGAAGATTCCTTCATTAGCTTTAACAGGTGGAGACCCAATACTTCACAATAAGTTTTTTGATATTATTAAACTTATTTATGATCGAGGTATACCATTCAATATTTTGGGTAACCCATTTCATTTATCAAGAGATTTAATATTAGAATTAAAAAAATCAGGTTGCAGTAAATATCAGATGTCTTTGGATGGCCTTAAGGACACTCATGATTCAATGCGTATGGATGGGTCATTCGATTCTACTATTGAAGCCATTCATTTATTGAACGAATGCGGCCTTCCTCCTGTAATAATGTCTACAGTATCAAGGATAAACTATCAGGAAATTGCTGAGCTTACTAGGTTATTAGTTAGTTTGAGAGTCCATACCTGTGCATTTGCTAGGTATTGCCCAACTCATAATGATACCGATTCAAATATGACTCCTGACGAATATTATAATTTTCTTTGTACTATGTGGGATACTTATTCTCAGTTGTCCAACAGTGGTACCAAATTTACCTTAAAGGACCACCTATGGAAGCCTTTTCTTGCTGAAAAAGGTCTAATTAATTATGCATCTGATGACGAAATGATTTATGATGGATGTCATTGCGGCAACTCTCATATAACGTTATTAGAAGATAAGCAAATATATGCATGTCGTAGGATGGATAGCCCAGTTGGCGTTTTCCCTCAGGATTCAATTGAGTCTGTCTTTTTCGGAGACAAGATGGATAAATACCGAGATATAAAGAAAATTGATGGTTGTAACAAATGTAAGTACCTTTCTTTCTGTCGTGGATGTAGGGCTGTTGCTTTTGGATCATCTAATTCTAATTTCTACGCTAAGGATCCTCAATGCTGGATGTGCTAAGAATTTTCCCCACTTTTTATTAAAGTGGGGTTTTTATTGTATAATATTAATCATGAAAGTAATGCCAATTGTTGTTGCTGGCGCAAAGTTTTTGCAGGATTATCCAAAATCTCGGGCACTCGATTATGGTGCCGGAACTGGACGAAATTCGGTTTTTCTAGCAAATTTAGGTATGGATGTGCTGGCCGTAGATCAAGACATTAAAGAACTCGAAAAACTAACTATCAATAATCAAAGGATTCACCCACTCAAAACCGATTTAAGAGACTGGGAGATTCAGGACAAGTTTGATTTGGTAGTAGCAACTAATGTCTTGCAATTTTTTGATGACAATACGGCAACTTGTTGCCTCAAGGATATGACTAATTGCCTAAACAGTGGTGGTGTTCTATGTTTAACTTATATCCTGGATAAAAAAAATTTCCTGCCGCTTGATTTTGAAGGAATTCTTACATCAAAGTTTAATGTGATTAACTCTGAAACTAAAACAATACAAGACCCTGGGCATCCGGGCTTTCCCGAACCACACCAACACAAAATCTTCTATTTCTTAGGCGTAAAAAAGTAAAAAATTACATTATAGGATATCGAAATTCAAGCTAAAAATGATTCGTTAATAAAAAATATACCCCAGAAACGGGGTATATTTTATTTTTTACTCTTATTCGAGAGTGATTTCTGCTTCGGCTTCAGTAGATTCTTCAGCTTCAGTAGTTTCCTCTTCGTTCTTACGGGCGACCACACCAGTACCTACTGGAATCTTGCGACCGATAATGACGTTTTCCTTGAGACCATTGAGGTGGTCAACACGACCAGAGATGGCAGCGTTGATAAGCACACGAGTGGTGTCTTGGAAGGATGCAGCAGAGAGGAAGGAGTCTGACCAGATAGCGACCTTGGTAATACCAAGTAACATACGGGTGTAAGAGGCTGGCATACGACCCTTGGCTTCGAGCTTTTGGTTTTCGTCTTCGACGGCAGAGAGGGAGACGATATCACCAGTCACGAAGTCAGTATCACCTGGTTCGTCGATTACGACGCGGCTGAACATCTGGCGGACAATCACCTCAAGGTGTTTGGCGGAAACTTCATCACCGTTAGCAGCATAAACGGACATAATTTCGTTCATGATGTAGCGGGCAGTAGCTTCGGCTCCCTTGAACTTCAATTGATCTTGGAGATTCAAAGAACCGGTAGTGAGACGATCACCAGCTTCGACGGTGTCGGTTGGTTTGACCAACATTTCGGCATCATTAGGAATTTCGACGCGAACTGGAGCGCTACCACCTTCGGTAAGAATGATGGCGCCGTCGACGATTTGAGCATTTCCATCAAATGGAGCGATGATTGGTTCGAGACCCTTAGCCTTAGCAGCTAGGACATCACCAGTTTTAACATTGGCACCGTCTTTGATCTTAATCTTGCGGCCTTCGGAGATTTCAATCTTTTCTGAGCGACCGGCGGTTGGGGTGATTTGAACCACAAAGTGATTACCATCTTCCCAAACATCGACTAGACCAGAGACTGGAGCAATCCAAGCTTGACCCTTTGGTGAACGGGCTTCGAGAAGCTCTTCCACACGAGGGAGACCACGAGCGATAGCACCAGAACCTGCGACACCGGAGCTGTGCTTGGTATCGAGGGTCAGCTGGGTACCAAGTTCACCGAGAGATTGAGCAGCAATCACACCGATTGGTTGGTTTGGCTCAATAAGTTTACGGGTAGCGAGGTCGACACCGTAAGCCTTACGAGGGACACCATTAATACTCTTGGTAGTGAGAACAGATTGAATTTTAATTGAATCGATATTTTCATCTTCAGCGATTTGTTCGGCAATTTCACGAGTGATGAGTTCATCGGCTTCCACATAACCTGGAACGGTTTCAGCAGCGAAGCGACCAGCAATACGCTGAGCAAATTCAATGCCAGTATGTTCAGTTTCAGATTTGAAGATTTCGAAACCTGGGTCATCGTTTGGCTTATCGACGGTAAAGACATCTTGGGCCACGTCGACAAGACGACGAGTAAGATAACCAGAGTCAGCAGTACGGAGAGCGGTCGAGACCATACCTTGACGAGCACCACGGGTGGCGATGAAGGATTCAAGAGTGTTAAGACCCTTCTTGTAGCTAGACTTGACTGGAAGCTCAATTTCACGGTTGAAGATATCCACCATGATACCGATTTCAGCGGAAGCAATCTTAATACCAGAGACAGAACCACGAGCACCAGAGTTGGTCATCACGGCAATGTCGGTATCCATAGTTGCAAGCTTTGCCTTGAGGAAGTTGGAAATCTCGGTATCGATTTCACGCCAGTTGGCTACAGTTAAGGAATAACGTTCGTCATCGGTGAGGAGACCTTGGTTGTACTGATCCTGAATAAGAGCAGTCTTAGCATCTCCCTTAGCGATGAAGTCTTGAATTTCTGGGTAAGTTGGGTAATCATCCTTACAGGTCGAGATGGAAGCGATGGTTTCGTACTCGAAGGAGAGAGCCTTGAGTTCGTCAGCAATACGAACCGTCTCATCGGCGCCATAAAGATTGAAGATGTCAGCCATTACCTTCTTCAAATGCTTAGAAGTTTGAATACCATTATCAAATGGGTAATCTTCTGGCAAGATTTCGTTGAAGAAGACACGACCGAGAGTGGTATTGCGAATAGCTTTCTTAGCGAAGACACGGATCGGAGTCTGAAGAGCGATATCGCCAGCTTCGTAAGCCATTTCAGCTTCATAAACTGAGCTATAAGCGCGTGGAGTTTCTGATTCAGTGCCTGGCTTATCGTAAGTGAGGTAGTAAGCACCAAGCACGATATCCTGGTAGATTGAAAGCACTGGAGAACCATCGGCTGGCTTCAAGAGGTTGCTGGCAGCCGACATCAAAGTCTTAGCTTCCTGCTGAGCTTCATCAGAGAGAGGAAGGTGAACGGCCATTTGGTCACCATCGTAGTCAGCGTTAAAGCCGGAAGCTACGAGTGGGTGAAGCTTGAGAGCCATACCGTCAACGAGCTTTGGTTGGAAAGCTTGGATAGAAAGACGGTGAAGCGACGGAGCACGGTTCAAGAGAACATAGCGACCCTGAATAACTTCGTCAAGAGCATCCCAAACCACAGATTCTTTGGCGTCAATCATACGAGAAGCGGCGCGAGAGTTGGCAGCGTATTCGTGAGAAAGCAACCAAGAAACTACGAAAGGCTTGAAGAGTTCAAGAGCCATGAGTTTTGGCAAACCACATTCATTAAGCTTGAGTTCAGGACCGATGACGATCACGGAACGACCAGAGTAGTCGACACGCTTACCAAGAAGGTTTTGACGGAAGCGACCTTGCTTACCTTTGAGAAGGTCAGAGAGAGATTTGAGCTTACGACGACCATTTTGAGAGCTAGCTTGACGACCGTGGTTGGCGTTATTGTCAATTAAAGCATCGACAGCTTCTTGAAGCATGCGCATTTCGTTATGAATAATTACTTCTGGCGCATTGAGGTCGAGCAATTTCTTCAAACGGTTGTTACGGTTGATAACGCGGCGGTAAAGATCGTTAAGGTCAGAAGTCGCGAAACGACCACCAGGAAGTGAAATCATTGGACGGAGATCTGGTGGGAT
>CBDEYN010000008.1:0-26493 GCA_965245025.1 uncultured Candidatus Saccharibacteria bacterium | reverse complement strand
AAGTCGCGAAACGACCACCAGGAAGTGAAATCATTGGACGGAGATCTGGTGGGATGACTGGAATCACAGTCAAAACGAGATCTACTGGCTTGATATTGGAATTTTTCATACCTTCAAGCAATTTAATACGCTTGATAAGTTTGCGTTCCTTTTGACCCCTAGCATCTTCAGCTTGCACAGAAAGATCTTCGATCATGGCATCAAGATCAATCTCTTCGAGTAATTCACGGATAGCTTGAGCACCCATCTTGACGGTGACAAGTTCTTCGTATTCTTCTGGAAGGTTGCGGTAATCAATTTCAGAAATGACGGCACCCTTCTTCAAACCTTCAAGAATATTCTTGCGGGAATAGAAGTCGGCATCTAAGGCTTCAAGCTCTTTAGCTTCTTCATTGGCCAAGACTTCAGTGTTAGCACCTTCAGCTTTAGCAGCCTCAGAGTAACGAATCTTGATAGCCTGAATTGCGGCATCGTGCTGAGCGATCAAATCGCTTTTAACTTGTTCAATCTTAGCATCATCAGCACTGATGATGAGATAAGAAGCGAAGTAAACAACTTTTTCGATTGACTTGACGGTGAGGTCAAGCAAAAGACTCAAAGCAGATGGGGTGCCACGCATAAACCAGATGTGAGCAACTGGGGCAGCAAGTTTGATGTGACCCATACGTTCACGACGAGCGATAGATTTGGTAACCAAGTTACCTTCCTTATCGACGGCAGCTTCACGAGAGCGGACACCTTTAAGTTTACTATCATGTGGGTTGATATCTTTGACTGGACCAAAGATACGCTCACAGAATAAGCCATCACGCTCAGGTTTCTGAGTACGATAATTGATGGTTTCTGGCTTCAATACTTCGCCATAACTCCAACTCAAGATGTCTTCAGCGCTTGCTACGCAAAGACGAATCGAATCGAAGTCACTGGCTGAGATATAGTTATCCATCCAAGCCATATTTTAGAGCTCCTCTCCGAGATCGACACTTTCGTCGTCTCCTTCTGTTATTGATATTCCATCTTCAGTTAATGCTTCTTCAGTTTCTTCTTCAGTAAGATCGATGGTGTCATTACTGTCATCTTCAATGTGAACATTGTGTCTGGCGTAAATTTGGCGATCATCTTGTGCGCGTTCAATTTCACGAGAGGTGTCTTCGATTACAGAGTCGGCATCACGTGCTTCCCCATTGTCGAGAAGATCAACCTTAAGACCGAGACCTTGAAGTTCCTTGACTAAGACGTTGAAACCTTCAGGAAGCTTAGGGCCTTGAATTGGTTCATTCTTAATGATGGATTCGTAAGCCTTAGCACGACCGTAAACGTCATCAGATTTAATAGTGAGCATTTCTTGAAGGATGCTAGCAGCACCGTAAGCTTCAAGAGCCCAAACTTCCATTTCTCCGAAACGCTGACCACCGTTTTGCGCCTTACCACCGAGAGGTTGTTGGGTAACCATAGTGTAAGGACCAGTCGAACGAGCGTGAATCTTGTCTTCGACCATGTGGTGAAGCTTAATCATGTGCATCACACCAACTGCAGTCTTTTCGTGGAATGGTTCACCGGTGAGACCATCATAAAGTTGGGTACGACCATTGCTATCAATACCAGCCTTTTCAAGCTCCTTTGAAATAACTTCATCAGGGATACCGTTAAAGGATGGAGTTGCAACCTTGTAGCCAAGGACGCGAGCAGCCATACCGATGTGGATTTCATAAAGCTGACCGAGGTTCATACGAGAAGGCACACCCATTGGGGAAAGTAGGACGTCGATTGGGGTACCATCGGCCATGAATGGCATATCTTCGACGTTAAGTACGCGGGAAACTACACCCTTGTTACCGTAACGACCGGCCATCTTATCACCGACCTGAATCTTACGCATTTCAGCAACGTAGATTTTGATTTGCATGAGAACACCAGCCTTAAGTTCGTGACCTTGTTCACGAGTGTAAATGCGGACGCCGATAACTTTACCGGAAGTACCACCACTCATACGGACTGAGGTATCGCGGACGTCTTTGGCTTTTTCGCCAAAGATGGCACGAAGGAGACGTTCCTCAGAACTGAGTTCTTGCTCACCCTTAGGAGTAATCTTACCGACGAGGATGTCGCCGTTTTTCACTTCAGAACCAACGGTCACGATACCGTCTTCACCGAGGTGGCGAAGAGCGTGCTCAGAAACGTTAGGAATATCACGAGTAACCTGTTCTGGACCGAGTTTGGTTTCACGAACTTCTACATCGAAATCTTTAATGTTAATAGAGGTCAAAGTATCATCTTCGACAAGCTTGCGAGAAATCACGATGGCGTCATCCATGTTGTAACCACGCCATGGCATGAAGGCCACGAGAAGGTTACGACCAAGAGCGAGTTCGTTATTTTCAAGAGAGGCACCTTCAATAAGAGTGTCACCAGCTTTAACTTTTTGACCACGAACCGCCACACAGCGTTGGTTGTAACATTGATCAGAGTTGGTCTGTTCAAAATGCTCGACGATGTATTCTTTCGAAGTTTTGTCAGCATATTTGACGATTACGGATTGACCGTCAGCCTTTTCGACTACACCATCACCTTCGGCGACAATAAGTTGAGAAGTGGCACGGGCGATATCATTTTCGATACCGGTACCAACGGTTGGGGCTTGGTTGCGAAGAAGAGGCACAGCCTGTTTCTGCATGGCGCAGCCCATGAGTGCACGGTCGACACGGTTCTTTTCCACGAATGGAATAAGAGCGGCAGAGATACCGAGAATTTCCTTGTGAGCGGCATCGACGTGAGTTACCTTGGATGATTCAATCTGAACTGGCTGACCATTTACACGAGCGGAGACCCATTCGTCTTCAAATTCGCCTTTGGCGTTTAATTTTACAGAGGTATCAGCGATTACCATATCACGTTCGACACTAGCATCGACATAGATAACTTCATCGGTGACTTTACCATTTTTCACCACAACATATGGAGCTTCAATAAAACCATATTCATTGATACGAGCGTAGGTAGCAAGGTTCAAGACGAGACCCACGTTACCACCTTCAGGGGTTTCAACGGTACAGATACGACCGTAATGAGTAGGGTGGGTATCACGCACATCGAAACCGGCGCGTTCACGAGTGAGACCACCAGGACCCATAGAAGATAGACGGCGCTTGTGAGCAAGCTCGCCGAATGGGTTGTAAGAATCCATCAACTGAGAAAGCTGAGAAGTACTAAAGAATTCACGGACTGCAGCTACCACTGGACGTGGGTTAAGGAGCTGAGATGGAGTAACTTTTTCTTTAGCGTCAACCATCGACATGCGGTCTAGAATATTACGTTGCAAACGAAGCATACCAAGACGGAATTGGCGTTGGACAAGCTCACCAACCATACGCACGCGGCGGTTAGAGAGAGAGTCGATATCGTCAGCAGGCTCTTGAGTGTTATTCAAGCGAATGATTTCGGCAATAATCGCGACGAGATCATCCATTTGCAAGGTACGATGGGTGCTGTCGTTAGGGGTGTCAAAGCCAAGGCGTTGGTTAATCTTGAAACGACCGACACGAGAGTAGTCATAACGCTTGTAGTCGAAGAAGGTACGTTCAACCATGGAACGAGCGTTTTCGACGGTAGCCAAGTCACCTGGGCGGAGACGGCGGTAGACTTCGAGAAGGGCAGCAGCTTGAGAGCTGGTAGTGTCCTTATCGATGGTGGAATCGATGTAATTAATCGCACCAGTGTCAACATTTTCGAATTTCGCCTTAATATCAGCATCCTTCACAACGCCAAGAGCGCGAAGCAAAGTGGTAACTGGGATTTTACGACGGCGGTCGATCTTCACATAGATACAACCATTTGGCGCGGTCTCGAATTCAAGCCATGCACCACGGCCTGGAATCACCTTAGCACCGTAATAGCGCTTCATGCCAATGGTTTCGGCAGTGAAAAAGACACCAGCTGAACGAATCAACTGAGAAACAATCACACGCTCAGTACCATTAATGATGAAGGTGGCACGATCAGTCATCCATGGATAATTACCGAAGTAAATTTCCTGTTCGACGACTTCGCCGGTGACTTTATTTTGAAGTTCAGCTTTGACGTGCAAAGGAGCTTCGTAAGTTTCGAGATTATATTTGGCTTCCTGAATGGTATGCTTTGGAGCCTTAAATTCATAATCTTTAAACTTTAGTGACAATTTCTGACCAGTATAGTCATCAATTGGATTGAGTTCGGTGAAAACTTCGCGTAGACCCGAACGTACAAATTCTTCCCAAGAATCTTTCTGATGTGCAGTAAGATCAGGGATAGGCAATTTGTCTCCTTCGGTGAAAAAGACACGATTGTCATCTGGAATGGTACTATTTTTACTCACTTTTCCCTCTTATTTAGTGTTAATAATCTTTAGCGCCGAAGATTACTGCTACTTATGTCTTTCCACCTCGCTAAAATAAAAAGACATGTTTATAGTAGGCACACTACTTCTTGTAGCTATTTTAACGCATTTTAGGGATTTTTTCAAGAGGCATTTCTGATTTTTGGAATCAAAAAACCACCTGATTTCGGGTGGGATTTTTGAACATATAAGCTCTCAACTTGTTTATGTAAGCCGACTCGCAGTTAGGCTTCGTTCAAAAATTGAACTATATTTAGTATAACCATTATGATATTGAATGTCAAGAGAAATTAGCAAGAAAAATACCCCATTTTGCGGGGTATTTTCAGTTTTTGTAATTTAAAGTCAATTAGACTTCAAGGTCATCGAGATCGGCAAGTTCAGCGCGAGTTTTTTCGGCAAGACCGTCATTCTCTTCTTCAGTCTCATCATTATAATCAGCGACCGAACGAGCGGCAGTAGGTTCACCTTCACCATCTAATTCATCGGTGTTAACGATTTTAAGATTGTAACGGGCATCATTCTTCGTACCAAGAGCGCGAAGAAGGGTGCGGATAGACTGAGCGGTAGCACCACGGCGACCAATGACGCGGCCGACATCTTCTGGATCTACAGAAAGTGAAAGCAAGACACCTTTTTCATCAATTACACGATTAATAGCGACTTTTTCTGGATTACTGACAAGAGTTTTTACGATAAATTCGACAAATTGTTGGTCAATGGTTGACATAGGTTCTCCGGTTAAGTTTATGGTTATATTATAGCACTTTTAGTGAAAAAACGCCCCTCTTCGGAGCGTTTTTTAAGAAATTAAGCTTCAGCTTCTTCTTTTGGTTGATTTTTGCGAAGCTTATCTGCGTGTTTTGGAGCTTTTTGCTTCTTGGTAGGTTCTTTGACCCAGTCAGGAAGTTTGACACCTTCGAGTTTCAAGATGCGAGCTACACGGGTGGATGGTTGGGCACCATTCTTGAGGTAGAACTCGACTTTTTCCTTGTCGAGGGTGGTTTTCTTAGTTTCTGGATTGTAATTGCCGACCTCAGCCACAACGCGTCCAGAAAGTGGATGACGCTGGGATTCTTGGACGACTAGTCGAAATGTTGGGTAGTGAGTACGACCATTACGCTGCATACGAATCGCGAGCATGTTTTCTCCTTAATTAATTTTAAATATTCTAACTGATTTTATGAAAAAATGCAAATTATTCGAAAAGCAATGAGACTTATGCTTGATCTGGATGATATAAATTATTTGCGAAGAGTGAGGCGACCAGTGGCAGGAAGTTGATTGCCGAGGTGCTTTTTGTAATATTTAATACCTTCGGTGGCAGCATTAGACTGAGCTTCTTGCTTGCTATGTCCGGAACCAGTACCACGAATATGACCTGCGACCACTACGTTAACCGAGAAGATACGGTCATGGTCTGGACCTTCCTCTTTGATGACGTGATATTGAGGAGTAGCGCCATCGGTTTTTTGAGCGAGTTCCTGCAAATAACTCTTGGAGTCACGCCAGGATTCATTGACGATAATTTCGTCCATCTTAGTCAGAATGTGCTGATAAATAAATTGCTTAGCACGCAGATACCCCTGGTCGAGGTAAATCGCGCCAGTCACCGCTTCAAAACAGTCGGCAATAATCGAGGCATGAGTGCGATCACTACCGAGCTTCTCACCCTTCGAGAGACGAATGAGATGAAGATAGCCAATTTCGGTGGAAGCGCGACCAATAGATTCAGTGCGCACCAAGGCTGAACGCCAAGCGGTCATAATCCCCTCTGGTTCGGTAAAATTACGGTAAAGAAAATCAGAGGTGACGAGCTCTAAAATCGCATCACCGAGAAATTCGAGACGTTCATTATGCTCGATATGGGCTTTTTTATGTTCATTGACATAGCTGCGATGAGTAAGGGCAGTAATAAAGAGTGAAATATCTTTGAATTCGATACCCATTTTCTCTTTGGCGAAGTTGGCATAGAGAGCTTTAGTATCGGCAGTAAATTCTTCAGCGTTTTGAGGTTGCTTCTTGGTCTTATTGACCGCCACCTCATCAATATGCTGCCTGATGTCCGCGATATTAATTTGATAATCAGCAAGATTTATTTCTTGTTCCATAACTACTTTCTTGGGAATCTTTTGGATACTTGAAGTGTTTTTCAAGTATCCTGAGAAACTCAAATTTATTTAATATTCTCCTTGACGGATGCGTTTTTTGGCGATGAGCATGAGTTTTTCAATGTCTTCGTACTCAATGACATTAATTGCATCCTGAAAACTAAACCATTTGATGCCATTCATCCATTTTTCTTTGGTTGGGCGTTCGGTAGTATCCAGTGAGCGTACGAGATAAATCTGGGTAGTCATTAACACTAATTTATCAATACGACGATACTTAAAGTGGATTTTGCCGAGCCATGAAAGGACTTGGATATGGTTCAGACCGGCTTCTTCGCCAATTTCGCGAATGGCGGTCTGCTTTGCGGTTTCACCCGGCTCGATATGCCCTTTTGGGATAGTCCAACGGTTTTTCGAATCTTGGATGAGTAAAACTTCAATATCTTTTTTATCTTTAGTCAGTCGGAAAACGATACCACCAGAGGTCGGTTCGCGGACAATTTCTTTGATGGTGGGTTTTTTCTTGAGAATTTTTTGTTGAAGTTTTTTAAGATTGGAGTCGCGAGAATTTCGAGTCTTGGGGGTAAATGCGCGACGAGAATCAGTTTTGGCCTTTGGTTTAGTCTTCTTGAGGTTTTTCACCTTCGACTGAACTGGTCTTTGATTGTTCATTTGTTCCTTCAGATTTCTCGAACCCAAGCTGTTTGTAAGCGGTACCGAGAACACCATTGACGAACTTAGATGAATTTTCTGAACCAAAAGCTTTAGCTAGTTCAACAGATTCGTTGATGGCAACTTTTGGTGGCACGGCTTGAGCTTCGAGCTCATAGAGCCCAAGGCGCAAAATATTACGGTCAATCGCGGCAATAGAGGCGAGTGGCCATTCTGGTGCTAATGGATGTAATTCTTGATCAAGTTTTTCTTGATGTTCCAAAATACCCTTGGTGGTATTGATAATAAAATCAGTATCACCAACGGCTTTAACGTATGGTTCGATATTTTTTGCGATAATAACATTAATGTCGGCTGTAGCGTCGCCCGCCAAACTTCTCACCTCGTATTCGTAGAGGCTTTGAAGGATAATAATTCTGCCAAGGTGCCGATTACTTGCCATTATTTTTCGCTTTTCTTTGTCTTTTTAGTAGCTTTAACTGCGGTTTTAACAGTTTTAACTTTAAGATTTGGGGTTTTCTTAGCAGTTTCGAAAGCCTTAACAGGTGATTTCTTGTTAACTGCACGAGCTAAGACAAGACGAAGGTGGCTACGGCGTAGACCAGTCTTTCTTGGGCTGCTTTGCTTTTTAGGTTCAGGCATTAAATGCTCCTTGTTAATATATAAATTTGTATTATTGTACTATAAAAACCCGTGGTTTGCAAGAAAAATCAGAGCAGGTGAGAGATTTTTTCGTGGATTTTTGAGAAAAGATTTTAGATTTAGGCCACGATACTGACGAGGCGAGTATTTGGTGGGAAAATAATTTTTCGTGGTTCGCCATTGAGGTATTTTTGAACATTTTCGTCGGCGAGGGCAAGCTTTTGGATTTCTTCTTTAGAAATATCCGTCGGAAGTTGCAACTTAGCGCGGACCTTTCCGTTCACTTGAATGATATATTCGGCGGTCTCGCTGACTAAGGCCGATTCATCGTAGGTTGGCCAGGTAAAATCGGCTTCTAAGGTTTCCAGCATTTCAGAAGCAAGGTGTGGGGCGAATGGATAAAGTAACTTAGCGAGTACCACTAGGTCAGCTTGGGCGGCGCCATTTTTATAAAGATGATTGACAAATTCCATGAGGGCTGCCACTACAGTATTAAAGTTCGCACGGTTCATATCGTCGGTAGCTTTCTTGATGGTTTTATGACGGGCCATAAGATTAGCCTCGTCATCGACCTTGGCCGTGGTATTTTCAAGATAAACTAAATTAAAACAGCGATTAAGGAAGCGATAAACACCACCAATAGCCTTGGTGCTCCAAGCGGCATCCTCATTGTAAGGACCGATGAAAAGTTCATAAGTGCGCAGCGTATCGGCACCATAACCCGAATCAATCACATCGAGTGGATCGATCACGTTACCCTTAGATTTACTCATCTTTTTGCCATCTGGAGCATTAATGTAACCGTTATAAAGCAAGGTCTTGACTGGCTCTTCGAAAGGTAAGAGGCCTAAATCATGGAAGAACATAGCCCAGAAACGCACATAGAGAAGATGAGCCACGGCATGGTCACCACCGACATAGATATCGGTCGGAGCCCAGTATTTTACAGCTTCTTGATCCCAGGCGTGATTTTTATCATGAGGTGAGGTGTAGCGCCAGAGATACCAAGAGGAACAAGCGTAACCATCCAGGGTATCGGTTTCACGCGTCATTTCTTCGCCGTTAATTATGACCTTCTTCCAATCTTCAGCCTTGGCAAGAGCGGAGCGACCAGAGCTATCTGGTTTATAGTCAGTAATATCTGGCAAAACTACTGGCAATTGATCTTCTGGAATCGCATGAGGATTACCGTCCTTATCATAGGCAATTGGAATTGGACAACCCCAGTAGCGTTGACGAGAAATTAGCCAATCACGCATGCGGTAGGTGGTGCGAGGGGCGGCAATCTGGTCTTTTTCAAGATCTGCAGTGATTTTTGCTTTAGCTTCCTCAGAGGTGAGACCGGTGTAATCGCCAGAATTAATTAAGATTTCATTTTCGTCAATCACAGTTTTTACTTCGAGGCCATACTTTTCGGCAAAAGCCTGGTCACGGTCATCATGAGCTGGCACCGCCATCACGGCACCTTCACCATAACCGATTAAGACATAGTCGGCGACGTAGATTGGCATTTTGGTACCGTTAACTGGGTTAATAGCGTAGCTTCCAGTGAAGACACCGGTTTTTTCCTTGTTTTCTTGACGTTCGATTTCGGATTTTTTAATAGCATTTTTGGCATATTCTGCCACCTCGGTTTTTCGATCTTCAGTAGCAAGCTCAAGAGCAAGTGGATGTTCTGGTGCGAGCACTAAGAAAGTGGCGCCAAAGATTGTATCAATGCGAGTAGTAAAGACTTTAATCTGATGTGCGGAATCGGCTACCTGGAAGATTACTTCGGAACCAACAGACTTACCAATCCAGTTCTTTTGCATGGTTTTGATTTTTTCTGGCCAGTCGAGGCTGTCAATATCAGCGAGCAGGCGGTCAGCATAATCCGTAATCTTGAAGAACCATTGCTTCATTTTCTTCTTTTCAACTTCCGCACCACAGCGCCAACAATGGCCATTTTCTACCTGTTCATTAGCGAGCACGGTTTGATCATTTGGACACCACCACTGATAACTCTCTTTTTGATAAGCTAAACCGTTCTTAAATAATTGCAAGAAACACCACTGGGTCCATCGGTAATATTCAGGATCCGAGGTATTAATTTCGCGCGACCAGTCAATGGCAAAACCAAGACGCTGAGCCTGTTTGCGGAAGTTTTCGGTATTAATACGAGTGGCTTCTTTTGGGGAAACGCCAGTCTTAATCGCGTAATTTTCGGCTGGCAAACCAAAAGTATCGTAACCAAACGGACGTAGAACGTTGTAGCCGTTCTGAGAATAGAAACGCGCTAAAGCATCGACGATAGAAAAATTACGCACATGCCCCACATGAAGACCTGCGCCAGATGGGTATGGAAACATTTCGGCGAGATATTTTTTCGGCTTTGTCGAATTTTCCTCTGCTTTATAAGTTTCTTGTTCGGCCCAAATTTTTTGCCATTTTTGTTCGATTTTTAAGGGATTATAACGTTCCATTTAGCTCCTATTTTCTATATTATAACACTTTAATTCATAGAGTATCATCCCAGTGGCCACTGAAACATTAAATGACTCTTTGCGGCCCACCATGGGAATCTCAACAAAACGGTCGCATAGTATCTTGAGCTCGTCGGAAATGCCCTCAACTTCCTCACCGAGTACTAAGACGATTTTTTGGCTTATTTGTTTTTGAAAATTAGGTGAATTTATCTGGATTAGACGCGAATCTTCGAGGTTATTTTCTAGCCCTAAAATCTGGAAACCATTTTCGCGATATTTAAGGATAGTCTGAAGAATATCCTTGGTATGAGCAAGGTTCAGATATTCCTCGGCTCCAAGGGCAGTTTTATGGATTTTGGCGGTAATATTCTCGGCGATATGTGGTAATTCTGGGGAAACTGGCATCGGAGTAGGTGTATAGCCAGAAAAAATGACTCTTTCCACCCCTAACCCCTCGGCAGTACGCAAAATCGCCCCCACGTTCAAGATAGAGCGAATATTATGCAAGATAAGATGAATTTCACGAGCCACGGCTTTACCTTTCTTTGAGTCTATTCAATATTGTTATTTTTTGCGTCAATGAATCGGCTTCAAGATATTGATTCCAAATTTCAAATAGCTCTGGGTCCTTTTCTACTAATAATTTGCCCAAATATTTTGGTTGTGGCATGTAAGCACCATTGAGGGCAAGAGACATTTCAAGCGCATTTTGCAACACATAATTTGCATGAAGATAAAAAGCTATGTTATCTCCCGTTATGATGTCTTTTTCTAATTTAGATAGGTAATCTGCGATAGAATACTTCCACATTTTTACATCTTGCTCACTATAAACCGGAATAGAGGATAAGGTCAGCTTTGCGGAATTTATAAGTTTTGTAAGTTTTTCGGAAGATTTACTTGATATAATTCTTGATGTGCCAATCATAGTCGAGACATTACGATTTAGGAGTTTTTCATATTCTGACTGAATATCTTTAAAGATGTTATCGAAACTATCTTGTTGAAATTCAACAGTAATCCCATCAATGATAGTCTCAGAACGTGAATCATTCAAAGAATCATCTATCAAAAAAATATCAACATCTGACTGTTCAGTCCAATCAGGCAACAACGCCGAGCCAAACAAAAGTATCGTATCGATATTTTGATATTGTAGTTTAACCTTTTTAATGATTTGTTCGACCCGAGTATTCATGTTTTATATTATATAGTATCAGGGGTGATTTATAAAATTTTTGATTTTCAGCTTCCGCTTATCATAAGATAGAAAACAGTTATGTTTAATGTTATAATTAAGTTTATGGATAAAATAACATTAAACTGGTTAAATGAGCTGAAAGATAATAATATCGCTGGACCGGATGTGGACCGTTCGATGGCTTATGCCAAGGACCTCCTAAAGGGGTTGTATACGATCAATCAATTCTCCCAAGGCGTGACAATTTTCGGTTCTGCCCGAACTAAAGAAAAAGACGTTTACTATCAAAAAGCCATGAAACTTGGCCGCCTACTTGCAGAAAATGGTCACCCAGTGATCACTGGTGGTGGTCCTGGAATTATGGAAGCAGCGAACCGTGGTGCCTTCGAATATGGTGGTCGATCTGTCGGACTAAATATCATTTTACCGCATGAGCAAAAAATCAACCCTTATCTTACTGACACTATGGAATTTCACTACTTCTTCGCCCGAAAAGTGATGTTAGTAATGTCGAGTAAGGCTTACGCTTTCTTCCCTGGTGGTTTCGGTACTCTAGATGAGCTTTCCGAAGTTTTGATGCTGATGCAGGGGAAAAAGATGCCGAAGATGCCATTTTTCTTCATCGGCAAGTCATACTGGAAGCCACTGATTAAGTTTTTCACCAACAAGATGCTGAAAGAAGGCATGATCAAGAAAGAGGACCTGAAGATTTTCAAGGTCACGGATGACGTGCGCGAAGTGGTGGTAGCTGCAAATAAAATTGGTCATCTGAAAATTGATCAAAATATCTATAATACTTTCAAATCAGTCTAGATAGCTTAAAATCTATTTCAAATTCAATAAAAAATAGAGCCGTCGAAGCTCTATTTTTATTTTTACTAAAGTCTTTGAATTGGCATGGGGTGAAGGTCTTCATCACCGTAAAGCGTGCCGGCTTGAGCGCCGATATAGGAAATCACTGAGGTGGCATTAGCGGCGGCAAAAATTAGAGCATCCTTAAACTTTTTACCATCCAGGGTGGCGGACAAAAATCCTGCACCAAAGGCATCACCTGCACCAGTGGTGTCTTTCGGAGTCTTCATTTCATATTCAGCGAGACGATAAGTTTCCTTACCGTTGGTAGCGATGGACCCACGAGCGCCGGCGGTGATAATCACGGTTTTAACATAACGAGCTAGTTTAACCAACAACTCTTCGAGGATTTCCCCGCCGATCAAGGTTTTCGCTTCTTTTTCATTCAAAATCAAAACATCGACATCTTGAAGTAGGCCTAAAAGTTTCTTCTTTTCGGCAATTTCTTCCATGCCGGGGTTCCACATAATCTTAATATCTTTTTCTTTGGCTTTTTCAAAAAACTTCAGAGCGGTATTCATATCACCATTTAAGCTAGTAACATAGAGCCAATCTGGATTAGACAGATCAAGATCAGAAGCTTCGAGCTTAGTAAAGCTTTCCGAAGCACCACGACAGGTTAAAATAGTACGCTTGCCGGTTTCAGAATCGAGCAAAATCACTGAGATGCCAGTCTTTTTACGGGTAAAATTCAGGTAGCTGGTGTCGACATTTTCATTTTGGAGAAAATTCAAAATGGCATTGGCAGCACTATCACGACCGAAATTAGAAATCACGATAGTTTCGTGCCCGTGCCTAGCGAAATTCGTGGCTGCATTAACCGCACCACCACCCACTTCAAAACTATTTTTATCGATGGTGAGCTTCTCGCCAGTCTTAATCTCGCCAAGATCGTTGTGGTCGATCATGTAGATGTCTTGCAAGACACTACCGAGGCAAACTACGCGACTCATAGGAAGACCCCACGTTTTTTAGCTTCTGCCACTAGGGCCTCGTAGGCGGCCTTTTTATCTTCAGGCTGAGACAAGGCAGAGCCAACATTAATCACATTCACTTCGTAATTAGCGAGAGCACGCACATTAGTCAGATTAGCGCCGCCATCCCAACTAATTTCAATATCAGGCTTGATACTGCGAATAATTTTGACCTTTTCGGCCTGCAAAATATCGGCCTTGGCGCCCTGCTGACCGAGATTGCCAGCAAAAATCAGAGCATGATCAGCGACTTCGAGATATTTCTTAATTAGACCAGGATAAGTAGTCGGGAGAATTGCCACTCCGGCTTTAATCCCAGCTTTTTTCAATTGCTCAAAAATAGGAAGTAGGTCCTCGGAAGCCTCGGCATGAAAAATCGCTAGGTGTGGATGAAGGCGTAAAACCTCTGATAAGTGGTCGCTCGGACGAATGGCCATAATATGGAGGTCGAATTGAATACCGTTCGGAAGCTGTGAAATTGAGCTTTCCGGTACACTACGATTTGGCGTAAAAGTGCCATCCATCAGATCAATTTGAATACGCTTAGCAAATGAAATATAGGCCTTCATTTGCTCAACAAAAACATTCGTGTCATCGGTTAAAATCGTTGGTACGATAATTGTGTCCTCACCCATATTTGTCCTTTTTAGTAAATATTTTCCTCATCCAGGCGCTGATTACGACGAATGTAGCGTTCTTCTGGAATAAATGGCTCTTCCAAAAATCCTATGACGGACGCTTCGATCTCTTCCTCCGACATATAATCTGAAGAAAGACAGAGGATGTTGGCGTCATTATGCTTGCGGCCGATACGAGACAAAGATTCGGTATAACCACAAATGGCGCGAATGCCACGGAAGCGGTTGGCTTGAATCGAAATGCCGTGAGCGGAACCACAGATAAGGAAGCCCCGCGCGGTAGGATTTTCGCGCACCGCACGAGAGACAGCAATTGCAGAATCATTAAAATCGTCGCCTGGCTGAATCGTGAGAGGACCGAGATCTGTCACCTCAATATTCATTTCAGGATGTTGATTTCTATATTCGGCCAAAAAAGTCAGAAGACGTTGCTTAACAGTAAATCCACGGTGATCAGAGGCGACGTAAAGTTGCATTTTATTCCTTTCCAAAATCAGCAGTTAATTCAACAAGACGATTGGAATAGCCCCATTCATTGTCATACCAAGCCACAATCTTGATCAAATCACCGTCCACCACATCAATGAGCGGAAGATCGACGATGCAGGAATGTGAATCACCACGATAATCAGATGAAACGAGTTCTTCGTTCGATACTCCGAGGATGCCTTCATAGAATGGCTCGCTGGCAACTTTTTCGAAAAGCTGAGTAAGTTCTTCCTTGGTAGTAGGACGAGAAAGTACAGCGGTAATATCAGCAAGTGAAACTACAGGGGTCGGAACACGAACGGAGAGACCATTGAACTTACCCTTGAGACTTGGAATAGTCAAGGCCGCAGCCTTTGAAGCACCCGTGGTAGTTGGTACGATGTTTTCAGCAGCAGAACGGGCTTCACGAAGATCCTTAGCTGGAGCATCAAGCAGACGCTGAGAACCAGTATAAGAATGCACGGTAGTCATCATGGCTTTTTTCACACCAAAATTATCTTCAAGCACTTTCATAATCGGTGCGATACAGTTCGTAGTACAAGAAGCATTAGAAAGAATCTTATCTTCCTTGGTAACTTCGCCTTCGTTCACGCCGAGCACGATAGTTTTAGCACCTTCGCCCTTGGCTGGAGCAGAAATTACTACCTTGCGAGCACCGGCAGTGAGATGAGCTTTAGCTTTTTCTGGATCAGTGAAGAAGCCAGTGGATTCAATTACTACATCGACACCTAATTCACCCCAAGCGAGATTAGCTGGATCCTTTTCAGAAAAGACGCGGATCTTTTTACCATCCACGATAATATTTTGATCATCAAAAGTCACTTCACGACTGTAAGTACCATAGCTGGAATCATGCTTGAGAAGAAAAGCGAGCGTTTTAGTGTCGGTCAAATCATTGATAGCTACAACTTCGAGATCACGTCGCATCAAAGCAATTTTAAGAGCATTTCGACCAATGCGGCCAAAACCATTGATTGCAATTTTAATCATTTTCCTCCTTTTTCTTTTATTATAGCATAAGAGAGTTCCTGAAAACAAAAAAATACCACCCTGAAGAGGTGGTATTTTCGTACTCGTAACTTAAGCGCGAGCAAAGTGAGCGAAAGCACGGTTGGCTTCGGCCATGCGGTGAGTGTCTTCCTTTTTCTTGAAGGCAGCACCGGCACCATTGAAAGCGTCAACGATTTCAGCTTCGAGACGGCGTGAGTATGGCATACCCTTGCGTGAGCGAGCTGATTGCACGAGCCAAGAGAAGGCAAAGTGCATTTGACGGTGACCAGAAATTGGGAATGGAATTTGGTAGTTAGCACCACCGACACGGCGGGATTTAACTTCAAAATCTGGAGAAACGTTAGCGACAGCCTTTTCAAGGACTTCCACTGGATTCTCAGAGTTCAATTTCTTGGCAGCACCTTCGATAGCAGCATAAACTGCGCGTTCAGAAGCCTGCTTTTTACCATCAAGCATTGACTTGTTAATCAAGCGTTGAACGAGAACTGACTGATACTTACGATCTGGAAGAACTTTACGTTCGAGAGATTTGGTAGTTTTACGTGGCATAATTACTTACCCTCCTTCTTAGCACCGTACTTAGAACGGCCTTGCTTACGACCATTAACACCTTGAAGGTCGAGAGTACCACGAACGATGTGATAGCGGACACCTGGAAGGTCAGGCACACGACCACCACGCACGAGCACTACAGCGTGTTCCTGAAGGTTGTGACCTTCACCACCGATGTAAGCCCAGACTTCTTGACCGTTAGTAAGACGCACACGAGCGACCTTACGAAGAGCAGAGTTAGGTTTCTTTGGGGTTTTGGTAGTAACCTTGATACAAACACCACGCTTAAAAGGTGAAGCTTGGTCATAGTAACGAGTTTTAAGAGTGTTGACGATAGAACCAAGGGCTGGTGACTTAGACTTTCTAGCAGCAACCTTACGAGGTTTACGGATCAACTGATTAATTGTTGGCATTAGTTTCCTCTTGTGTTATTGATAAAAATCTGATTCTTCATCAGTGGTGAAGCTCTAGATAAAACTTCACAGCTTGAATAGCTATAATACGATATTTTACAACCTCAAGCGAGCCTTTTCTTTACAGCAGTAGAATTGGCTTGAAACTCGTTAGTTATTATACCTATATTCGTGAATTTTGTCAAAAAAATACGGCCATTTTCGGACCGTATTCATAAATCAAATTAGTTAGATTTCTTGGATTTGGTTTTTGCGGTGGTTTTTCGGGTGCGAGCCACTGGTTTTTCGACAAGAATTCGCTGATTCGCATCGTCAGTGACTGACTTGCGATAGGCTCGAGGTTGGTTATCTGTAATTTCTAAATCGCCTAGATCGTCATTCTCGAGATTTTGGCTGATTTTCGATTCAAGAAAAAGCTTGAGGAGAGCCCAGACTACCACATTGGTCGCAAGCGCAATAAAGCTAATTAGTGGAATAATCAGAAGAGCAACGCCGAGGGCGCGATCCAATAAGGAAACCACGGCGGCGAGTAAGAAGAAAACGAGAGCGACTAAACCATAAGTCACCTCAACAAGCTTCAGCTCTTCTTTATTTTGATAAAGATTTTTGAGATATTTAACAATTCCAAGTTGCATAATGCTTATATTATATCACATTTTAGCATAATTACAATAGGTACGTATTAACTCACAACCTTTGCAACATAGATTGGCAAAATTTTACCAACAATAAAAAATACCCCCTCGGTAGAGGGGGATTGTGAGTTTAAAGAAAAGTTGTATTACTCCTTAGTGGTATCAGCTTCATGAGCTGAACCCTGCCCTTTAATCGGGTCCGCGACGGCAGCAACTAGCTTCTTTACAGTCTCAGTGACTTCCTCGCCATTGAGCGCCTGATTCTGCATGTCCGCCTGAGCGAAAATCTGGGGAATACGCCCAAGAACACTAGTTAGCAAATCGCCACCACTTTCTTGTTTTACACCACCACCAAAGTCGTAGAACTTGGCGTTCTTACCAACCTCAGCCATGACAGTTGCGACATTCGTTGCAACCTGAACACGAGTATTCTGCTCAATTTCGATTTTCTTCAGTTCGAAATTAACCTTGTCGTTAGCCGCCTGAGCATCAGAGAGTGCACGGGCCGCTTCGGCTTCTGCTTTTCCCTTAGCCTCGATAGTCTCAGCTTCTGCTTTACCTTTTGCGGCGATAGCTGCGGCATCAGCCTCACCCTTTGCCTTAGTGGCAGTGGCTTCAGCTTCCGCCTGAACCTTGATTGCTTCGGCTTCGGCGGCTGCTTCTGTCTTGCGGGCAGTAGCGGAACCTTCAGCCTCAGTCTTGCGAGCTTCAGCGGTAGCAATAGCTTCACGTGTTTTACGTACAGCGGCAGCTTCCGCTTCACCAGCAGCAGTTAATTTCTTGGCCTCAGCCTGACCAGCGGCGTTGACTTTCTGGGCCTCGGCATCACCAGAGGCTTCTGCCTTTTTACGCTCGGCCTCAGCCTGAGCGGAGATAATCGTGGTACGTTTCTCTGTTTCAGCACGAGTAACTTCAACCTCTTGCTGCTTCAGTGCGGCGAGATTGGCTTGCTCAGCCTGCATAACGGCGACAGCACCTTTCTTTTCCTCAAGCTGCTGATTAATGGCTTGCTGCTCGAGTTCGCCGGCCATTTCAGACTTGGCCTGTTCACGAGCGGTTTCGGCCTTAAACTGGGCCTTACGGACATCAGTATCGCGCTGACGTTCAGCAATGGCAACCTGAGCATCCAGCTCTTTCTCTTGAGCGGCACGATCAGTCTCGGCACGTTTCTCACGCATAGACTGCTCGGCCTCCGCAGAGATATTAGCCGAATCACGCCTTCTAGTTTCGCGATCCTTGGCTGCCAGATCCTGATAATAGGTACTACCTTCGGCGTCTTCAACCTCATGAATCGAAAGGATAGTATTGAAACCAAGGTCCTTCATCTGGGTTGAGATAGACTCCTTAACCTGATCATCGAGTTTGTCCTTTCCATTCATAACTTCTTCAGGAGTCATTTTTGCAATAACGGCGCGAACGCCACCAGAAACAACATCGAGGATGACACGCTCAAGTTCGTGGTCATTCTTATCGAGAAAATTACAAACTGCACGCTGGAGACTTGTGTTGGATGAAGTGTCAGGGCTGTAAGCCACGGCCCAGTCAATCTGAATTGGTACACCAGTTTGCGTTTTGGTGACATCGCCCTCCACTTTGGCCGTACGAACACATAAGTCGAAATACTTCGCTTTCTGGATAAAAGGAATAACGACCCGACCGCCAGCCCGCTTAATTGTGGGGTTACCCTCTTTGTCAGTAGCGCCGACTCCGGAAACGACTAGCGCTTCATTACCGTTGGCGGTCTTAATCATTGCAAACAAGGCGATGATAATAACAAAGATAATTATTGCGCCAATGATGATGGGGAAAAAATTTGTTACTTCCATGCTACATACCTCCTTAGGATATTGGAATAATGTGGACTGAAACAAGACTAGGGTGAGACGCGTTAATTTTAAACTCACAAAGATAATAAAGAACGCCACCCAATCAGTTATTTTTACAATAAATATACAAATACGTCAATATGCACCCTGAATTAACATCTCCAGCGCAACACCTTGGGGATTTAGAATAGAAAGCTATCTCATAATAAGACTTAGCTACGTATTTTACGGACTATTGCAATATAATATGAGTATGATAATCTACGATTCATCTTCAGAAACTGTTTTCGGTCCATGCAATCTTAAGCTCGATGCTAAACCAGATAAATGTCTCTTAATTTTCGATGATGAAATCTGGAATGATTATGTTTTGACGAATAAAAATATTGCAACTTTTTCTGCCAAGAATACTTATGGCAGAGTTTTTGACACTTACCGCTACCTCAATATGAATGGAGAAAAATTTCTCTTAGTTTATCCTACGACTGGCGCAGCTGGAAGTGTTTGCGATATGGAACTTTTGATCGCTAGTGGCATAGAAAAATTCGTTGTTTTCGGCACCTGTGGCCGGCTGGACAAAAATATTGCAAAAAATACGATTATTCTTCCCACCTCTGCATATCGCGAAGAAGGGACTAGCTATCACTATCTGCCAGATTCAGATGAAATTGAGGTGGATAAGTCACTTCTACAGAAGACAAAATCAGTTTTTGATAAAACTACTTTAACTACAATAGAGGGTAAAATCTGGACCACGGACGCTGTTTATCGTGAGACTTATGGTAAAGTAAAATTAATGCAAGAGCGTGGCTGCCTCGGAGTTGACATGGAACTTTCTGCTCTACTTGCACTAGCCAAATATCGAGACGTAAAGTTCTTTCAATTTTTGATTGGCGATGATGCCGTGGATGGAAATGTAAAACCTCCACTTGAGCGAAATAACCAAGAAATTTTTAATACCGCTATTTCTTTATTACTCAATATTTAAAAAGTAATGATCACTATTGACTTACTCTATTTTTTATGTCAATATATGGATATATTTGGATTCCAAATATAGATACCGAATAAGCACATTAAAACATTTAGTTTCTTCAATATCACTTGGATGTTTTATTTTGCTTTTTCGAAAAAATAAAAAAGGAGGATTACCATGGGTAATTACGAAAAAAATGCAGCAAATTCTACACAATCAGAACAACCACTAATCTGTTGGAACTGGTACCTTGAATCACTTAACAATGACGAGGATCTTAACGACAAGATTCAGAAACGATTTGGAATTTTCAAAAAGCGTGGAACACCCGAAATGGATTTTCCCGATCAAACTGTAGTGAGATTTTTTATATTTAGCGGCATAGATGAGGAACCAGCGAAGAAGGAGTTTTTTCTAATCAAATTAGAGAAAATTAAAATGCCAAAAGCTAAAAAAAGAAAACTCTTAATTGATTATTTTAAACAGCTTCTTGGCGAGATTGATAGTGTTACTATGACAGAGATTGAGCGGGCAATAAAAGATAAGGTTTACTGCGCCACCGCTAAATGTGGTAAGAAATACTACCTGTATGAAGAATTTAGTATCTACAATCTTCCTGAGGATGACGACGATGAAGAAGACGAAGAGTATGATGATTAACTAAATGTTTACCGAACCCCGCCGACGAGTGGGGTTCTTTTTTTTGATAAAAAATAGCCCCGACTGGTTGCCGGGGACTATTTGTTTTTAGATAGGAATGATTTTTAGATAAGTTTGGAACCGCGGAACTCGCGCTTAAGATAGCAATAGCGATCTTGGCTGAGTTTTCCCGTATGAAACAAATCACCTAACATTAGGAACATGTAGGCATTATGCTCATCCGAATAGAAGTAGTACTTACTACCGGAAACGGTTATGGCGCACATTAGATCGTGTGGAACACCATTATGATTGCCTCGCTCAATTCTCTCTATTAATTCAACATCCGAAGTGAAAATCTCGTCACCATCGTTGAACCCTTTACGGCCGAATACCTTTCCGCCCAGCATGCATTTTCCGGGGATCTCAAGTTTGTCAGCTGCGGGGTCTTCCCAAAATTTTGCAAATGCCTTAGCAACGGCAGAACGGTTGTCATAACCATTAGTCTTTTCAAAATAGAGCTCCCATTCTTTAATCATAGGATTATATGCCATATTAGCCACCTCCTTGGTCTCTGTTAAAATGTTACCTACAGTTTTAATACTCATAGTGTGAACCTCCTTAAATAGTAGTTTTTGGACATAAGTAAAGTTTAGACTAAAGTCTAAAAACTAAAAAGTGAGTAATAACATAAAATAATCAAAATGATTAAAGTCTTTCCTTCTAAAAACTTTTTAATGTACTCACCTTCTCAGTGCTAGACTTGAGTCTATTGCTCAATAGATTGTATTATAACATAAGCATCTTAATCTGTCAATATGCTCAGGTTTAATCTTGACAATCTAGCAAAAACATGATAGACTATATGCAATTCGTCTACTTGTGACGGATTCGAATTTTAAGATTATTGATTTTGGATGTAAGTCCCGCATTAGGACATAAGTCCTATTTTGAGGCGTAAGCCAACATTGTATAGAAAAGGACCCTTGAGGTTCCGCCCATCTCAAAGAGAATGGGTGCCGCTTTCACGACCATAAGTTCCCCAGGAACGAAAGTCGCGGTTAGAAAGGTCATCAATATGATGAACCTAAATTTCCTTACCCTCGAAACCATTGCCCGTATCTCCACCAATGCCACTGATCTTAGCATACATTATGCTCCGGATCGCGGTAACGGTGAGGATGATTATCGAATCAGAATTAGTTATGCAAATGACTATGGTGCTTCGATATTCAAAAAGGTAACAATCGACGACTCATTATCTCATTCCGACGAGCAAGGTAGAGTGCGTTACTATTGGGAAATCGCAATCCTATATCGTGACGAGCTTTGCTATTGCCTTGAAGATGAGGAGGGAGATCGTGATTGTATCATGGGCTATTACTGTACTGAAGAAGAATTGGTTGAATTATGTAACCAAATCCGATACAGACAGCAATAGTCCAGATGGTTTGAGGGGTGCGGGCCTTCGGGTCCGCACTGCTTTAATGCAGTCAGATATATCTATTATGACTACCTTCTATTCGAAGGGTTAATAATTAAAATACAATAATCTTACAAATTCATTCCTACCCTCGACTTTCAGTCGGGGGTCTTTTTTTGATAAAAATAACCCGCCGCTTTAACCCCTCAAATGTAACACTTTGAGATGTTAGTTCAGATTGTGAGTGAATATGGAATATTTGACAAAAATCTATAAATATGCTAATATATGAATATATTGAGTTAAAATCAACCCAATAGATAAGCACCTTAAAACATTTAGTTTTCAGTATTATCTGAATGTTTGATTGTGCTTCTAGCGAAAAAACAAAAAGGAGGATTATTATGTCCATTAAAAAATGTAACCTTGAAACCAATTCAAAATCAAACCAACCAATCATATGTTGGAATTGGCATCTAGAATCACTAAACGGAGATAGATCGTTAGATGATGAAATTTCTCAAAAATATTCTGACCTTAGGTATAAATTAGCAGAAGAGGCAGAATTTCCAGAAGAAACAGTGGTCAAATATTCTATATATTCTCAGGAAGAAAACGTAGACAATAAGAATAATGAGTTCTTTTTAAAGAAACTGGTAAAGAGTTCTTTATCTGTCTCTGAGAAAAAACAGCTTCTCATGGATTATTTTCACCAGATATCTGGCAGTATTGATGAGACTACAGAGGCTATGATTAATCACGCCATAGACTATGATGTTTTTGAAGCTACCTCTAAGTCTGGGAAAAAATATTACCTATTTGAAGAGTTTAGACTTATTGATCCAGAAAATGCTAATCTTAATCTTATTTGGACCTATAATCTTCTTGGTGTTGACTCTTATTATGAAAAATGATTTCTGATTAACTAAATGCTTACTGAGCCCTGCCATGACAGCAGAGCTCTTTTTTTGATAAAAATAACCCCGATTTTTAGTCGGGGTTATCTTCTAACCTACGGAATTATTTAGTGTTTTCTTGGACGAGGAAGTTTAAGGTTTTCTCGATGGTAAGACGGTTTTTAATGTCTTGGCGGACATTAGGATTTTTCAAACTTTCGAGAGCTTCTTTGGATTTCTTGTAAACTTCTTTAAGTTCATTGATCTTAGCTTCAACGATCTCGTCTTCGACTTCGATTTTTTGGTCACGGGCCAGAATTTGCAAGACTAGAGAAGCCTTCACACGCTTTTCGGCGAGATTTTTCACTTCTTTCATCCATTCTTCTTCGGTTTGGCCGCTTTGCTTGAGATAATCTTCAAGAGTAAAACCTTGAGCCTTAGCGTTCTGCTCCATATCTTGGCGAATGAAGCGGATTTGATCTTCGATTAAAATAGCTGGTGCCTCAACCTTGCTGGATTTAACAAGGGCTTCTACAAGATCATCTTTGAATTTTTCGTCAGCCTTGACGCGGTTTTGCTCGGTGAGATTTTTCTCAATATCGGACTTCAAAGCATCAAAAGTTTCGAACGGACCACATTTTTTGGCAAATTCATCATCGAGTTCTGGAAGCTTAAATTCATTAATTTGCTTGACTAAGACATTAAAGACAGTCTTCTTGCCGGCAAGATTTTCAGCGTGGTAATCCTTAGGGAAGGTAAGTTCGAGATCAAAACGGTCACCAGTTTCATGACCAACAATTCCCTCTTCAAAACCTGGAATAAAGGCGTGGGAACCGAGTTTTAATTTAAAATCTTTGGCGGCACCACCTTCGAATTTTACGCCATCGAGTGATCCTTCGAAGTCAATCACTACTTCGTCGCCCGTCTTGGCAGCGCGCTTGACTGGAGCTTTTTCCGCATAAGCTTCACGCACGCGAGCGATGACATCCATAATATCGTCTTCTTTGACGGCGATGTCTTCGCGTTTGACTTTCAATTTCTTGAAGTCGCCAAGCTTGATGTCTGGAAGAATATCGGCTTCAGCTTTGTATTCGAGGGTTTCATCTGGTACAAACTTAGTGATTTCTACATTAGGGATCATCAATGGAGCCTTTTTAGCCTCTGAAAAGGCCATTGGCACAGTACGACGAACAGCAATATCGGCAGTGGTCGAAGCAAGATCATTAGGATTGATGTGTTTTTCAGCGATTTCGGCAGGAACCTTACCCTTGCGGAAGCCCTGGACATTAACTTCCTTAGCAAGACGAGCCACAGCCTGTTCTTTAGCAGTCTGCAAATCGTTCTTATCTAGAGTAACGGTAATTTCCACCTTGGTCTCAGATATATTCTTTGTAGTAACTTTCATGCCTTAATTATAACATATCGAGAAATAGTTATATTTACAACATTTGCTGTGGAAAACCATTAGCTTAATATTCAATAAAGCCAATCAGTGGGGCTTCACGTAGATGACGTACAAAATTGGTCAGTGTAGCACCCTGTTTGACCCCAGGAGACATAATATTGTCGGGGTCGAAGGTTTGGCGAATTTGATGATAAAATTCTTTAATCTCTAAATCAGTATGTGAGCTAGTGATTACACTTAGTGTACGACCTTCGGCGAAGCCACCCGCAAGCGA
This sequence comes from uncultured Candidatus Saccharibacteria bacterium, assembly GCA_965245025.1. Lineage (GTDB taxonomy): Bacteria > Patescibacteriota > Saccharimonadia > Saccharimonadales > Saccharimonadaceae > Nanosyncoccus. The sequence goes on along the minus strand of CBDEYN010000008.1, from coordinate 2,027 downwards.
TCCGCCGACTTCGTAGACAATCTTAGCGTAAGACTGCAAGAAGAAAATGAGATTTTTGCGATTCAAAATGTCGGTAAGGTCAAATTCTGGTCGAATCGAATAAAGATCGGTGAGAAGTGAGCCAAAAACAGGTAGGTTTTGATGGAATTTTTGTTCAAGAGGCTGCAGATTACGCAGAAAATCTGGCAATTTTTCGGCTGGAATCGAAGTCTTATCGACGATGGCGAGTTTTTCTGCTGTATCGTGACTATTGAGGTATAATTTGAGGCCAAAATTAAAATTATTAAAATCGGCTTTGTATTTTTCCTGATCGACGTAGGACTTATCGGCCAAGGGACGTAATTTTTCAATCTCGCGGTCAATCTTTCTAATACGGAAGAAGTTTTCGGCAAAATCTAGATAGATATAAAATTTGGCGGTAGATTGAGCGGTGGCAGTATTTGACTCGAGTAATTTAGCCTTGCGACCAAGACTTTCGAGAGTTTTAAATATGCGACCGTCATAAAGATTCATGGTACGCGGTTCAAGCTCTTTGGCTTTTTCAGAAAAGGCGAGGGCTTGATTAATTGAAGTAAATTCAAAAACATACTGGCGAGTGTGATATTGAATTGGCTGAACCTTTAAAATTACCTCTGTAATAACCCCGAGAGTACCTTGGGCGCCAAAGAAAATTGGCAGCACATCGAACGGCTTATTTTCGCGGTTTACCTCGGTCACCATACGATAACCGGAGCGATTATGGACGGATTCACGAATTTTGGCGATTACTGCCTGATTTTTCTCAGTCAAGTCATAGATGGTGGTATTGGTTTTGGCGTTTTGATCATCTGCTTTCAACTGAGCCAATTTAATACCACGCTTAGTCAGGCTAGTAGTCTGGAAAATTTCACCATTTGGTAAAACTACTTCGATACGATCAGTGAAATAATAGATGCTGCCGTATTTTTTGGCGGCCTCATCGATGAGAGCGGTGGAAATTAGGCCACCGATGGTCTGTTTTCTAGAGGCCACTACAGGAAGTTCTAGGCCGAAGAGTGCCAGTGCATCGTTTAATTCACCGAGGGTGATGCCAGCTTTTACCCGTACTAGACTTTCACGAGTGTCAATTTCTTCGATGGTGTTAAATTTTTCCATGGAAATTAAGAGACCGTCAGTCAGGTCGGCACCCGTAGTGTCGAGACCGGCGCCGCGTACACCAATTGGCAGTTTGTATCCCTTTTTGGCTAATTTAGCACTAAAACGCAAGATAAACTGAATGTCTTCTGCAGTTTTCGGAATGCAAAGAAAGCGCGGCATCATTTCCAAGACGCTCATATCACGCGAATATGCTGCAAGAATCTCCGGTTTATCAGTGACAAGACCAGAAATATGCGCATTCAAAAACTTCGCAAGTTTATTCATGACCACCCTTTTTCATTAGTATTATTTTAGCATAGGCTTTTTAATTTTTGTAGTTGAATTATGGAATAATTCTGGTTTGATTTTGGTGAATGAATTTTTGTCGGCCAACTACTATTTTAGGACCACAGAATTTTCACCGACTAATTCCTTTAAACCGGAGATTAATTCTGGGCTAGCCTCAATGCGGAATGGCATGCGGAGCGGTTTCTTGATTTCGCCGTCTTTGAGTACGAGAATAATTTCCGAAAAACCTGGTGATTCATCACAAAGTTCACGAATCGAAGTGAGCGTGGCGGTATTTTGGGGATTTTCCACCAGAACGAAGAGCTTGAGACTACGAGGATCGGCTTCTGGCGCAATGATGCGCTTCGGCGCTTCTGAATCTTCGGCGGTTTCCGGCTTGGTTGCTTCAGGGTTGACAGGGGTGGCTTTTCCAGCTGGCTTGTTTGACTTAGTGGTAATACCTGACTTGGTATCAGATGCGGATTTGTCAGAATCGCTTTTCTTGGCGGCTGATTTAGAAATTGTGACGGTTGGAACATCGGTAGACTTTGGTTTGACAGTTTCTTCACCAGCTGGTTTGCGACGACGAAATTCCTTTTTTGGAGCCTCGGCTGGATCAGCTA
>CBDEYN010000007.1:0-30498 GCA_965245025.1 uncultured Candidatus Saccharibacteria bacterium | reverse complement strand
ATTTTCTGGAATCACTGGAAATTGAAAAAGGCCGTTCGACGAAAACCGTAGAAAACTATGGACTTTATTTGGCACGTTTTATTGATTTAATTACGGAAGATTTTGAGGGCCAAGAAATGATTAAGCCTTCCGATATTACCCCGGAAATTTTACGTCGCTTTCGCTTAAAATTAAATCGTTTTTCCGACAATCAAAACAAGGAACGTTTATCCGCACTAACCCAGAGTTACCACTTGATTGCACTACGTGGCTTTTTTAAATATTTAGCCAAGCGTGGAATTAAAAGCTTAGATCCTTCCCTAATTGATTTACCACGAGCCGCAAAAAAGCAAGTAACCTTTTTACATTTTGATGAGATTGAAAGACTGCTAGCAGAAATTCCGCTGGATACCGAATCGGGATTAAGAGACCGCGCGATTATTGAGTTGTTATTTTCTGGCGGACTACGCGTATCGGAACTTTGTAGTTTGAATCGCGATTCGATTAATTTGGAACGTCGAGAATTCATGGTACGTGGTAAAGGTAAAAAGGACCGTCCAATTTTTATCGACAAGTCCACGGCGGAATGCATCGAAGATTACTTAAATATGCGAACCGATACTTTGCCGGCGCTATTTCTAAATAATTCCGCTAATCAACAAATTCCATCCACAAGTGGCGATTTTCGCAGATTAACACCACGTTCAATCGAGCGAATCGTACAAAAATATACGAGGCTGGCCGGGATTACAAAGCACGTGACACCCCACACTATGCGTCATAGTTTTGCAACTGATTTATTAATGAATGGGGCGGATATTCGTTCGGTACAAAGTTTGCTGGGGCATGCAAATATTTCGACTACACAAATTTATACTCACATCACCGACCCGCACCTAAAAGAAGTGCACGAAAAATTTCATAGCGAATCGGAAGATTAGCAACTAGAAAAAATCTGCAGCGAGTCGGAAGATTAATAAACTAGAAAGATGAGACGCAGAACTTCAGTCTGAAAGAAAAGGGTAATCATACAGGCTAAAATAATATAGGGGGCAAAACCAAACGGTTGACGATTTTTGGGATTTTTTAACATGCGGTAATTAAAAATAGCGGCCAGTAAATTAGATAAGCCGAGCTCAATAACGCCGAGTTCCCAGCGGCCAAGGAGTAGCGCGACGGAAATTAAAAGGATAAAATCACCACCACCAACTAGAGTTTCGCGGGAGAATTTATAGAGTACAAAGTAGATACCCGGCAGAGCCAACATAGCGCCCAGAAAACGCGAAAGATCACGCAGTAAATATTGCCAAATATCTTGCAGGTGTAGAGAATTTTTCACTAATATAACTTCATTACCACGGGTTTCAATTAATAAATTGAGTCCGTATTTAGTATATAAGTTAAAGAGAAAATAAATTCCAGACAAAATAATCAGAAGGTGGAGTAGATTAACTGGTAGTTGCAACCATTTTTTATCATAAATCAGTAATATCCACATAATAGTAAAAATCGCAAAGAGAAGCAGAAGCTTGATAACTTCAAAAATAACTAGAGGTGCCGAATTAAGTGGACCAGTGTGTTGCAGAATTTGTTGGATTAATGAGCCAGTGCGAAAAGCAAAACTGGCAAAGATTATGGCCATCATAATTTCGGAAAAAATTTCAATCAGGCCAATTTTGGTTTTACATTTTTTACATTTGCCGCCGAGAAAGAGCCATGAAAAAATCGGAATAAGTTCAAGACGCCCTAGACGATGACCGCAATGTAGGCAGACCGAGCGATTCCCTAGTTTCCTACCTTCTGAGTGCAGGCGAATGCGCCAAGCCTGACAACAAGCAAAAGAGCCGAGAATGGCGCCGAAAATCGCGCCGAAAATTAGAAAAATCCACTGAAGTTCAAACATTTTATAAATTTCCCGATAATGGTTTAGCTTTATTTTAGCATAAACCTCTTGAATTTTTGGTAGGTAAAGCTTATGATTGGGTTATAGATAAACAAAGTCTCAGAAAGGAACAGACATATGTTTAAGCAAAATAAAAATTTTAAACATGGGTTTACCATTATCGAAGTGGTGCTCGTTTTGGCGGTCGCAGCAATGATCTTCCTCATGGTGTTTATTGCACTCCCTTCAATGAATATCATGCAAAGAGATACTGCACGTGCTAATGACGTAAACCGTGTCACCACCCAATTAAACTCATATCAAGCCAACAACACCCAAAAAATTCCTAGCATGGACAAGGATGCCTACGTGAGTGGCCACGCAGATGTCGATAAAGATGTCTTCAAGGCAGCTGAGCGTTCTTCCTGGGCCTACTTCTACGATGCATATCTAATCGGAACCGATACTAAGCAAAAGTTCTCTGATCCAGATAATGAACCATATAGTCTTGAAATCAGCTCTTGTAAAGCAGCTGATAGCTACGACCCAGAATCCAAGGTATGTAAGAATGGTCAACGCACTCATTACTCCTTCACTCAACAATCAGAAGGTACCGAAGATAATACTTCAAACGACCGTTACGCATCCAAGGGTACTCCTGGCCACACTATGAGTATTGTAGTGAACTCTACCTGTGATGGTGAAACTGCCGTCCACTCAACTGGTGGTAACAAAGTTTCCGTCCTTTACAAGCGTGAAGGTGGTGGTGTAATTTGCCGCTCAATCTAATCAATTTGGGTTAAGAAAATCTCCCAGCAATGGGAGATTTTTTATGTGATTTTACCATTTAATTTCTTGAAGGTGATGAGATTTGAGAAATTGATTAGCCTGAGAAAATGGTTTGGAGCCAAAAAATCCGCGATAGGCTGAAAGCGGCGAGGGATGAGCTGATTGTAGAACTAGGTGCCTCGATTGGTCGATAAACTTGGCTTTAGTCTGAGCATCAGAACCCCAGAGAATAAATACGGCGTGCGGGAGTTTGGTGCTAAGCATCTTTACACAATCTTCCGTAATTTGCTCCCAGCCGATTTGACGGTGTGAGCCGGCATGACCTTTTTCGACTGTTAGGACATTATTGAGGAGAAAGACCCCTTGTTCGAGCCATGGCGTGAGGTCGCCGTTTTGGATAATAGTTTGACCAAGGTCAGATTTTACCTCTTTTAAAATATTTCGGAGACTGGGAGCGAGCTTAGCGGTTTGAACCGAAAAGGCCAAACCATCCGCCACACCCGGAGTGTGATAGGGATCTTGGCCAAGAATCACAACCTTGATTTTTTCGAGAGGTAACCCAAAAACTCTAAAAATCTGTGCAGGAGCAGGATAAATTTCTTGAGGACTCAATGTAGAGGAATTAAAAAATTCCATCAACGAATCAAATCTACCAGCCACAAGTTCAGCTTGAAAAAACTCACGAAACTCAGGCGATATATCGATCGAAGTTAGCAGTTCCGTGAGATTAATTTGCATCATTTATTCAGCTTCTTCAGAAAATTGAGAATTATAGAGCTCAGCGTAGAAACCATCGAGTTTCATCAATTCATCGTGATTACCATGCTCGACAATATTTCCTTCTTTCATCACAAGGATAATGTCGGCGTTGCGAATAGTCGAGAGACGGTGCGCAATCACGAAAGAAGTGCGACCTTTAGTGAGCTTATCGAAGGCATGCTGAATAATTTGCTCAGTGCGCGTATCGACATTGGAAGTGGCTTCATCTAGGATCATCATTTTCGGATTAGTAATGATGGCACGTGTGATCGTAAGGAGCTGTTTTTCACCGGCAGAGATATTATCGGAATCTTCAGAAATTTTAGTCTCGTAACCATCAGGAAGTGACTTAATAAAATGGTCCACGCCAGTCATCTTGGCAGCGGCTTCGACCTGCTCGAAAGTAACATTAGAGGCACCGTATTTGAGGTTTTCTAAGATAGTACCGGAAAAGAGCCAAGTATCCTGCAACACCATGCCGAAGAGACTGCGAACTTCACTGCGTTTCATTTGCTTGGTGGAGACGCCATCAATTTTAATTTCGCCACTCTGAATATCATAAAAACGCATGAGAAGACTAACGATAGTGGTTTTACCGGCACCGGTCGGGCCCACGATGGCTACCTGCATACCAGGTTCGATTTTAATAGAAAAATCCTTAATAATTGGCTTGACACCGTCGTAGCTAAAGTTGACATGGGAGAATTCCACTTCACCACGAAATTTACCATCTTTAGTGATAGATTTAAATTGACTAGTGAAATCTTCGGAAGCTTCTTCCGGTTCTTCAAGGAAATTAAAAACACGATCAGCAGCAGCTAAGGTTTGCTGAATAGTAGAGGAAAGCTGCGCAGTATCGGCGATTGGCTGAGTGAAACGACTAACATATTGCAAGAAAGCCAAGATACTTCCAACAGTAAGGGCGCCAATTAGAGCATAATAGCCACCGAGCAGACAAATTCCAACAAAAGCCAAATCGAGGAAGAGGTGGGTGATAGGGTAGGTGAGTGAGCCATAAAATTCACCCTTAAAAGTTTCCTGATAAAGTTTTTCATTGACGGTAGCAAAATCTTGTTTGGTTTTTTCGGCATGATTATTAGCCTTGACGATGAGTTGGCCACCATAATTTTCTTCAATCTCAGAGTTTAATTTACCGAGAGTTTTGCGTTGCTTTTTGTAATATTCTGAGCCCTTCTTTACAACTTTAGAAACGGCAAGCATGGAAATTGGCACGACAATGACAGAGACGGCAGACATAGGAATGGAGATATAAATCATCATGCCAAGATAACCAACCAGAAGCGTAATGTTAGTAATAATTTGGGAAAGGGTTTGCGAAAGCGAAGAAGCGATAGTCTCCACATCGTTAGTCATAATCGACATAGTGTCACCGTTTTGAGTTTTATCAAAATAGGACATTGGCAAACGAGAAAACTTAGATAGAATTTGGCGCTTCATTTCTTTGGCATATTTAGCTGAAATAACTGCGGCAACATAGCCCTCAACATAACTGATAGTAGCAGAGATAAGGTAGAGACCAACCAGGGTTAAAAGTAGTGAACTAATACGAGCGAAATTAATTTCCTGACCAGCACGCAAAGCGTCAAAAGCTTCAGTAGTAATGAGGCCCAGAAGATATGGACCGGCCACCACAAGCCCAGCCGACATTAGAGCAAGCAGCGCCGAGCCGAGCAAACCAAAACGATATTTTTTCACAGAAGCGAGGAAGCGCTTAATAGTCTGCTTAGATGCTCGAGTAGTTTTCTTTTGAGTGCTTTTTAAATTTTTTGACATATTATTTTCCCTCCTTAGCCTGACTCATTTCATCCGCAAATTCTTCTTCCGAGAATTGAGACTTCGCGATTTCTTGATAGACTTTACATTTTTTCAAGAGTTCCAAATGGGTTCCCTTCCCAACCATCTTACCTTGATCGAGAACAATAATTTGCTCAGCTTCTTTAATCGTACTAATACGTTGCGCTACAATTAACACGACAGTATCCTGAATTTCCGACTTCAAATCTTCTCGGAGCTTCTTATCGGTTTTCATATCAAGAGCTGAAAAAGCATCATCGAAAATTAAAATTTCAGGTTGCTTGGCCAGAGCACGGGCAATAGCGAGACGCTGTCTTTGACCACCGGAAACATTGGTACCACCTTGAGAAATTGACGCATCGTATTGATCTTTTAACTTAGTGACGAATTCATGGGCTTGAGCAATTTTAGCAGCATGACGCATACGCGCATCAAGTTCCGATTTTTTAAGATTTTCGACACCGTAAAGAATGTTGCTACGCACGGTGCCAGTGAAGAGATAACCACGCTGCGGAACGTAACCGATTTTATCCATAAGGGTATTTTCGGTATATTCCTTAATATTAAGATTATTAATCAAAACTTCACCCTCGGTGGCGTCGAAGAAGCGTGGCACAAGATTAATCAAAGTGGATTTACCAGAGCCGGTAGAGCCGATAAAGGCGGTGGTTTGCCCAGCTTTAGCTACAAAAGAAATATCCTCGATGATGGCTTCCGATTTTTTACCATAGGAAAAAGTTACATGCTTAAATTCCACCGAAGGAACCTCGCTAGGCGTTTCAGTCATTTGGTCCTTAAAAGTGATTTGACTCTTAGTTTCAAGAACTTCAGAGATACGCTTACTTGAAACATTACCGCGAGGGATCATAACAAAGAGAAAAGTTAAGAAGAGGAAGGACATGAGAACCTGCGCAGAATATTGAGAGAAGGCAATCATGCGACCGAGATAACTCATATCGGTATGAAGATTAGAAACACCGATAAAGATAATGAGAACGGCGGAAAGATTAAAAACTAGATTCACTACTGGCTGCTGAAAAGCCATAACTTTAGAAATATAAATATCCGTAGTCTTTAATTTTTCATTACTACGTTCAAATTTATTTTCTTCATACTTCTGCTTATTAAGCGCGCGAATCACCTTGATACCAGTAAGATTTTCACGCGTAATGGAATTGATTTTATCCAAGATTTTTTGGTAGACCTTAAATTTTGGAATGGCAAGACTGATTAAAATCGCCGCCTGAATAAAGAGAATAGCCACCGAAACGGCAATAATCCAAGTCATGTTCGGCGCAGTACGAAAAGCCTGAATAATTGCCCCGATTGCCATAAACGGTACGCGCACCATCATAGTGAGACTCATAATCAGCGTGCGCTGGACAGTCCAGATATCGGCGGTGGTACGGGTAATGAGTGAAGCGGTAGAGAATTTCTCGACGTCAGCAAAAGAGAGCGACATTACTTTAGCGAAGATATCCTTGCGCATATCCATAGCGACGCGACTACTTACTTTGGCGGAAAAATAAGATGAAACAATACTACCAAGTGAGCCCAGTGCGGTCACACCGAGCATGAGTAGGCCGGCTTGAAAAATGAAGCCCATATTAGATTCGGCTACGCCTTTATTCATAATATCTGAACTTAAGGCTGGAAGTTCGAGAGCAGTATAAACTTGGAGCGCAACACCCAATACAATAAAAAGGCATTGCCAAAAATAAGGTTTTAAATATTTGATAGATTTTAGCATGTTTGTTCCTTCTGAATAAATAATTATAACAAAAAAATCATATTAATTAAAGGAAGAATGTCGCATGCCTTTTATTTAAGCCTGTTTCTTGAATTTATTCTGCAAAACAAAGATGATGACCAATCCAATGATTGAAGTTAGGGCGATGAGATACATCATGTTAAGTGGGACTTCGTGATTGAAAAAGGAGATTTTATAGTCGAGGGCGGTTTTGACGGCGTCGACAGCTTGGGCTGGAATTTCGGTCTTAGCCATTTCCTGGAACGGAGTGGCTAGAGCGTGATTTTTAATCAGGGACATAAAATAGGTGCTTGGTAGGAACATAATACTATCACGCAGCAAGGCGGAGAAATTTGAAATTGGCATATAAGCCCCGCAAATAAAACCATAACCAGCGCTCACAATATTCGCCACAGCGCTAAGCTGGCCTTGAGTTTTGAGGCCAAAATTTACCACAGAAGCGAGTGCAGTGCCGAAGAAAGAAAGCAATACTACATCGCCAAACAGCAGCAAAACATCCTTCAATTCGTAGTACCAACAATTTTGGATGCGAATATAAATTAAGCAAAGTACGAGCGCCACGAGATTAATAATAATCGTGGAAATAAATGTCGCAGTGAAGTAGGCGAGACTTTTTGTGTGGTTTTTGATCGGAGAAACATCGATATCTTTGGTGCTTCCAGTAACCTTATCATTCACCATTAAAAGATTCGAGGAAAAAGCCACTGTTACACTACAGACCGCAAGGAGACAGGCGAGAATTTGCCCGTTCACCACAGCGTTAATTACGCCTTCTGGAAGTGCGACACCCAAGGCGTCTTTATCAAGACTGTTATGAAAAACGCGACCAAGAAAAGTAACGTAGAGAATCAATAAAATCATTGGCGTGATCAGCGAAGCAAAAAACATTGATTTGTCGCTGAAGAAAACTTTGACATTACGTGCAGTGAGATTGAGAAATTTTTTCATGTTTTACTCCGCTTTCGTTTTGCTATTTTTTGATTCCGAAATATCAGTACCTGGTTTATTTTTCGTAACTGTGAGAAAAACATCGTCTAGTGTACTTTTAATTAATTCAAAATCCTGGAAGAGTTCCGGGTATTTAATAATCAGTTTAGTAACAACTGCTGAATTTTTAACTTTAATTTGGAAGGTCTTATGGATTTTTTGATAAGGTAATTTAAGCTTTTTAACATCCGCCTCTTCCACGCCATAGAGATGCAAAATATCGGTGGCGTATTGAGTTTTTAATTCGAGCGGCGTACCTTCAGCAATAATTCTTCCCTTGTCCAAAATCGTAACATAATCCGCATCAGCAGCTTCCTCCATGTAGTGCGTGGTGAGAAAAATTGTCATTTTAAGATCCTCGCGAAGTTTGGAAATAATCCGCCAAACTTTACTGCGAGTACCTGGATCAAGGCCAGTGGTCGGCTCATCAAGAATGAGAATTTTCGGCTGATGAATAATAGCACGTGCGATGTCGACACGACGTTTTTGGCCGCCAGAAAGTTTTTGAATTTTCTGATTTTTAATTTCGGCGAGATCAAAAAGTTTTTCCAATTCCTGGTAGCGAGCTTTAAATTCTTGGCCGAAAATGCCATAGAAACCAGCGCGGAATTTAAGATTTTCATAAACGGTGAGAGTTTTATCGAGGATGGAATCCTGAAAAACCACGCCAATTTGATTTTTAATTTTATCGAGATGAGTGGCGACATCTTGGCCACAAATAGTAATGCGTCCAGAATCAATCTTCAGCCCACCATACATCATAGAGATAGTAGTAGATTTACCAGCACCATTAATACCGAGAAAAGCGAAGAGGCTGCCTTCATAAACTTCTAAATTAATCTTGCGGACAGCCTTGGTTTTGCCGAAGCTTTTCTCAAGATTTTCAATTTTGATAATTGTCTGTTGAGTCATTAAATATAATTATATACTAGTTTGAAGTTTTTAGACTTTACGAGTGAAGTAGCCGGGACGACCATTAGTTGGATCGTCGATGCGAAGCCAGGTTTTGTCAGCGGTGGATGGATCCGGGAGGAAGGAACCATTTCCACCACGAAGATTAGTACGCCCAGTAAACATATTCGTAAAATCTGTACCAGCGGAAGTATCAAAATCTTGCTTCACGTAAATTCTTTCGAGCTTATCAACGAGAAGGCTACGATCAATACCAAACATCGTATTAAAATCAGTTACTTTAGAAGTGTTAAAATTCGAAATATCCAGAGTTTTAAGTTTTTCAGTATTATTAAACATATTCGACATATTTTCGACGTTGCTTGTATCAAAATTTGATAGATTTAATTCTTCAAGATTTCGAAGACCACCAAACATACTTTTCATATCTTTAACTTTGGAAGTGTTGAAGTTAGATAGGTCAAGATTCGGCACACCTGAATTATAGAACATGTATTGCATATGCGTGACCGTCTGAGTGTTAAAGTTGTGAAGATCTAGTTTTTTAAGCGCATGAGTGTTTTGGAACATGTTACCCATAAACCAAGTATTACTAGTATCAAAACTTGAAAGATTAATTTCCTCTACCGAATAAGCTTCCATAAACATCGCATTCATATAAATAACCTTGCGTGTATCAAAACTTGAAAGATCTAGTTTACTAATCCAGTTCTTATAAAAAAGTCTGCCCATGTTTGTTACGTTACTGGTATTGAAATTCGAAAAATTAATCTCTGTGATATACGGCTGATTACTAAACATGGATTTCATGTTAGTAACTTTACTTGCATCAAACGGTCTTAAGTCTAATTCCCTGTAGCCAGAATAAGAAAACATATCTTCACAATCTGGATTAAGATAAAGCTTATCAGCCTCAGAATAATAGTAAATAGTTTTAGTGTCTTTATCGAGCCAAGCTAGGACCGCCCGATCGGAGGTTTCATCAATTTCAAGATGTACGGTAGGAATATTTTCTGCGGGAGATGTAGTACTACGTTTAAAATGCTCGAGACTATACTTTGAAGAAATTGGAACAGAAAGAAGTGAAGAAATTTTACTTTGAAATTCTTTGCCCTTAACCAAATTAGCTTCGGTCGGATATTCATTGGTAACCGTAGAGAAAATCATTTTATTTTGATAGGTACCGGTGGGGAGAGTATTCCCTAGCTTTATGCCGATGGCAAAACATATATTATTACCAATTACTTCATTCCCTCTGCTGATGCCATAATGTGTATCATGTACTGAACCGCTAACTAAATCTAGTGGATCCCATTCTTCTGGCTCTCTTTCGGGATGCTCTATTTCGCAATCAAAACTACCAGCAAAAGTATTTTCCGCAAAATCGGCTAAATGTTCAACCCCTACCCCGCTAGAAATCATATTAATAGAAGAAGTATTAGAAGAATCATGGATGTCGGTAAAGGCGGTTTTCTCCACATCAACATAAGTATCTGTACCGGTAGGGTTATTAGTTTTTACGTTAAGATACATTGGCAAAGTTACGGCATGATTTGGTTTACTTAAAATATCGCTACTATGTAGCTCGATATTCGAGGCAGACAACAAAGAAACCGACAGCGAAGGTGTCGGTTTCAGGGCATAAGATGATTGTACTTCAAAGAATAAATTGGATAATACCAGTGAAAAAATAAGTATCGTGATTTTGAAGAAAGTATCTTGGGAGAGAAAAAGTTTTTCAAAACTGTTAACGAGGAACGAAAGGACTCGAACCCCGGTGATACTTAATTTTTTCACACATGTAATCATAACATAAGTTTAATAGTTTATGCAATTGTTTTATTTACAACAACTACATCTTCTACTTTTTCTCTCCTTCTTTAACCTTAGTATAGCATAAACATTTTAAAAATACAGGTTAAATTCAGATTATGAGTGGTGGAATTTGTAAGATGAATTTTGTAAGATTGTGGGTATATTTTAGAACTCAACACAACTCTTGAGTCTAGCCGATTTTGCTTTTTCCCGAGTTAGTGATAGAATAAAAATAACTTGGCGCCATAGCTCAGCTGGATAGAGCAGGAGACTTCTAAGCTCAAGGTCGTAGGTTCGAACCCCATTGGCGCTACCAATTTTTATAAGTATGTTTGACGTACGGCTTGCGAGCGTACGTTTTTTTATCGGAAATTTCGAGATAGGTGAGATAAGTAGGATAAAAAACATTGAGCTTTTCGAGAAGACCGAGATGTGCATGGAAAGTAGTGACCGGACCGACCACGATTAATTTGTCGTCATAAGTTTTTAAAGTGTGACGACAGGCGCCCGAAAAAAATTTCTTGGTGGGAGAAATAATTCCCTTTTGATTACGCCAAAATTCGTCAAGTACGGGTGGGACAATGCCGTTATGCATATGTCCAGACAGGATATAATCAAAGGGCTGCAGGAGAAACTCAATATCAGGAGTTTGAAGGTGGGTCGGAGCATGAATGAGAGCGAATTTCAATTTATCGGCAGGTGGCTCTGGAAGATTCGCTAGGGTTTTCGTGAGGTCTTCGAGCTGCGCTTCGGCATTTTCCGCAAAATTCACCCCGTCTTCGGTGTAATAAGATTTTTTCTGGGTGTAGCCAAAACAGAAAATATCATCATCTTGATAGATTTGATCGTCGAGCAAAACTAGCTTTGGCACCCGACGAAGAGATTTAAGAAATTTCTCATCGCGCACGATAAGCCAGCCTTTTTTATTTTCAGGTATACGGTAAAAGTCATGATTACCGAGACTGACGATCATTTTGCGAACCGATGAAATAGCCGTGAGATTTTGCAAGAAGCCAAGAAAACGTTCACGCTCAGCAAGAGAATCTATACATTCCAAAGTATCAATTAAATCCCCGGGAATAAAAATATAATCTGGACGAGCAAGCTCAAATTGTTTGATAATGGCGCGGAGTTTAAAATTTTTGACCAGACGCGAAAAATGAATATCGGAAATCACCGCGATTTTCAGAGACTTGGATTGACCGGAAAAAAGCGGTGTTTTGCGATAAAGTTTGTAGGTAGTTTCTTGAAAAATTTTCACTCGAAAGAATTATTTAGTTTTAATCAAACGATAGTAAATACTTGGAGCAAAACGCACAGAAGCCAGCGGACCCTGAACAGCTTTTTCGAGCTTGATGAGAGCCTTGGTGCTGAAAATTTTCTTCATGGTACGGCTGCGGAAATTCGAAACAGAAAGCACATCCATGATTTCAAAACCAGTTTTCTTAAAAAGATCCTCGACGTAGGCTGGGTGATAATTATAAAAACCGTCCTTATCGATTTCCTTCAGGTTCGATGGCTGTTTATCGAATGGATTAACAGAAGAGCGCTTGAACCAGTAACGGAACATCTTTGGCAGCGTACGCTTATTAGCGACTTCGATAACGGCCACACCACCTGGTTCGAGAATGCGATTAAGTTCACGAAGGACCTGTTCGAGATTTTCGAAGTGATGAGTGGCACGCACCATGAGTAGGGCGGAAAATTCACCATCGGAAAATGGAGTCTTATAGATGTCACCTTGAACAGTATGAAGCTTGTCCCCAAATTCTTCCCTGGCTTGCTCGAGATTAAGTTTGGAATAATCAAACAAAGTGGCGCGCTTAGCACGTGGCAAATATTCATTGGCAAGGCGACCATAGCCACCACAAATATCGACAAAATTATCCATATTTTTCGGTAATAGACGGCGAATCGCAGTACGGTCGGCAAGATCCTCATACTCACGCCCAGAATCTTCCCAGAAAACTTTCTTGTAATTATAGCCATTATAATCAGAGATGACCTTGTGATCAGACTTGGTATTCTTGGCAGTAACAGAAGTATCTTTGGTGGTAGCAGATTTTTTCATAGAATTAGTATCCTTGGTAGATTTTGCAGTCTTTGCAGTCTTGTTTGATGTCTTATTCATAGTTCCTATTTTACCATTTATTATTTATCTTGTTTCTGATTTTGAGCTGAATTTTCTGATTCACCTTCTAGCGCGCTTGGCTTCTCAGGTTTTGGCAACATTTTAACATTCTTAAAAATCAGACTACTCACTTTTTCGAAAATCGGCACGACTTCCGAAAGATTAAATAGGAAACTCGATATTAAATAAACCAGACCAGCAAAAACAGAAATTAAAATAAATTTCGGAATGGTACTGATAATCGAATTATCAGTGGCGCGCAATGGGAAAAGTTTAGTCATAAAATAAGCAGCAATCGCAGTGAAAAAGCTGGCGACCAACATACGGAAAATGGCTAACCAAAAAGTCTTATCGAGCAGTTGGAATTTGGCACGAGCATTAAGGATGGTGAGAAGAATAATGATTTCAGCTAAAGCGCCGATAGATTGCGCCCAGCCCAGGCCGTCCGGACCAAAACCGGTAATGGCAAAAATAACCGAAAGCGCCATAGTAAAACCAACGGCAAAAATACTAACGACGAACGGAGTTTTGGTATCCTGTCTGGCATAAAAACCACGCGAGGCGATATGGAAAATTGATTGAGCAAAAATTGCGACAACGAGCGAACCAAGTACGCTAGCGATTACCGGATTACCACTATTTTTAATGAAACTAACGATGTAGCCACGAGCAAAAAAGGCAATCACGGAGACTGGCAAAGAAATCCAGATAATCATCCGAAGCGCATGGCGGAAGGTGCCGTTAAATTCGGAGGAATCTTCATTGACTTGCTCGGTGAGTTTCGGGAAGAAAGCAGTAGAAATGGCGACGCCGATAAGATTAACTGGCATTTGATGAAGGCTATTAGCCTGCTGGAAAGCACGCAGAGTGCCGGTACCCATGCGAGAAGAAAGATTGGTGGCCAGAATAGAATAGACGTAATCGATTCCCTGATCGAGTGAGCGAGCTGGAAGTAATTTTAAGACCGAGCGGAAGCCGTGATTTTTCCAATAGATTTTGAATTGATAATCAAAACCGAGACCGAAGAGACCGATGAGACTAATAAAGATTTGCAATAAGGCACCGAAGACCACACCGATTGCCACACCCATGATGCCACCTTCGAAAATTTGTATACCGAAGAGATTAATCCCATTAGTAAAAACGGTGATGCCGATGAGAATACCGATATTATAGAGAGCTGGTGCGAGTGAGTAAAAGACGAAACGTCCGACCGCCTGCTGAACAGAGTTAAGTACCGTGGCAATACTGAACAGAAATGGGTTAATCGCGATCACGCGGGTCATATTGATGGCGAGAATAGTGCCAGACTCATCGAGACCCGGACCGACGATGTAGCGAATCAGAGGATCCGCGAAAATCATAATAAAAATACTGGCAATAAAAGTCACTAGGGCCATGAGGTTCAAAGTAGAAGTGGAAAGCTCCCAGGCAGATTTTTTATTACCAGAAGAAAGACGCTGATTAAAGACTGGAACAAAGCTGACGGCTAGAGCACCAGAAGTGAGAATAAAAAACATAAAATCCGGGATCGTGAAAGCAGCGGTATAGGCATCCACGCCAGTCGGGTAAGTGTCAAGATAATAAGAGTTGAGCAAGCGGTCGCGGAAGATGCCGAGCAGCGCGGAAATCAAAGTGGAGACACTTAATAAAATAGCGGCATATTTAATACTAAGTTTACTGTTCGCCATGGCGACGACGGAGCGAAATTGAATTTTTTTCATCTATAAATAATTATATCGTATTTATGCTAAAAATGACGGGCGAAGATAAAAAATAGCACCGATAGATGCTATTTTTTATTATTAGATTAGGCGGTATGACGATAGGATTTAGCAGTTTCGCGTTCAGCCATTTTATTGATACGGCGATAACGCTTAGAAAGACGTAGGCTGAAAAATTCCGTAACAGCACAGATTTTGTCCGCGACAGTAACTACCCAAGCTTCACGAGATTTTGGCAAAACCTTCCCGAGTGGGAACATGTGAGATTCGATAATATTTTCTTCCTTAGCATTAATGTCGAAGTCGCGCTTAGCGTTCGATGCGGCAATAATCGGATGAATGTAGGCGTGACCTTTCGGCATGTCACCGATATTGTGCCAATCATAAAGGAAATAATCGTGCAAAAGTGCACCCTTGACGAGCGATTTATAAGAAAATTTCATCGGGAAAAAGCGGGCAATTTTCACACTCATAATTGCGACATGAACAGAATGATCATAGGTCGTAAAGCATCCATGCTGGAAAAAAGTGCGTTCGATTTGCATATTTTCCGATTCAAGAATTTTGCGACCATATCTATTAACTAGACGGTTTGTTTTACTCATTTAATTTATTTTACCATAAATTGGATGATTTTGAAAGCGGTTTGCAAAAAATATCTCCGACTACCCCTATTAGAAAGGTCGAGTCAGAGATAAATTTTGACCGGATCTGTTTCCTAGTACCTTGGGGCAATCTCGCGAGAGTAGACCATGTAGGCTTGGCCGCCACTGAGGGATTGGCGGTAGGCCCAGAAATAAGCGTCAGCCCGGAGGGTAAAGACTTCGGCTGGGTGGATGGAACCTTCGGCATAGTAAGTGCCGGTTGGTCCAGTTTGAAGTGGGTGGGCACCGGTACGGCCGCCACCAGTGTGGGAGCCGGCGGTGCGGTTAAGGATGAGTTTTCTAGCGAAGACTGGACCAGTAATGGTGAGGGTTTCGTTGCAAGAGAGAGCGTTCGGGTAATGATTATCGGAACAGGTATCGATTTGGTTATCGCCATAATCTTCATCGAGGATTATCCAGGCATCGATGTTGGTGACGTTGCTGGTGATATTGATTTTCTTGGCAAAGATGAGAACTTGCGGAAAATCATCCACGGCATTGTAGGTTTCGTGGGCGATATTGATGTTGCGATCAATCGTGAGGGTGCCGTCCACGTACATAGCGAGGGTATTCATGAGCTTCTCACCAGTGGTATTGCTTCTCGCGATGAGGTTGCCGCCGCGATCGAACTGGTAGAAATTGGCGGTGCTATTCATGGCACTGAGACTGGTGTCTCCCTGGTGGTAGAGCTGAGAGAGGCCGAGATAGTTCTTCGCGGAAGTTTCATTAGAGGTGAGGCTGGTGATGGTATTGCTAGAATTTCGGATGATGGTATCGCGGAAGCGGGCTTTGAGACGGGCCAGAACAGCGGAACCGATGCGAGAGATACCGGAATTGCCTGGCCCATTTTTATCGTTAGCAATAGTCATGTGACTAATATTGCTAATGCCAGAAACTACTGAATTCGGGCCGGTAGGGCCAATGAAAGTATAGTAGGCATTCATGATGCCACCACGAGGAAGATTAAAGTTATAGCCTTCTTCATAACCCATAGCAGCACCGGAACCGAAGCCGAGAACTTTGCCGGCAGCGAGGACGCCGAATTCATCCCAGGAACCATAAGAGCGGGTTTCCGCAGAAGGAAACGCACCGAGGCCACCACCGACAGCTTTTTCGGAAAGTGCGGTCTTAATCGCGCCATTAGTATAGAAACCACCACCAAGAACCTGGAAGTTTGGCTTTTTAGCAATGGTAACACAAGAGGCGGCAGAGACATGATGAAGGTTATTACCACCGTTCATGGCAGAGCCGGACATATTATTCGCAACAGTGTTATTATCTGAATCATGGGAAGCGGCTGGCCAGATGACGGAACGAGTACAATATTTCTTACCTAGACCGCCGCCTGGGAGGTTGTCTGGAATGGTGCGTTCATAATTTTCGGTATTAAGAAAGTCTCCAGTAAACTTACCAGCGGCGTTAATAATACCTTTGACCGTATCTACTAATTCACAACGCTCGATACCGGAACCACGGCAAATGTTACCATTCGGGATAGTCTGCTCTTGGAGCTTTGACTCTGGATAGTTTTCGTCGACAATCATTTCATAGACTTTGACGGTTTGATCGTCACGGGTATGGGTGGCATATGGGGTTTTGGAAACTAGTTCGTTGGCACGAGGAGCGACGCCATAGTTGGCACCGATGCTAATTCTGCCGCCGAGGAAGCCTACACCACCTTCGGAAGATTCGATATAGCTATGGATGGAAGTGTTGAAATTATATGGGGTGTAGACGGAAGATTTCTTTTCAGTTTGGCCGAGGTTTTGCGTGGTGGTACTAACATGACTGTCTGGATATTCTTTTTTCCAGTGCGTCACATAATTATATGTGGGTATCCAATCATTACAATGACCATTCAAGCGCGATGCACAATGACTTCCTACTTTAACCCTTACTTGATATGTGCTGTTCCCCTGCGAGCCCCAAGATGCACCATTGTCTCTGGCATCACCAGCGGAATCAAAACTATTATACGAGTGATGATGAACATTTTCCGCGTCATCTCTACCAGACCAGGTGGTATATTCGTTATACCAAGCGCGGAGATTATCATAGCGGATACCTTGGGAAATTACCGTACCAACTTCAGTGGTAGACCCGGTTTTATCGGCAGAATTACAACCGTGCTGATAATCGATAAATCCTGGGATTTGATAACCGACAGTGAGTTTTGGCGCATACATACGATAGTAATTGGTTTGGCAACCATATTCAGAAGAGGCATTTTGAGTCGGCGAATAAGCGGTGAAGCCATAGTCGCTAGTTTCGAGTCCATTACCGCTAAACGGACGCTTATTGCCGCGGCCGATAGTGTGATAATTTCCATCATGAACCGGAGAATCACCGAATAAATACTGGTTATTCTCTGAACCATTCTTCTGAGCAAAGATTTGAAAATTACTCTCACCTGGCGGATCCGCACTACTCACATGGGTGCTGCCAGTTTGGATGCCGACTTGCTGGATCGGAAAACAGAATGTTTCATAGAATTGGACACGATCCCCTGGCTTGGCGAAGACGTAATTCTTGCCTTGGAAGTTCTTTTGCCAAGAATTATGGCCAAGAGTACCAGAATAGGAATGATTTACCACACCTGAATCGCCAGCAGAACTACCCTTATAATATGCGCCAAAATTACCCGGGAGCTGAGAACAAGTAGTGTTTGATGGTATTATTGGATGCTTTTTATTGTCAGGGGGAATGTTTTGCCAGGCGCAGAACCATGAAAAATTTCCGCGATTCCAGTCAGCAAGTTTTTCGGGATCTGGATAACCAAGGTATTTTTCGCCAGTATATTCACGTCTAGCTGTTTCCATATCTATGCGGCTTCCGCCACCTTCCATATCCTTAACAAATTTTGGGTCTGACTCTGCATAATAAATACTATAAGATAACGGAATAGAAACTCCACCAGTTGGTCGTAAAGTTTTACGATAATAACGATTGTAACCAAAAATATAGACGCCAGACTGCCTACCACAGCCAGTGACCGCATTGTCTCCCTTAGCCGTAGGTAAGACTTGATTTTCCTTTGGATATCCAGCAGCTGGAGTATTGGCAAAAGTACTATAAGGAATTCTATCGCGTTTATTTTCTGGTATACCCATGGCTGCAAAATCATAATAAATCCAAGTAACACCTGAATAATCTTGATGTATGGTATAGCAAATACTCTTACTACACCCCTCTACTGGATGGCCGCTACCACCATCATGTTTGCCGGTTTGGGGAGGTTTTGGTGGGTCCACCGCAAAAATATCTTGATTAATGTGTAAACCAAAAATCAAAGAAAATAAAACCGTAATTGCTAAAAATAATATTTTTTGATAGATTGATTTAAACCCCAGAAAACTCTTCATATTTATATATTAACATAAGAATAATAAAATATCTTTAAATAAAAAACCACCCGGATAACGGGTGGTTTAAGATAGTGATATATCATGAACGGAGTTTCTTTATATTACTCATTCCCTGGAGCATTTTATGTACATCATACACGTACGCAGAGCAGTTTTCAGGATTTTCATCCTTAAAACAGCTATTAATCAGTCTAATCTTTCCTGCAATATCATTTAAGCACCATCCGGATACGTAGATTGGTCTGCTTGGATAATAAAGCTTGACCGGGTCTACGGTTTTGCCGTATTCGGCATCATACAGACTACTCTCTTCCTGACTTAATGAACCATTAAGAACATTAACCCAAAAATTTTCTTGATACTGACTAAATGGAATGATATTCCAGTTATGATCATGCGACCCTGGAACGGTAATTCTAGTGCCAAATGGAAAACATTTTTCTGGACTCGTATAAACTCTAACATTTAAAGAGATGGGGATATATGTATTAACCTCATCGTTTCGATCAAAGCAGAGTTTATTATCTGAGCCATAAAATTTTTTTCCACTACTACCAGTCATCTCGATCTCAGAGTATTTTAAACCTGATTCCCTAAAATCGAAGAAGTAGGTTATGGTTCCATCTTCGTTTTTTCGATAGACGTTATTGGAAAATTCCGAAGTATGAAAGTTCATTACTGCAGCCCACTCATTATACATGAGCTCCTGAGTGTCGAATCTCCGGAAGAGCCTCCAGTCATACTTGTCAAACTGGCGATTCTCTGCAATTAGCTGCTGCGCGGGATACTGGTATTTCCCAGTATCATATACGATACCCGAAACATCCTTGTTTGTGGTATCAGTGACACTTTGAGTGCCTTGGTTAGCACTAGGCTTTAATCCTAAAACGCCGGCCTCAGCGACAAAAAAAGAATTCACAGTGGAAACAGAAATCACTGCTACAGCCAACAGACTAGCAAAAATATTACGTTTCATAGTTCACCTCTTTCTGAAGGTGCTATTCTGGTATAACCAGAATAGCAAGTGTAAGTTATTCGGGTTATACCAAATCTGCTGTCATTATATAACATTTATGGTTAAATGTCAAGCATAACGTATTAACTCACAACCTTTGCAACATAGATTGGTAAACTTATTGCCATCAAAAAAGGTAGATTCTATACTTAAATCAACATCACTTAATAAAAGGAGAATCTACCTATGTCATATTGTACTGGTAAGAACATAGAAATTGCAAGAGGAAAAGCCGTAAAAATGCTGGTTTTGGAGAAAAAACCGGTAGGAGTAATAGCAGATCGTTTTGGCGTGCATAGAAGTACTATCTGGAGATGGTATCAGAAGTGGAAGAACATAAACAGCCATATTCAATTCACCAATGCCGTGAGAAGACAATACCTTGGAATCTCTCTATATAAGTATGAAATCTGTAAATGGATAATAGAAAGCGAGCCGTCCTCGCCCAAACACCCACATACATTAGCGGAAGACCTAGTTCAATTGGTACTCGATGTTAGAGACCAAATAAAGCGTTGTGCTGAGGTGGTATGGCACTATATCAATGAGATCCTCTGTATCAATATCAGTCTATCTAGTGTGCGTAGAATATTGAAGCGCCACCATAGAATGGCTAAACCGAAATATCATCGTAATCAACGGTATAAGGGTATTCCTAGACCTAAAATACTTAGTCCAGGAGATTTAATTGAGATTGATACAATTCATCTATTTAATCCAATTAGCAAACAAAAGCGTTATGTTTATACAGTGGTGGATCTGTATACTAGATTGGCGTATGCTAGGGTCTATAAGGACTTAAAGCCCATTTATTCATTAAACACCATCTTGGAGGCGGAGCAATATTTTGGCTTCAACTTCAAGATGGTGCAAAGTGATAATGGTTTAGAATTTGCAAGATACTTTGAAACCAGATTAGAGACTAAAGGTATTAAGATCCGCCATACAAGGCTGGGTAGACCTAATGATAATGCACATATTGAGAGGTTTAATCGTACAATACAAGAAGAATGTACTGGAAATTATTATCTAGAGACTGAACCTTTGAAGTTAATGGATAATAAAATACTTAGTTATATTGACTTTTATAACCATAAACGTATACATTTAGGTATAGGTTATAGAACCCCTACTGAAATGTTGCATAGGTTCTGAATGTTGTATGTATGCGCGTTAAGGTCCTGGACCTTAACGGTGCTATTGATTTATTTGCCATAAATGATATACAATATTGTTATTATGAATCTGAAATTGGCTAAGATATTAAAAGATGACAGCCATAAGATTATACACTTACTTTTTATAGGTACAAAGCCTGATATTATTAAGATGGCGCCTATTTACCAAGAACTACATAAAAGGTCTGAATTAGTTGTTGTATGTCATACTGGGCAACATTATGATTTTAGTAATTCAAAGGCGATTCTTAAGGAGCTCCATATGGCAGTAGATGTAAATCTCAAGATACATGGTGCGATAGACGATAAGCTTAGTCAGATTATTCGTCAAACTGGGTCTCTTATACGCGAACTCAAAAAAACCAATAAGGTTATTGTTTCATATGTACATGGCGACACACTAACGGCTTGCGGCGCTGCTCTTGGGTCTATTTTTCAGAAGGTTGCTCCAGTTCATGTTGAAGCTGGACTTAGAACAATGACTCCGAAACCAGAAATCTACAAGAAGCATATTTTTGCATTTAAGAATGGCATATTTGATTTTTCTGAGTATTTAAAAGATTTGGGGATTGTAGAAAATTATGAAAGTGGATCTTTCGAGCCATTCCCTGAGCAAATAGACACCCGTATGGTAGATGTTGTATCGGCGATACGATTAGCTCCAAATGAAATAAATTACGATAATCTTATTTCTGAACGAAATCTCACTAGTGGAACTATAATCATAGGCAATACTATTACTGATGCCGTAGATGATGCACTAAAGGAATCTTTTCATGACAAAAAATTATCAAAACTAGATTTACAAGATTTTATATTTTTTACAATACATAGACGAGAAATATGCGAGAATGCTAAACGTTTTGGTGTTATTCTTAAAATTTTGGAAAGTTTGTTGTCTGCCGGTAATAAAGTTTTATTAATAAGGCACCCTATGTTTAAATATGGAATTAACTTATGTGGAAAAGAAATATTTAAAAATTTAGAAATAAAGTACAAAGGCAATCTCATTGTTTTGGCACCAATACCATACCACTCAGATACGATAAAAGTTATAAATAAAAGCAAGCTCGTTATTACAGATTCTGGTGGCCTTCAAGAAGAAACAAATATTTTAAATAAGCAGTGCATTACTATGCGTTATGGGACAGACAGAATCGAGAGTGTAATTTTTGGTAATAATGTTTTGGTCCCATTATCGAACGACGCTTTTGCCATGGAGGTTATAAATAATATTTTGAAGTACAAACCGAGGAGTATAAAAACTTTGTATGGTAAGCATGTTTCTGAGAAGATTGTGGATTACGTTCTTGAGCATTACAATGATGAGACGGGGCTTTTTAAAACAGAAGAACAAAGGTTGAAAATATTATGTCAATAATGTACGAAAAACATAGATCGACCGAATATCAGTTTGAACTTGAGAATGAGTTTAAAAGACTGAAGATTGCAAAAGATTCTTTCCATCAAATACTTACGCCGCGAGAATTTAAGTTTAACGGAGAGACTCTTTTTACCGAAAAAATTGGAGCTGGGGCGTCAAGCCTCTTTAAACAAAAATATCCCCCAGAACATTTTGTTAAAGAGTATTTGCGTATTGTCTCTGAACTTTGGAATGAAAAGCTCAATGTAAGAGCAGATCTCACACCGGAATGGATAAGAAATCCAAAGCTTAAAGATAGTCGTAAATTACACCCAGACTTTAGCGGGAAAACAAAAGTTGAACTTTTGGAAATACTTTCCCGCAGACCTATCTGTAACGATGAGGATAATTGCGTCGTGCATGGTGATTTATGTCCAGTTAATATTATTTTTGACGGCAATGGCCGAGCTGTTGGTTTGATAGATTTAGGTGATATGCATATGGGCAATAAAATGTTGGATATTGCAGTATTGTCATGGACAATACGTGGTAATTTTGGAAGAGAATACGAAAATATATTTTTAAAAGAATTAGATGTAAATCCCAATAATAGAGACATGGAATATTACAGATTAATATATGATTTAAGCTTACCAGATTATAAAAAATGGAATTGGATAAAGGAGTAAAATGAAATCAACAGATGTAACTATTATTGCTGCACCATTCGGTTTTGGGCCAACAGGAAAATCACTTGCAATTTCGCGAGAATTGATAAAACGTGGTTATAGCGTAAAAATATTGGGGGATGAAAACACCCTGAAGTTAGCAAATGACGCAGGTATTCTAGCATATAAATATAAATATCGAACCGAAATAAATCTTGCCGATTTAAGATCTAAGGTTGTAGTCTCATATTTAGATATAAGTACTAAAATAATAAATTTATCGGATATACCATTAGTGTTTGCCGACTCACTATTTTGGCTTCGTGGTTGGTTCGAGAGAAAATATGATTATCCAGCAATAATGACTTTATCGCAAAGATTTTTTAAGAATCCTTTACCTGAAGAAATCAATAAGACAAAAGAGTTTCATGAAGTTGGGGCAATTTTATCTCCTGGATTTCTAGCTGATTTACCAAAAAAGCAAAAACAATTAGTGTTTTACCCGGGTGGACTAAGATCTCCTTATTTAGGGGACGAATATGGTAAAGCATATTATGATTGGTGTCTGACCGTTATTCTAAAATCTGCAGCGTGCGCAAAATGGAGCTATAGCGATTTTGTCTTTATTTTGCCACCACAACTTAACAGAGAAGATGTACTTAATCAATTGGATGAACTAAATATTAAGTATCTTATTAACTGTTCGAATACTGCGGAGTTTTTTCTGTCTGCGACCCATGCATTTATTTCTCCAGGGATAGAAACAACATTAGAATCGTTAGCCTCTGGGATTAATCCATTATTTACTCCTGCATTCAATGGAAGTCATATTCCACAATTGATTGCTGATAGGTCGGCTAACGTAGGTATAGAACTTAGCGAAACTTTTAATGAAGGAACTAGGCAATTCGAATCTGGGACTAATCATTTGAGCGGACTCAGTATGAAGGTTGAAGAGTATACCATGAGTGCTCTAAATGATAGTCGTATTTTTGAAGAGGCAGTAAGAACAATGACTAACTATTTAATTAATAGCCATGAAGTTAGAAACAGGTTCCCTCTCGGTAAAGATGGCGCGAAAGAAATTGTTGATTATTTAGAAAAATATCTGAATAAGGAGCAAATAAAAAATGCTTATTATAGAGTTTCGGTAAAAGCAAAAATCAAGCAAAAAGATAAGATTCTACTAGTAAAGGAGGATGGCAAGAAGTGGGATCTACCTGGTGGCGGTATAGAACATAATGAGTCTATAATTGAGGCATTAAAAAGAGAGCTACTGGAAGAAATTGGCCTCGGTGATTTTGTGGTGGGTTCTGGACCGAAGATTTTCAAAATGTTGGACAGGTCAGCTAATCGTCCGCTAATGTTTATTGTGTTTGAATTTAAGGTCGACGACAATGTAAAACTAAACCCTTCTAGTAATGTTGAAGTTGGTTTGTTTGAGACTAATGACATCAAAGACGAAGTTGGTTATTCTCCAGAATATTCTGATTACATCAAAAAGAATTTTTAAATAAAATATTAAAGGCCGAGTTTGTAATCTCGACCTTAAGTGTTAGAAATTTGAGAATATTTTTTTTGGTGATCCATCTTTAGTCATATACCATCCATTGATACCTGAAAATGGAAAAGAAACAAATTTGTATTTATCATGGATAAATTCTCCGTTTGTTACCATGAGGTGATTTAGCATATTAATAGTGGAAGTCGTACCGACTAGGATAATATCTGTAGCTGGGGCAAGTATGTCAAATAACCCAGTTTTTATCCTATCTGCAAAATCTACCATATGCTCCCGACCAGGTATATCTGGATAGTCGTCGAGTTTTGCCCCATTATTCTTCCAATTTTCTAAAATCTGGGAAACTTTCGGATATTGAATCCTTAGTTCATCCTCGTTGAGATTAGCAATAATTCCAAGCCCTACGCCATAAATTTGTTTCGCCATCTTGGGTTTCAGGTTAAGTTTTTTACCAATAATCATTGCTGTTTTTTCGCTACGTCCTTCCTTCTGGTAAAAGACCAAGATCTTTTGGTTGCGTAATACTGGTTTTAGATCTTCGATTGAAGCGAGTAATTGCGTGACGCCCCTATCAGTAAGCTCTTGAGTTCCACCACCATGCATCTTCTCAATATTTTTTTGAGCTTCTGCGTGACGGATAATGAAGAGATTTGTCCCATTTGCGTGAAAACCATTCATCTAATGCACCTCCTTATTAATGTACGAATATCCTCAAATATCGTTTAATATTATAACACTTTTTAGTGTATAATGCCAATCTACCCCTGAGTTAACATCTCAAGTGCAACACTAACCAACAAAAAGAGACATCAATCGTTCTTAGTCCTGTTAAAATTAAATTTATAACACTAACTTAAACAATGAAAGACATTGATGTCTCTAAATAATTATACACAACTTTCGTATGAAGAACGAGTAATAATTAAAAATAGGTTAAAAATAACGAAAGTATAAGATATATAGCTCAGAAAATAGATAGGAATCCTTCCACTACGATGCGAGAGATAAAAAGAAATGGTTTTAAAGCCACAACCAGCATTTTTACAGCTTTTTCTCTTGCAATTTCTATGTTCTTACCATTACAATATACCATAGGTAGATTTCCTATTTACGTTTGTTGTTATTCTTAAGTATGGATCTACCTATTTTTATTGGCAATACTTATTGCCTTTTTGTTGCAAAGGTTGTGAGTGAATACGGGCATATTGACATATTAAATTATTCGTGATATAATTCAAATATCATTAAAAAATAATGATAAATGACACTTATCAAAGTTGAAGTCACCTAGTCAAATAACTGGGGGATGAGAGCAACTAGATTAAAAAGTGGTAAGGAAAGATGTAGCGAAAAATCGCGATTAAGTTCTCAAAAAGTACATTAAAAAACATCTCCACGTGTCATTTAAAAATCCTTAAAAGGGACAAATTACTAACTAAAGTTTTGATAAGTCCAGTATTAGCTGGTGATAGTAAGTAAACTGAAGTGAAAAGATGGTTTCGAGGAATAGTAATCTGTATTATATACAGATTAAATTAAAAGGTTAGTGCACAATCGCACGTAAATCTTACTAAAAGCACTTTTTAGCCTCCATCCTGTAATTTTAATAAACCTCATATGAGTCCCTAGTACATATTAACCCGCTGATACATGCGGGTTTTTTCTTTTTATATGGAGTTTATCACAAGACTTCAATTTAAGTCTCTTCAAAAAGATATTTTTCGGGAGCAGATAAAAAGACCTCAAATGATTGACCAGAAAAATGATGGTCCGCATTTGGCTGAATATATACAGTGCCTACTTCTTTGAATTTATCGACAAGCTTGAATGAAGGATCCTGCTCGCTAATTAGAAAAATGTTTGATTGCCTTGGGCGTTGGTGAAGATCGTCAAAAACATCATTATCAATCAAAGTTGCGGGATTAATAAGTAAAATTTTATCAATATAATCAAATATTGGCGACACAATGCTAGTCATATAAGCACCGAGTGAATGTCCCATGATATAGAGAGTTTTCGTCGACAGGTCATAAGTATTTTCAATAAACTCAAGGACTTCAAAAAGATTTCTAAGATGTAATCCAGCCATATTAGAGGGGTTACTCATCCTAATTACGGTTGCGCCAAATCTGGAGTTAATATTTTCAGCAATGGTTTTATATTTATTTTTATAACCATCGACTAAGCCATCAATCCCGGGAACAATCAGCAAGATAATATCACTTTGACCTTCAATAGTGGAAACCTCAATATTAACCTCGTCATTAATGTAATTGCCTTCCTGAATATACTTGATAGTGGTATTATGATGGTTCATAGAGGGCTTTTGATTTGCATAGGTTTGACGCTCTTTTATTGGTAAAGTTTAGTATTCTTTTATTAGTAAGGTTTAGCGTTCTCTTATTAGTAAAGTTTAGCTTCCTTTGGCAACTTGCTACCTTCGAAAATATCCTTGAGATCCTCTTCTTCGAGGGTTTCTTTTTCGAGAAGTGCGTTGGCTACGCGATCGAGAATTTCACGATTAGCGAGCAAGACAGCCTCCGCGCGCTTGGCGGCTTCGTCAGTAAAGGCGCGCATTTCCTGATCAATAAGCTCAGCGGTTTTTTCAGAATAAGGCTTACTGCTGGAAAGTGCATAGTAAGAAGCTTCGTCGGCTGGGAAAACTTGGTTGCGCGTCTTCGTACCGAGACCCTCGCGCAGAATCATATCCTTGCTGAGTTCGGCGATATGTTTCAAATCTGAAGCGGCGCCAGTAGTCACACGATCTTCACCGAAAACGATTTTTTCCGCGATACGACCGCCCATCGCACGAGCCATCACATCCTTCAGTTCATAGATATTTTTATAACTGCGATCTTCTGGCGGCAAGAACCAAGTGACGCCGCCGGTATGACCACGAGGGATAATGGTAATTTTATGCACTGGATCAGAATCTGGAAGGACGTGACCAACCACCGCATGACCAGCTTCGTGATAAGCGGTAAGCTTCTTTTCTTCGTCATTCATCACCTTGGATTTACGTTCTGGACCAATCGCCACACGTTCGAAAGCTTCGGTGAGATCCTTATTGGTGATTTCTTTGTGACCAACTCTCGCTGCAGTAATGGCGGCTTCGTTGGCGATATTAGCAAGATCAGCACCAGAGGAACCAGCAGTTTTTTTGGCAAGAGATTCAAGATCAATAGACTCGACGGCTGGTTTATTCTTAAAATGCACCTTCAAAATTTCAAGACGATCCTTGCGTTCTGGCAAAGTCACCTCGACATGACGATCAAAACGACCGGGACGAAGTAGTGCCTTGTCGAGCATATCAATACGGTTGGTCGCGGCAATCACGATGACGCCGGATTCATTATCGAAACCATCCATCTCGACAAGAATTTGGTTCAAAGTTTGCTCATCTTCACGACCGGCACCACCACGAGAATCGCGCTTGTGAGCTACGGCGTCAATTTCATCAATAAAGATAATGCTTGGAGCGTTTTTCTTGGCCTTGCTGAAGAGATCACGAACACGAGAAGCACCGACACCGACAAACATTTCAGCAAATTCAGAACCAGAAATACTAAAGAAAGGAACGTTGGCTTCACCAGCTACGGCACGCGCCATCAAAGTTTTACCAGTACCTGGATCGCCAGCGAGCAAGACACCACGAGGGATTTTGGCACCAAGTTTTTCGTATTTTTTAGGATTCTTAAGAAAATCGACAATCTCTGAGAGGTCCTGCTTAGCAGCTTCATTGCCAGCAACATCTTCGAATAAGACACGTTTTTTATCTGGACCGTAAAGCTTGGCACGAGATTTACCGAAGCTCATACTTTCCTTATTCACACTTTGTGCTTGACCAAGCATACGACTAAAGAGGAAGATCGCGATAGTAATTGGGATGAGAAGAGAGGCAATATTTAGAATAATGCCAAGAAGATCGATATTATCAGAATAGGTGATATTTGGGTATTTTTTCAAACATTCGGTAGCATCATTGCCAGACTTGTCTGCACATTTGACAGCGAGACCCTGGTCGTAAAGAGTACCAGCGCCATCCTTGCGGGAATATTTTTTGGATTTTTGATCTTTATAGGTGATAGTGAGGTTATTACCAGAGACGTTAATTTCCTGGATTTTGCCATTTTCTTGATTGGCTTCGGTGATAACTTCAGAAAGTGGAACGTCCTTATGGGCGTTTTCACCATTACCAGTAAGATAATTCCAAAAAGCAAGCGATAAAATAATTAATAAGAAGGTAGAAAAGAGTGAGCGAAAGGTGTTCGAAGGGCCATTTTTCTTCGATTTGTTATTATTTGATTTCACAAATTTGATTTTAGGACGATTCGAATCAGTATTTGAATTATTCATATCTATAATTTTAACATATTTATTGCATAATTAACGGAAATGTGGTAGATTAAAAGAGTAGTGTTTCGGGGCGTGGCACAGTTGGTAGCGCGCGGCGTTTGGGACGCTGAGGTCGCAAGTTCGAGTCTTGTCGCCCCGACCATTATGAAAAGAAAAATGATCCTTTGGGGATTATTTTTGTTTTCATATGTGTTGAGATAACAAGACGAGAACGTAGTTCGACTGGACGACGAAGCGAGTGAAAAATGAAAGCTTGCTTTTATTTTTTTGAGCGAGGAGTACCAGAAGGATTTTTGTAAAAAATCCTAGTCTTGTATTGTTTTTGCGATAGCAAAAGCTTACCTATACTACAAATCATTCAATAATATATTGTCAATCTAAATTTATCTCTTGAATTTGGAGTTTTTCATTTACACTACACCTTATCCAATCATATTGTAAAATTTATGCTTATATTGTATAATTATAGTGCTAAATCTATCAGTTAAGACATTTATTTAATGTTTTCATGCAATAAAAAGCGGCCATGTGCCCAATTAAGCATGAAAGCTTAATTGATAGGTTTAGCGACTAAGCATGTGGTCGCTTTTTTCTTCTAGTGGCGACCAACTAAGAAGGGAGAGATTATAGCTAATCACCATATAGAAAAAGAAAGTCAACCAAAGAGACGTAAGCAATAAAACTATATCTACCGAATTAAATAAAAACGTCCAAAGGTTAGTGTAATGTAAAACTTACATTAGTCCAACAGCATAAATTAGAAATTACAGGAGATATTCCAGAAGGATATAAATCTCTTCAACCAGATGAAAACAAAATTAAAAAAGCTCTTACTTTATTTAAGAAAGACTTAGATTTTGCTCAAATGACACCTTCAAAACCATGGGTAAGAATTACTATTAAGAATCAGAAATAGGGAGATAATATAATGAACAATGAATTAAATAAGCAAGAAGAAAACAAAACTCAAAACAATTCAAATGCTCAGTCTGAAGGAGGTGCTATTGCAGGACTTTTTGCATTTCTTATAGTTTTAGGAATTGGGTATTTTACTTTCTTTAAGGTAATTCCATTTGTTTGGAATAGTACTACTTCATTTATTGGTGATGTTTTAGATAAAGAAAAGAAATCTTGTCAATCTTTAGTAAATGACGTAGATAAAATTACTTCATTAGAAGATTTTAATAATAAAACAAAAAATAAAGAAATTTATTCTAAATGTGAATCTAAACATGTAGATATTAGTAAAATTAAAAAATTGGGTGAAAAATTAGAAAACGAAGAACGCACTAAAAAAGAGCAAGAGGAAAAAGAATTGGCTAAAAAGAAGGCCGAGGAAGAAAAACAAAAGAATATTGAATCTTGTAAAAATAATGGGGGACAATGGCTAGATTATTCTAATAAATGTAAGACCAAAGCTGAAATTGATGAAGAAAAAGAAAGTTATCGAAAAGATTGTCTTAATAAAACCAATTACACCTGGAATGGAAATAGTTGTATTGGTAAAGAATGGTTTTGGCAAGGAAATGATAGGTCATTAAATTCTGACAGTAGAGTATCTTCAAATGAATCTAAAATCGTCAACGAAGTATTTAATGCGGTAGAAAGAAAATCAAAAAGCGCTTATGTTCTGGATTCTGGAGATGGAAGACCATGGACTGTCACAATTAAAATGAATGGAGATTCATTATCAGATTATACAGTGGTATTTTATATTGAAGGTAATGGAAATGTATATAGAGTTATTGTTAAAAATGGAACAATAATTGAATAATGATTAACTAATAATTGACAAGGAGTTTATCATGAAAAAGAAATCTAAA
>CBDEYN010000006.1:0-31092 GCA_965245025.1 uncultured Candidatus Saccharibacteria bacterium | reverse complement strand
GCTTCCTCTTTGGTATTTTTATGTGTCTAAGTATTTTTACTCCATACATGCTCTATTTGGATTTCTTTATTTTAATCTACGTTTTTGTCCATCCACATCTACGTTTTACTCTGAAAAATCTGCCGAAAATTCCGCTCGCTATTTTCAGCCTAATGGTGATTTCTGCCGTTACCATACTAATTTTGCGTGGTCTTAAACATCCAGAAATTTTTACCGAGCTCCTGCTCATGCCAAATTTCTCCTTGGCAAATTATTTCCATAATCTTGGCACCGCAGTACGTGTAGCAATCACCTGGAACGGGTTAGTCGAAAGTACTTTTCTCGCTCCGCTTTACGGATTACCGGCCATTACTCTAGCCATTATTGGCTTCATCTCGACCTTCAAGGGCTTCTTTGCCTCACGAAATTCTATGGCCTTTTTACTTACAATTTTCACCCTATTAATTTCTGGTCTCAATCCACAAATGATTATTCTTTTCATCCTACCACTTGCAATCCTGGTTGCCCACGGCATGAAATACATTCTCCATAAATGGTCCAGTATTTTCCCGTACAACCCCTATGCTAAGGTTATTGGTGTGCTTCCGATTGGCTTATTTATGCTCATCGTTATCATCTCCGACCTCAACCATTTCGTTTATGGCTACCGCTATAGCGCACCAGTTGCCAATCAGTTTACCAATGACATGAAACTGCTCAATCGTTACCATGAAAATCATTTACTCTATCTACCAGAGAATCAAGAAAATCGTAACTTTTACGTTCATTTAGCTAATTCATATACCATCTTCAATAAAACGCCAAAATACGAGTACATTTCAGATCTTAGCGAGAATATTGAAAAGCGCAATATCATTAGTTTTGATAAAATCACCGATACGGAACATTACGAACTTGAACATATCGTCACTAACGAAAAATCCCAGAATGCAGACCGTCTCTATCTTTATAAATCTAAGTAAGAGATGTTATAATAAATATTAATTAAGAATAGAGAATAATAGGAGAAATTATGGGTGCTACCTTTGACCAGATGAAAATGCTTAATGAACTTCGTAAAGCACAAAAAGATCTCAAAAATGAAATTGTAGAAGTAGAAGCTGGCGACGGTGCCGTCGTAGTACAGATTACTGGTGAATTAAAAGTCAAAAAAGTTACCATCGATCCAGAACGTGTCGATCTCGAAGACATCGCCGAACTCGAACGCTGGATTGAAAACTGTTTCCGCGATGGCTATGCCAAAGCCCAAGAAATTGCTGCCGACAAAATGAAGCCTTTGATGGGTCAACTTGGCAATCTAGGACTTGGCGCTTAATGCTCCCTAGAGCCCTCACTGATACTATCGACGCGCTAGGTAAACTGCCGGGCGTAGGGAATAAAACCGCCGAACGCTATGCGACCTATCTTTTTCGCAACGATCGCAAAATCTCTCAGCAACTAGTCCATGCTCTAGAAAATTTACACGAACAAGTCAAAACCTGTCCGATTACTTTTTCCTTAATCAATGCCGATGAAGAAGTTTCGCCACTTTATGACGCTCCGGATCGTGATAAAACTACCATCCTTGTGGTTGAAGAGCCACTTGATATTTACGCCTTTGAACAAACCAAAGAATATCATGGCACCTATCATGTCCTTGGTGGTGCGATTTCGCCGATTGACGGCATTACCCCGGAAGTTCTGCATATCAAAGAACTGATTTCTCGCGTCAAAAATGACGCAGTTAAAGAAATTATTATCGCCACTAATCCGAGCGTAGAAGGGGAGAGTACGGCGCTGCTTTTACAAAAAATGCTTTCTGAAAAATATCCCGAACTCACCATCACACGTCTAGCCCGCGGCCTTCCACTCGGCGTCGATTTATCTTTTGCTGATCAAATCACTTTAAGTGCCGCTTTAAATAATCGCACCAACCTCTAATCCGTTTTTTCCTCTCTGTTTTTATGTTATAATCTACTTATTAGCATAAGAGGATTTCATGGATATTACCACACTTATTTTACTCATCGTTTCGGTCGTCAACCTAATCATTCTATTTATCGTTTTTTCGAAAACCAATCAGAAAAACACCGATCTGCCAGAACTTAAAAATCGCATCACCACTCTTCAAGACCAAACCACGCAGACTTTTGCCAATATGAACGAGCGTATGATTCGTATCGAAACCAATGTCGACCGCGTCACTAAAGATATCGGCACAAACTTTCGCGAAAATCGTAAGGAAATTTCGGATAATTTTGGCTTAGTCCAAAAAACTCTCGACACTCGTGTGCGTGAACTTCAGGATCATAATACCAAGAAACTCGAAGAGATGCGTCAAACCGTCGACGAAAAACTCCAGGCTTCAGTCGAAAAACGCTTCAATGAAAGCTTCAAAACGATTTCTACCCAGCTTACCCAGGTTTACCAAGGTCTCGGCGAAATGAAAACTCTCGCTAACGGCGTCGGCGACCTAAAAAAGGTTATGGAAGGCGTCAAAACTCGCGGTATTTATGGCGAAGTCCAACTTGGCAACATCATTAGCGACACTTTAAGTTCAGACCAGTATTGTGAAAATATTGCCACCAAAAAAGGCTCGAATGACCGTGTCGAATTTGCCGTCAAGATGCCTGGCAAAGATGAATCCGCCCAAGTTTTCTTACCAATCGATAGTAAATTCCCAGTCGAAAATTATCAACGTCTAATTGCTGCCTATGAACAGGGTGATAAAACCGAGATTCTTAAATACCAAAAAGCTCTAGCTATCGATGTCAAAGAACAGGCCAAGAAAATTTCCACTAAATACATCGACCCACCACACACCACCGAATTTGCCATGATGTTCTTGCCGACCGAATCACTTTATGCTGAAATCCTTCGCATTCCTGGCCTCGACGATGAAATCCGTCAAAAATTCCATATCACCATTGCCTCGCCGAGTACCCTACCGGTTATTCTTTCTGGCCTTCTCATGGGCTTCCGTACTCTCGCCATTGAAAAACGCAGCAGTGAAGTTTGGCAAATTCTAGGTGCCGTAAAAAGTCAGTTTGGTAAATTCGGTGATCTCCTCGAAGCTACCAAAAAGAAACTTCAAGAATCCGCCAATAAAATCGATGCCGCCGCTACCACTTCCCGCGTCATCGAGCGTAAACTAAAAAACGTCGAATCCTTACCGAGTAGCGAGAGCCTTAAGCTACTTGACGGGCTTGACGATCAGGACTTTAATTCTGAAGAAAATTCATAAACCAAAAAAAATTAATTAACCTAAAAAATATAGTGCTCATCACACTATATTTTTTCATTTAACATTCTTAATCTGCCAAAATCAGATTTGCTCGCTCGATCATTTCACTCGTTTCGTCGGTACGCACTACATAAATTGGCTTAGATTCATCTTTCGAAATCAAAGTATGTCGTTCTGGCATTTCACCGGTATTCTTCTCCGCGTCAAGCTCAAAACCAAGATACTTCATCTTTTGAATTACCTGTCTACGCACATCATCTGAACGTTCGCCAATGGTTGCAGTAAAGACCAAAGCATCGACACCACCCATCGAAGCAATCATCTGGCTAATACAAGCCTGCAAGCGATAAATATAGAGGGCATAAGCAAACGAGCCCATCTTATCACCTTCATCACGCAATTGAATTACCGTACGAAGATCATCCGAGACCCCAGATACACCAAGCAAACCACACTGCTTATTCAGGTAGCGCTCAAGTTCGACATCATCTTCAATTTTCAATGCGCGCTTCATTGCCATCGCCGCCGCCACATCCATCGAGCCAGTGCGCGTCGCCATCATTACCCCCTCAAGCGGCGTGTAGCCCATCGTCGTATCGTGAGATTTACCCTTATAAACTGCAGTAATCGAAGCTCCCGAACCAATATGGCAAACCACTACTTTCTCTGGCAAAATTTCGCTTTGCTTCATATAACGTACGACCGAGCCAACCGACAAACCATGGAATCCCCACTTTTTAATATCAAACTTCTCAGCCAATTTTTGATCAATACAGTAAGCCTTAGCCAACTCTGGCCTGGAGTTATGGAAGTTTGAATCGGAAATTTCAATCACCGGTACCGAATCAAAACGTTTCTTTAATTCGATAATTTCATCCATCACCACTGGGACGTGAAGCGGCGCACGAGTTCTCGCAATTTCTAGCTCTTTAAAACATTCTTTATCGACAATGTGGTCATTAGCAAAATAGGCGCCCGGAGCCACTACGCGTGCCAAAATCGCACTTAACTTCGAAACGCCTCCTAAAAATTCTTCCTCAATTAAAATTTTTTCCAGATTTCCCGCCACCTCTGACAGTGCCTTAAAATCCGTTACTACTTTCTTCTTCTGGTCACCAGATTTTAAAGTGTAGACAATTTTCTTACCTTCGAATTCAAAATGCAAAGAACAAAGTTCCTTCATGCCTTTATAGAGCGCGTACTTACGTGAACTACTGCCCGGATTAGTAATTAAAATCAGTCTTTCCGATTCCATATTCTTTTATCTTCTCCTTTCTCTAAGTCTATCATAAAACCAGAGATAAAACCGTAAGTCTCGCCCACCTCTTTAATCACATATGATAAAAAATTAATATAAAAATACAACTCTTCTCCATTTAATCCCATTCGCAAAAAATCACAAAAAATTACTAGCACTCTTGCATTTTGAGTGCTAAATATATATAATATTGCTATGTCAAAACGTGATTATTATGAAGTTTTGGGCGTTAGTAAAAACGCTTCTGATGATGAAATTAAAAAAGCTTACCGTAAGCTCGCTCTCAAATACCACCCGGATCGTAATCCTGGCGATAAAGAGGCGGAAGCTAAATTTAAGGAGGCTTCTGAGGCCAATGAAGTGCTTTCCGACAAGCAAAAACGTGCAAGCTATGACCAATTCGGTCATGCCGGCGTAGGGAATGGCAGTGCAGGTGGCCCTAGCGGCAATCCTTTCGGTGGCTATTCTTATGGTGGTCAAGGATTCAATTTTGATTTTGACGGTGCCGAAGGTTTTGATGATATCTTAAGTAACCTTTTTGGTTTTGGTGGTGGGCGTACTCGCAGGAATCGTGGCTCTGATTATCGCACTACTCTGGTAATTGATTTTAAAGACGCTATTTTTGGTACTACCAAAAAGATTTCTGTCGAAGGCAACGAAATTACCCTGAAAGTTCCTGCCGGTATCGACGATGGTCAAGCGATTCGCCTGCGTGGACGTGGTGGTCCCGCTCCTGAAAAAGGTGGTGAAAACGGCGATCTCTTAGTACAAATTCGTGTGCAACCACACAAAACCATAAACCGTGAGGGTTACATTCTTCTCTCCGAACAACATATCTCAATGGTCGACGCCGCCCTCGGCACCGAAGTAGAAGTCGAAACTATCGACGGCAAAGTTACTATGAAAATCCCAGCCGGCACTCAGTCAGGTACCCCATTTAAGTTATCTAAACATGGCGTACCAATGAATAACGGTGAACGTGGTCCACATATTATCAACATCGTAGTCGATACTCCAACTGGTTTATCTAAAAAGCAAAAAGAACTACTAGAAGAATTCAAGACTGCCAAAAAACGCGGCTTCTGGAACTAATCTTAAAATAATTTTTCACATTAAGATTAGTTTTTCAAATCCTAAGTAAAATTACTCGTGTTTTACACTAAAATTAAACACGAGTACATTCACTTTAATGCTATAATTATTTACAGATGAAAGAAATCAAAAACCTTAAGCTTAAAGATTCCAAAGCAACTCATCTTTTTCTCGTTCTTGTAGCTTTTCTTTTAGTTTTTATTCTTTTCAGCTCTATTCACGTCTCAGCTGACGCGCCTAAGGCCAAACTTACCGACGACCAACGCGGTGAAATTTCTATGAGCTGTAGTTCAATTAAATCTGGTCTCAAAAAACTACAGGTTAGTGACGCTAAAATCCGCTCTCTACTCGGTGCAAATTATCAGACAATCCTCAATTCTTACATCACTCCTTTCAACCTTCGCCTTGTCAAAAATAACCAGAATCTCGGCGATCTTTCCGACCTGCAAAGTAATTTCGTTTTGCAAAAAAACGATTTTAATTCGCTTTATATTGCCTATAGTCAACAATTCGAAAACCTCCTCTCTATTGACTGCCAAAAAAATCCCGATGATTTCTATAATCAGCTAATTATCACTAGAGAATCGCGTAAGGAACTCAATCAAAAAGTTGAAGATCTTACTAAAACTGCAGAAAAATACCTTGTAGAGATTAAAAAAATCGAAATTGAAGGCGAAAACATTCGTTTTACTCCCGAAAAAACCGACGCCACCAAAGCTTCAAGCATTACTAATCCAGCTAATCAAGTGGAGGGACGATAATTATGCCAAAAATGTCCTCCGGTGGTCGCAATCTTATGCGCTTAGGCTTAATCGCAACCCTAATCACTATTCTTACCACCACTATCTCTCTAGTTATCTATCACAATAGTGGCGACATTTATCTAGATCGCTCCCGCCCAGGTTTTTTACCGGAGAAGCACGAAGTCAAACATGACGACCAACCTGAAAAAACCTATTCTTTCCCAGAATCTGGCAATCTCGACTCAAAAACCCTTGAAGAATTCCGTGAAAATTTCGAAAAGACTCTCGAAGATACCAAAAATCTTAAAGACCCATTTTCCGCCGATAATCTATCTGATGATTTTGTTGGTTTGAAATCGCCCAATAAATAACCAGCACCACTCAACCTACACCCATCGCTCACTAAGAGTCAGTTACCTATGTTTTAGCACTTTTCAAAATGCTATTTTCATGTTATAATACAGCGATAATTATTAAGTGGGAATAATCTATATGAAACAATCTAATATTAAACTTATCGGTGAATTCTGCCTAGTTTCAATCTTTGCAGATGGCCATAATTTTCTAGATATTCCTGCCAAAATCGATTCTGGTGCCGACAGCAGCTCTCTCCATATTAACAGCGCTAAAGTAAACGAAGATGGCGATTTAGTAATAAGTCTCCCTAGTTTTTATCAACACAAAACTTCTCCAAGGGAATTAAAGCGTGATTATGCTCATCCAGACTATACGCCCACTAAAGTCAATGAAAAGATTAAAAAATCCAAAACTTCAAAAACTGTCATTATTCCCAAAGGAAAATATCGAGATATTACCATCGTTAGCTCTAATGGTCATGGCCAAAAACGTTATAAAACCAACCTAAAAATTAGCATCAACGGGTCCGAATTTGAAACTTCGTTTACCCTTAGCAGTCGTCATAAAAACCGCTACCCAATATTACTTGGTAAGCATGCCCTAAAAGGACGGTACCTAGTTGACGTTTCAAAATCCTATATCAACCAAACCAAAGAAAATCTTAATCAACTAATCAGCAAGGAAGACTAAAATGAAAATCGCCATTCTCTCCAACGGACCAAAGAACTACTCCACCACCCGTCTCTACGAAGAAGCTATCAAGCGTGGCCATGAGGTCGACATCATTAAGTATAAAAATTGTTATCTTTCACTCTCCGAAAATAATCCCGTAGTTTACTATAACGGAGAAGCACTTCCTCACTACGACGCAATTTTACCTCGTATCGCCAATGGTCTCACCCGTTACGGCTGCGCCGTAGTTCGCCAATTTGAAATGAGCAACACTTGGACACTTTCTAGTTCGATCTCAATCACTCGTGTCCGCGACAAGCTTCGTTCTGCTCAAATTTTCGCCAAAGCTGGCATTGCTTCACCAAAAACCTTAGTCTCACGCAACACTGCAGACATTGATGACCTTCTTGAACAAATCGGTCTTCCAGCTATCATCAAGCTTGCTACCGGCACACATGGTAATGGTGTAGTTCTAGCCGAAACCAAGAAAGCTGCCCGCTCTGCTTTGCAGGCTTTCTACCTCTATAATGAAGACGGTACCAATATTTTAATTCAAGAATATATTAAAGAGTCTGCTGGTACCGATATTCGCGCTTTTGTGGTCGGCTCAAAGGTTGTTGCCTCAATGAAACGTCAATCTCTTGACGATGATTTTCGCTCTAACCTCCATAAAGGCGGCATTGGTACGGCTATTAAACTTACTCCGGAAGAAGAAAAGCTCGCAATTAAAGCCGCCAAAGTCATGGGCCTCCATGTTGCCGGTGTCGACCTCATGCGCTCCGCTCGTGGTCCATTAATTCTCGAGGTTAATGCTTCGCCAGGATTTGGTATTGAAAAAGCTACCAACCGCAACGTCGCCCTACCAATCATCAAATATATTGAACACAATGCAAAAGGTCGTACCCTTAAAGACAAGGTTGGCATCTAAGCTAAAATCCCTAAACCAAAATCTCTAATCCAATCTGACATCTCTAGGTGTCAGATTTTTATATCTCTTTCAGCCCAGAACAAGTTATCATATAGTATAATTAACTTATGATTATTTTGCTTTTAATCGTCTTGCTCTTTATTCTATTCTCTATGCTTAGACGACATATTGGCATTGCTTTACTTGCCACTATCGCCGGTAACACCATTTATAGCACCTTCGGCAACGATCTAACCGAATTATTTGCTAAATTCCTAAACGGCATCCCAGAAAATACAATTTCCAGCACTATCTACATCTCCCTAGTTTTTCTCTTTCCGTTAATTCTTTATTTCAAATCCAATAAAGACAGTCTTTTTGGCATTTTACGTTTTCTTGAAAGCTTGATTTACGCCGTGCTTTTGGTCTCCATTTGCGCCGCCAAGATCAATCTCCTCATACCATTTGATGATATAAGTATCCAGCTTTTGAACTTCATCGCCATCGTGCGCCCCTCGCTCTTGCTTTTTGCTATTATCGTAGCCTACCTTGATATTCTTCTCAGCAAATCGAATTAATATAAAAACCACTAACCATACCAAAAAATACCACCATTTTTTCTTCGGAAAATCTAAAATAGAAGATTCCTGTTCAGCCAAAACATTTATTACGTGTGTATGAATTTTCAATGGCCAAATTAGTATTTTTTCTAAACTGATCCCAAATATCAATAAATCACCCAATACCGCAATCAATCCCACCGAACCCATAACAATGGGTAAACTCGGCAATAGTACCATATTCGCCAGAATCGAAAGCCAAGTAAATTTACCAAAGAAATATAGGCTGATTGGCAATGTTATTACAGAGATTACAATTGATGAAGTTAAAGATTTTGCCAAAAATCCCGGCCTTCGATAAAGATCCTTTAACTCATCCTTAGTCCCATAAAAATAGCATGTAACTAACGGCACTATTTTTACTATGGCAAAATAAGCTAATACTGAAAGCCAGAAACCAATTTGCTTTACAAATTCTGGTCGAATTATCAAGCAAATACTCACAATTACCACTGTTGTTCGATAAACCGAAACGTTTCGGCCAAAGTATTTAATCGTCATCATTAAAGCCAACCCGACTAACGCGCGCAAAATAGACGGACTAAAACCAATCATCATTGCGTAGATGAAGCAAAAGATTAGCACAAAATAGGTTTTACTAATGATCGAAAAATGCTTAAAAACCAAACTCAAAATTCCAGCAATTATTGCAAGGTGAGTCCCAGAAACCGCAATTAAATGCATTACTCCAACATTTACCATATTATCTTTTTGTAGCGCCGTTAATTCATCCTTGTTTCCAGTTAAATAGCTAATACCAAGGGCCAGTTCGTCATGCTCGGAATATTTTAAAAGCCTCTCCTTTAACAAAGCGACGAATTTTCGCTGTGTATACACCTTTTCATTTCTTGCTCTTATAAAATTCGTCTTGGGTTCATTACCGGCAATAAATAAATCAGGAGACCGACAAAAAACTCGTCCAGCCGCAATTAGAATCAGACTTGCTATAAATAAATTTTCTATACGTATTTTCATTTACAACCTCCAAGCTCAACATAAAAAAACTTTCATTTTTTGGCAAGCATTTTTTGAATAAAACAAAGAATTACAGATTAAAAAATCTTAAGCATAAGCAAGTTGTTAAAAAGCCACATAAAAAGCATAAGCAAGTTATCAAAAAATTTAAAAACACCAAACCACCAGATATAAACTCTCGAAATTTTATCAATCCTAATATTTAAAAACTTGCGAAATTTTATATTTACTTTATGCTAGATATTAAGATGAAGCAGAAAAATCCAATTATCGCCCCAGAAACCCCACTGGAAGTTATTAATTTCGCCACAACCGGACAGGGAATTGCGACCAATTCAGATGGTAAAAAAATCTTCCTGTGGAACGCCATGCCAGGAGAAAAAATCACCGAATATCAGGTTTTAAAACAAAAATCCCATCTCACCGAAGCCGTAGCTCTGAAAATTGAAAACCCTAATCCACACCGCGTATTGCCGCGTGACGAACACTATCTTTCTAATTCACCTTGGCAAATTCTAGATATCAGCTACGAGAATTTAGTCAAAAAACAAATTATCGAAGAACTTTTTTCTAAGCTAGATGCACCAAAAATAGCCTTTGAGCCAAGTGATAATGAATATTTTTATCGCAATAAGATGGAATATTCACTTTACTACGATCATGAAACCGCTAAAATTCATCCGGCTATTCACCGTCGTGGTTCACATCATAAAATCCCCATCCTCACTTCTTCACTCGAAAATCCAGCCATTTATCATCGCGCCATGGAAATTATCAATGAGTTAAATGCTAAACAAGAAGATTCCAGAAAATATCAGTCTCTTCTTCTTCGTTGCAACCGTCAGGGCGAAGTTAGCGGTGGTCTTTATAAAAATTATCAACCCCATCCTATCTTTGAAAATCTGACAGATAAAATCTTGGGGTACGAATTTTCTTATTCTCCAAACGGATTTTTTCAAATCAATCTTCCAGAATATGAAAAAGTTTTACGAAAAATTAAAGATTTTATCAAAGACCAAAACAAAGTCGTTGACCTTTACTCCGGCGTTGGCACCATCGGATTAACTGTTGCTGGAGATAAAAATCTCACACTTGTCGAAGTTGATAAATTTGCTCACGGTGAACTACTAAATAATATTGAATCGGTAAAATCTAGTACTGGCAACTCCGAAATCACTGACATCCTCGCCAAATCTGAGGACATTTATGATCATATCGAGCATGATTCAACCGTTATTGTTGACCCGCCGCGCTCTGGTTGCGACTCTAAACTTATTGACACAATCAATCAAAAACTTCCCGAAAAACTTGTCTACCTATCCTGCAATCCTATCACCCAAGTACGTGATCTTGAAGGTCTTGCCGAAAATTATCGAATTACAGATGTTACCGGGTATAATTTCTTCCCACACACACCACACATTGAATGTCTAGTCTTACTAGAGCGCAGATAAAGTCATAAAATAGAAATAAACATAATTAAGGTAATCTATGAACGATTTTTTACTACTCACTATAAAACTACTCATCGGCTTCCTCGCTCTCATTATCATTATCAATATTACCGGTAAGGGAAATCTTGCACCGACTTCCGCCAGTGATCAAATTCAAAATTATGTCCTTGGTGGTATTATTGGTGGCGTAATTTACAATAATGATATTTCTATTTTAGAATTCATCACCATTTTAGCTATCTGGTGTTTCTTAGTACTTTCTCTAAAATGGATCAAAACACACAACGTGCGTATTAAGCAAATCCTTGACGGAAAAGCCCTCATCTTAGTTGATAATGGCAAGATTAATATTGATAATTGCCGAAAAATTAATCTCAGCGCCCATGATCTTGCTTTTAAATTACGCACCAATGGTGTTTATTCTACCGAAAAGATTAAGCGCGCGATTATTGAGCAAAATGGTAGTCTACTAGTTATTCATAAAGGGGAAGAAAACCCCAAATTTCCAATTATTACCGATGGTCAGGTCCAATTTGATATTTTAGAAGTCATCGGCAAAAATGAAAGCTGGCTAAAGCAAGAACTTAAAAAACACGGGATTACACATCCTAGCCAAGTTTTTCTTGGTGAGTATGAAGACGGAAAA
Source organism: uncultured Candidatus Saccharibacteria bacterium (assembly GCA_965245025.1). Taxonomy (GTDB): domain Bacteria; phylum Patescibacteriota; class Saccharimonadia; order Saccharimonadales; family Saccharimonadaceae; genus Nanosyncoccus. Next base: position 19,145 of record CBDEYN010000006.1, on the reverse strand, counting down.
GCTACCTTTACTCCATATCAATAGTGAGGACTTATCTAAATCACTTGACAGTTTTCACAATGTTCCTTTATTATCGTTTATGTTTAATTTAAAAAAGGAGGCTATTTTATGAAGTCGAATAATATTAAAAATAAAATCAATACTATTGTGGGGTCAATCGGAGCCTTTATTGGTATCTTTGTTTTCATTGCTTATATTCCACAGATTATTGCAAACATCAGTGGATCCAAAGGTCAACCTTGGCAGCCAGCTATGGCCGCTTTCTCGTGCCTAATTTGGGTAATTTATGGCTGGACTAAAGAGCCGAAAAAAGATTACATTCTAATTATTCCAAATGCTTTTGGTGTTATTCTAGGATTTCTCGCTTTTATAACAGCTCTCTAGTCAAAAGGAAAATATGCAAAATTATCCCCCAAACAATTCCAAAAAGACTAAATCTACTCCAATCACTTATCGACGAATGCGTAGCCGCCTAGTAAAATATGGCGCTATTGGATTTATTCTCAATGCCGCCATTTACCTTATTACCGAATTTATTGCAGCTCTTGGCACCAATCAAGATCTAGGGTATGTCTACTCTAAGCAATTCATCAGTGCGCTGGGAGTGTATCCTGGACAAATCGCCGATGGCGTACCAAACAATTTTTCACCCCTTGCTATAGTAATGAATCTAGGTTTCATCGTCACCGCTTTCGGTTTTTCTATTAGCTATGCCTTATTGCTATATCCAAAACTTAAAGACAGAAACACTAAACTAGCCTGCAGTTTAATGATGGTAGCCACACTATTCAGCATTGGTAGCCTCTTAGTCGGACTTTTTCAAGGTGGCGTACCCAATCAAGATTCGTTACATGGCATTGGCGCCAGATTATCATTCCTCATGGGGAATCTCACCCTATTTTTTACCGGTATTTTTCTAAAACCGAACCATAAAAGTTATCGTCTAACCGCTATCTTACTTTCAATTATTGGTATTAGTTTTGCATTTCTTCTTCAATACGCCATCACGAACAATCTAACTGAAGTAGCCGCCATCTACGAACGTCTCACGGTTTATCCTATTACCACTTGGCAGATAATTACTGGTATAATCTTCTTAAAAGAATCCATTCAAACCAAACGTAATCTATCGCCAAAGGCCAAAAAGGAGAACAAGGATGAGACCAAATAAAGAACAACAAGCCGCCATTGAATATCTAGGCGGGCCACTTCTGGTTTTGGCTGGCCCAGGTACCGGTAAGACGCAAATTATTTCTCAGCGCGTCGCTCACATATTGAACGTCACCCAAACCAATCCAAGCAACATCCTTTGTCTCACTTTTACTGACGCCGCCGCTACCAACATGCGCGATCGTCTCCGCACCGTGATTGGCAACTCCGCCGACGAATTGAACATCATGACCTATCACTCCTTCGGCAAAACCATCATCGGTCGTTACCAGAATTATGCCACCGAAATTGAACGTTTATCCGAAAAAAATATTAGCCCCGTCGAAGCCGAGAACTTCTTCCAGCAACTTCTTGACGAGCTACCTATTACTAATCCGTTGCGAGCTAATAAAGCTAGTGAAGTATCCGGATTAATCAATAAACTTAAAAATGCTAATCTTTCCATCGCTGACCTAAAAATCATTCAGGAAGCCAATCAAAAAGATATTGAAAATCTCAACCAAGCTCTCGCCGCCACCACCATTGGTAAAGCCAGTAGTGGCAATTTTGAAAGTAAATGCAAGGAACGCTATTTCCCAATTCTTACCGTATTAGGTCAAGTCAGTTCTTCCCATGATCAAAACATCTTACCAAACGTACCATATATTTCCAGTGAACTCTATCGCCAGATGCTTGATCTTTATCAGTCTGAAATCACCAAAGATAAACCTTCTATTGCAGCTCTAAAAAAATTTACCGATAACCATTTCACTTTAAATGCTAGTGGGGTTTGTTACTATAAACAAACTAACGATATTGTTAAATTTTCCACCATTCTAGATTTTTGTCAAAAATACCAAACCTATCTAGCCGACAATCGCTTGGTTGACTATGCCGATATGATTCTTGAAGCAATTAAACATCTAGAGACCGACTCGGATTTTAGAGCCATGATGGCAGAACAATTTCAGTACATTATGCTCGATGAGTTTCAGGACTCCAATCCGGCACAAGTTCGTTTAATCCAACTTATTACCGACTATGATAAGCCGGAAATTATGGCCGTAGGTGATGATGATCAAACGATTTACGAATTCCAAGGAGCACTTTCTTCTAATCTCGTCGATTTTTATCAGCATTATCACGCCAAGATTATCATTCTTAAAGAAAATTATCGTTCAACCAGTGAAATCCTGGCTTTGTCACGTAAAATTGCCGACCAAATCCCCGATAGTTTCATAAAATCCGAGTCCGTCCTAACCAGCCTAGGTGAAACTTCCGGTGACTTCACTAAAAATCTTCATGCCGCCAGAAACTCAGAATTATCAAAAATCACTAGTGATGATCAGACACTTCAACCGATTAATCATCCAAACACTCGTATTTCTCGCCATCACTTCAGTGATACCATTTCTGAATATCAGTGGGTCGCTGAAACCATCCATAATCTTATCCAAAGTGGGGAAGAGCAAAAAAATATTGCCATTATCGCCCGAAAACACGATATCTTGAAGGCAATACTGCCATATCTTCGCAAATACGACAATATTAACGTCACTTACGAGCGAAAAGAAAATATTCTTGAAGATGCCAAAATCAAAGAACTTCATGACCTACTTCGTGTCGTTCATCAGCTCGCATCAGGTCAAGACCCCCTTGATTTACTTGCAGAAATTATGAGCGCCGACTATCTCGGACTTAATCCACTTGATTTTGTGCAACTAGTTCACACTGGATATCACGACCATCGTCATTTTCTTGATTATTTGCTCGGATATCAAAAACTTCCCGCCGTACGAAATTTCGCCAAATTCCTCGCTGAACTTGCTAGAAAATCTCTCACCTCGTCTGTCGAAGATATGATAAATTTCCTCATCAACTTAAAACCAATCTATCTTGATCTTGAAACTACAGAAATAAATTCTGGGTCTAATGAAGCGCCGAAATCAAACCCCGATTCCACCATCATCGATCCACTCGAGGCCAGCTCAGAATCTACCTACTCTACCGAAAAATCTCTCTATATTTCACCATTTTTACCAAATCTCGACTACGAGAATCCTGAAACCCTAAAAGAACAACTCACCTCTAAGGAAGTTCGCCAGATGGTAGATTTTTACCAAAATCTCGCCACTTTGAAAGAGGAATTTTATAATTTCACCAAGGCTGATCATCCAAAGCTTGCCGACTATATTGATTTTCTCGACAAGTATCAAGCCACCAATACCGCCATCCAAAAATCTGCCATTTTTTCCGATGACCAAAACGCTGTCACTCTAATCTCCGCTCATAAATCTAAAGGTCTTGAATTTAAACACGTCTTTCTCCTTGATCTTTCAGATGCTCATTGGAATCAGAATCGTGGATCGCAGGGAATTAAACCTCCTTTTAATTTGACTTTTGTTAATGGTGCTTCCGAAAGTGAAGGTTGTAATCTACGTCTCCTCTTTGTGGCCATGACTCGTGCCGCTAAATCTCTCACCATGACCAGTGCCACTATTAATCACAACCAGAGCATCACCAAGCCGCTTGGTATGATGATGGAAATAAATGAGGAAAAAATTATTAAAACCTCTCCATTATTAGAAGCACCTGAAATTTTCCAACATCCATCCGATAATTCTGAAATTACCGAATTACAACATCTAAAATCTACCTGGCTCGACAAATATCTCGATCCAAAAGACGATTTACTCAAATACCTTCACGCCAAGGCCGACAACATTTGGCTTTCCGCCACCGACGTTTCAAATTTCGTAGACCTCGAATATAACGGTCCACTCAATTTCTATCGCAACCGCCTCATTGGTGCACCACGCAGTATTGAAAATGTGGTAAATATTGAAAAGGGTAATCTGATTCACAAATGTTTTGAGATGATTACTAATCAAAAAATCACCGCTGATCAGGCCCTCGAATATTACCTTGAAACTGCCAAAAATCTTGATCTTTCGGAGCGTGAAATCGAAGATCTCATTACCATTGGTAAAACCGAATTGCTTCAAAGTATCGAGTATTTCCACGACATTCTCTTTGACGAACATGCCAAGGCTGAAGTGTCCTTTAGTCATGAAAAACTTTCTTTTGAAGGCGTCCCTATCACCGGCACCATCGATCACCTCACTATCGACGAGCAAAATAAAACTATTCGCATCTACGATTTTAAAACCTCAACTAGTATACAAAAAAAAGATACTTGGAAAAATAACAAAAAACTTTTCATCTACACGATTCAGTTGCTTTTCTACTATTATCTCGTCACTACCTCACCTACCTACAAAGGCTACACCATTGAATCGATGAGTCTTCTCTTTGTCTTGCCTAGCTATAAGAATGTCAAACCAGGCGAACCGGGTGAATTCTTCGAAAAGACCATCACTAAATCTGAGATCGCCGAATTTGACATCAACATTCCGAAACTTATTCACGCCATTCGCCATCAACTAGATACCTTAGATTTCTTAAATACCGAATCTTTTACCTGCAAACCAGTCGGATACACCACCAAGAAAGCTGAGATTATCGACTTCGCCAACCAGCTAATCGCCGACTATGATAAAATTAAAGGGTAATGTATCAAAATTTTTCAGAATTTCTCCAAAACAAAAGCAAAATCTGCGTCATTCAAGCCGAAAATCCCGACGGCGATTCACTAGGTTCCAGCTTAGCGCTCGAGTCTCTCCTTGAAGACAAGGAAATTTCACTTTATTGCCCGGTCAATGTACCAAAGTATCTCCGCTATTTTTCTGGCTGGGAACGTATTGATCAAAATTTTGATTACCATGCAGACGGCTATATTATCGTCGACACAGCCGCTACGATTCTTCTTAGCAAGCTACTTGACGATTTGGTTATCCGTAATATTCTCTACACTAAACCAATTTTCGTCATCGACCATCATGAAACCGCCGATGATTTAGACTTTCCACATCAAAGTATTATCGAACATTTACCATCTTGCACTAATCTGATTTACAAAATTGCCATTGATCAAAATATCAAAATCAATCAATCCGCCGCCGAAAATATTTTTCAAGGTCTACTTTCCGATACTCTTGGCCTCACCACCGCTGGAGTCACCGCTGATACTTTCCGCGTCGCGGCCCACCTTGCCGAACTTGGCGCCGACATCAATAAGCTAGAAGAAAATCGCAAAGAATACATGAAAAAGTCGCGACGTATTCTCGATTATAAGGCCGACCTCATCAAGCGCATCGAATATAGTCTCGATGATAAACTTTCTACTATCCACATTCCTTGGTCTGATATTACCGAATTTTCCGATGAATACAATCCAAACGCCCTCATTCTAGAAGAAATGAAAATGGTTGAAGGTGTAGAGGTGGCTGTCGCTATTAAAACATATCCAGACGGCAAAGTCACTGGCAAAATTCGTACCTCGAAGCCAATCGCCGACAAGGTCGCTGGTTATTTTGGTGGCGGCGGTCATCCTTTTGCCGCTGGCTTCCGCACTTATGATACCACCTACGATGACGTATTACGTGACCTAGTTTTCTGTTGTAACGATTTACTTTTTAAATCCGAAGAAACTAATTAATCGAGAAATATCATGACTAAACTTCACTTATTTAATACCAAAACTCGCAAAATCGAAGAGTTCATTCCTCAAAATCCAGAAAACGTCAAAATCTATACCTGTGGACCTACTGTCTACAGTTTCGCACACATTGGGAATTTTGCTAGCTATATCTACTGGGATTTATTAGTCCGCACTCTCCAAATTAATCATCTAAATCTCCACCGCATTATTAATATTACTGATGTCGGACATCTCGCATCTGATGCGGATGACGGGGAAGATAAGCTGGAAAAAGGTGCCAAGCGTGAGAATAAAACTGTCTGGGAAATCGCTAAATTCTACGAAGCAGCCTTCATTCAAGATTTTAATGCCCTAAATTTACTCCCACCTACCAAATTCTGCCGCGCCACCGATTATATTCAGGAAGATCTTGAAGTAATTAATACTTTAATTGAGCGTGGATACACCTACGAAACTTCCGATGGGATTTATTTTGATACCAGTAAATTTGCTACCTATGCTGATTTTGCTAGACTTGATCTAGATAACCTACGTGCTGGCGCCCGCGTCGATTTTAATTCCGAAAAACGCAATATTTCTGATTTTGCTATCTGGAAATTTATTAAACCTGGCGAAGATCATGCCATGCAGTGGGATTTTCAAGGCAAAAAAGGCTACCCAGGCTGGCATCTTGAATGCTCCACCATCTCACATTTTGAATTAGGTGAGCCCCTCGACATTCATGCCGGCGGCATCGATCACATTCCGATTCATCACACCAATGAAATCGCCCAATCCGAAGCTGCTTTTGGTAAAACTATGGCCAACTATTGGCTCCACGCCAACTTCATCACCATTGATAATCAAAAAATTAGCAAATCTCTCGGTAATACCTACTCGATTCAAGATTTAATAGATCGCGGCTTTTCACCACTCGACTTTAAGCTCTGGATTTTGCAAGGACATTATCAATCCGAACGAAATTTCACCTTCGATGGTCTCACTGCTGCCAAAAATCGACGTCTGCACTGGCTAAATCGCCTTGCGAAAACCCTGCAGGAAACTGCTACCATCGAAAATCAAGCTACTCTTCTTACTAAGATTCAACAAGATCACTATCAAACTACGGAATTACAAGAAAAACTCACCGCCATCATTAATCAGAATCTTAATTCCGCCGAAGTTTTTGCCGAGATTGACCAAAACGAATTAAGCTTAGATGATTGGCGTTTTGTCGATGAATTATTCGGACTCCGTCTCTTCGATAGTCTTATTCTCCCATCAAGCGAAATTCAAACTCTTATTAAAGAACGCGCTGAAGCCAAACAAAATAAAGATTACACCAAGGCCGACCAGATTCGCGAAGAATTAAAATCTCATAATTTTAGTATTTTAGACACCAATCAAACCAGTTTCTGGCAATATCTTGAAGCACCAATGATATAATCAAACAAAGGAGTATATGTCACGCACAATTGATATCGACACAAAAACATTTGTCCGCTTCTGGCTAGTCTTAATCGCTTTTGCCGCCGCCGGATTTTTCATTATTAAAGCCGCCGGTGGTCTAATCATCGTCGGAATTTCCGCTTTTCTAGCAATCTCTCTTCATCCGCTAGCTAAACAAATCGATAAAATCGACAAACGTAAAAGTCGCCCTGGACTTTCTTCCGCGTTAGCAGTTTTTACCATTGCACTAGCTTTTGCCATTATCGTAGGAGTGATTGGTCCGGTTATTGTCGAGCAGGTTTCTAATTTTCTTGCTACCGCACCTGCTAAGATTTCGGAAGTTATCGACCATTTAGATATTAATGGTATTGGTAATTATTTTGGAATCCCCAATCTCCAAGATAGTTTAACTTCCGGTATTAAAAGTTTCAGTAGTACTATGCTCGGAAATATTAGCAATATTGCCGTCGGCAGTATCGGCGCCATTAGCAATATCATCACTAGTGTGATTCTTACCATTGTTCTCACCATCCTCTTCATGCTTGAAGGCCCGACTATGATGCAAGATTTTTGGCGCGTCATGGCAGTCAAAGATAAAAAATCCGCCCACGTCTGGCAGCGCGTCATTACTCGTATGGGCAATGTGGTAGCAGCCTACGTCTCTTCTCAGGTCTTTATCGCCCTCCTCGATGGCCTCATGACTATGCTCGGCGTTTTTGTCATCACTCTCATCTTCAATCTTCCAGTTACACTCGCGGTACCTCTCGGCCTCATTTCCTTCCTCTTCTTCCTCATTCCAATGTTTGGCCCGGTCATCGGCTGTATCCTGAATACCACTCTACTTTTCATCAACACCCCAGGCGCCGCTATCGCTTTCTTCATTTTCTATCTCATCTATCAGCAGATTGAAAATAACATCATCGGTCCACGTATCCAGGGCAAAGGACTCAATCTTCCTCCGCTCGCCATCTTAATTTCGATTACTATTGGTATGTATGCTTTTGGTTTGATTGGCTGTATTGTGGCTATCCCAATCGCTGGCTGCATTAAAATTCTTTTCGAAGAAGCTTCCAATATCCGCGCTACGCTCGATGACGAAAAATAATTAAAATCCTAGGTCTAGTCCAAGATTAAAAAATGAATCATCCTGATTCGCTTGACTAGTCATCCAAAATTTCACATAATTAATAAGCACTTAAAAAGGAAAAAATTTACTATGGAACAAGTTTTACCATTTCTTGAAGGAATGTTTTATATTGCAACTACCGATGGCGACCAGCCACATCTTCGCATTTTTGATGCTGCTGGCATTCTCGACGGCCATCTCTACATTGGCACCAAATCTAACAAACAGGTTTACGCTCAAATCGAAAAAAATCCTAAGGTCGAAATTTACGTCTTTAGCAACGAACTTGGCCTCATGCGTTTCACCGCTGAAGCTAAAACTGTTGCCGACAAGGAACTAAATCAAAAAGCCTACGAATCCACCGGCAAAACCTACGACGAAACTTCTGCCGCCATCGAACTCACCAATGTTCACGGCTCTGTCAAAACTAAAGACGGCGAAACTGTCGAGATTAATTTCTAAGATGGATAAGCAAGTCAGAAAACGTAATCTCTTAATTTATTTCACCGCCATCTCGGCTGGAATCCTTTTAATCTCAAACTTGGCTGCAACCAAGCTTTGGGACCTCTTCGGCATTCCAGTCGACGGGGGCGTAATTAGCTTCCCAATCTCTTATATCCTCGGTGATATTATCATTGAATTTTACGGCCAAAAAACCGCCAAGCACATCATTCTTGGCAGCCTCCTCGTCAATATCATTGCTGCGCTCACTTTTTGGATTGTCATCGCCCTGCCACCATTCGCTGGTACGGAAGGCATGCAAGAATCAATTGCCAATGTCCTAGGTTTTGCGCCACGTATTATTATCGGCTCACTCACTGCCTACCTATTTTCACAATTTTCCAACAACTACATTTTCGAAAAAATCAAACAAAAGACTGGCCAAAAACTCTTCATCGTCCGCGCCCTCACTTCTTCTTTTGTCGCACATTTTTTCGATACACTCGTTTTTGAAACCGTCGCATTTTTAGGCGTCCTAGCTTTCTCGGACTTCTTAAATCAAGCAATTTTTGCCTATATTATCGGAATTGGCATTGAAATCGTCTTATCACCAGTCGAAATCTTAATCGTAAAAAATCTCCGCAAATACATTCCAGCCCATAAAGTTGAAATCGCAAAAATCGCGGACCAAGCGACCGAAAAATAGGGAATCATGACGACTTCTGGTTTTTCTTTCGAAATTAATCAGCGTATCCCCGGTAAACTCGGCCGTGCCGGGATTATTCACACTCCACACGGCGACATTAAGACTCCAGCCTTTATGGCGGTCGGCACCACTGGAGCTATTCGCTTTCTTTCGCCAGAAGAACTTCATCAGACCAAAGCTCAAGCCATGCTCAGTAATGGTTATCACCTTCGTCGCAAATCATACGAAATTGCGGAAGCTGGCGGTTTAGCCAACTGGTCAAATTGGCATGGGCCGACCCTCACCGATTCTGGTGGCTTCCAAGTCATGTCACTCGGTTCTGGCCTTGGCAAAGTCGTCTCTATGGAGCGCGAGCGTGGTGTAGTTAATACCGCCCACCAAGAACGCCTCGCCCACGTTACCGAAGATGGGGTTAATTTCCGCGACCCTTTCGATGGTCAACCAGATTTTATTGGCCCAGAAGAATCTATGCAGATTCAATGCCGTATCGGCGCCGATATTCACATGGCTTTTGATGAACTTACTTCCTTAGCCGACAGCTACGAATATAATGTTGAGGCTCTCGCCCGTACCGAACGTTGGGCTAAACGTAGTCTCGACGAGCATTTTAAATTACGTGACTCACTCGGCTACCGTCAAAGCCTTTATGGAGTTCTACAGGGTGGTCGCTGGGAAGATTTAAGGCGCAGTACGGCCAAAAAATTTGGCAAAATGCCATTTGATGGCTATGGTCTTGGTGGCGCCTTTCTTAAGGAAGACCTCGGTGAAATTTTACGTTGGTGTAATGAGGAATTACCTGAAAACAAACCTCGTCACCTACTTGGGCTCTCTCATCCAGATGACATTTTAATTGGTACCGAAATGGGTGCTGATACTTTTGACTGTGTCGCACCGACCCGCGAAGCTCGCCACGGTAAAATTTATACCAAATACGGCGATATTAATCTGCGTAAGTTTAAGGATAGCAATGAATTACTTGATGCCCACTGCGACTGTACTACTTGTAGAGCTGGTTGGACCAGGGGACAATTGCGTGCGCTTTGGAAATCTGGTGATCCAGAACTCAAGCGTCAATATTATAATCTTGCCACTGCTCATAATTTACGTTTCATTATTCGCCTCACCGAACAAATTCGTGAAAGTATTTTGAATCAGACTTTTGCTGAATTTAAAAAACAATTTTTACATGATTATTATCAAAAATAAGAACCATAATCGTGATAAAATAGATTAGTGGAAAATAAAGTTTCATTCTTCAAAAGATATCCAATCGTTAAAGATTTTGTTAATTTAATTGTTTTTGTCGCCTGTGTTATTATCGGTACGATGTTTTTAAACGCCTACGTTTTTCGTTCCTATAACGTCGTAGGGCACTCCATGGACTACACTCTAAGCGAAAATGACCGCTTAATTGTCAATCGCCTAGCAGTCAGTATGAGCCATCTATCGGGTAAGGAATATGTACCAGAACGTGGACAAATAATCGTCTTTCTCAATGGTGAGTCCAGTGGTAAGCTCACTTGTAATGTCGACTCTACCATTAAAGACCAATATATCATCAAACGTGTTATTGCTTTTCCAGGTGAACGCGTTGTGGTGAAAGACGGTAAAATCACGGTTTATAACGACCAGAACCCTAATGGCTTCGATCCAGATGCTGCTACTAGAAAATCCGCTACCGATGGACCAAAGGCCAACACTTCTGGTGAGGTTGATATCACGGTGCCAGATGGCGAAATTTTCGTAGTTGGAGATAATCGTGAAGGAACTCACTCCTATGACTCCCGTTATGGCCTTGGCACTATTCCATATTGTCGCATCATTGGACCAGTCCTCATGCGACTTTATCCTTTTGATCACATTCGTTTATTTCAATAATAAGGTATAATATTCTATATGGCAGATTATGTAATCATCCGACGTGGCCGCAACATTCTAAGTACAATCTTACATGTGCTACTCAATTTAGTGCTTGCAATTGCCACTATTTTCTTAAACCTTGCCACGGCAAGTTTCATTCCAGGTTGTGTATTGGTATTACTCTCTAAATGGCGTATGTTCGCCGTGCGTCCACGCTATCTATTTATTAATATCAAATCCAACCTAGTCGACCTCATTATGGGATTTTCTTTTGTCTTTCTCGCCTACTGTGCCGGAAATATTTTAAGCCCATTACATTACGTATTAACAGTCCTCTATTCACTCTGGCTCATCATTCTCAAGCCAATGTCCTCTAACTTCGCTACCAAACTCCAGGCGCTTCTCGCAGTATTTTTCGGCAGCACCGCCATTACCCTGATGGTGGCTAGCAGCAGCTCTGGTCTCACCGTCCTGTTAAACTTTATCCTCGGTTTTGCCGTAGCACGTCACGTCTTGGTACAGAGCGAAGATACTGGATACGGCTTAATCACCCTAATTTCTGGTCTACTTTTCGCCGAGATTTCCTGGTTAGCTGAATTTTGGCTCATCGTCTATTCCTTCAAGGCCTTCGGGATAATTATTCCACAAGTTTCCATTATTCTGACAATCTTAGCATTCCTCGCCGGCCTACTTTATCAAAACGCCAGTCAAAATGACCAAAAAATTGAGAAAAAAGAGGTTCTCATTCCAACTATTTTTGCTATTTCCGTCATCCTGATAATCGTGCTGTGGTTTAGTAAACCATTATTCAATGTCTAATCTTACGTTTAAGGAGGTAAAAAATGAACGAAGATAAAAGTAATTTTGAGCCAAAAGACTCAACTGAATTAGAAGAAGTAAAAAACATCTCTGAATCAGAAGATCTCGAATCTACCGATTCATCCGTGAATCCAGTCGAAGAGTCAGAAGCTACCGACACCTCAGAACATTCCGAAGCTTCAGAACGATCCAAAAACGAAACCGAAGTTGAAGTTGAAACTGAAACCGATTCCGAGACCGAAGATGAATCTGCGGCTGAAGCCGAAGAACCTGAGGTCGAATCAGATTCTGACACTGAATCTGAAGCAAAAGAATCTGAAGATGAATCCGAGAAAGCTACTGAAGTCAATTCCGCTGAAGATACCGAATCTGAATCTGAAGAAAAATCCACCTCAAAAACCGAGAAAAAACCTAAGGTTAAAACCGGTAAAAATCGTTTTGCTACCTTCGCCAGTCTCGTAGCCGTCGCCTTATCAGGCACCGCGCTTTATTATGCTTACAACCGTCCTACTACTTCAATTTTCCACAGTAGTAATTCGGCCAGCAATAACGCCGCTACCTTTGCTGAAGGTTCAATTTCTGAAATTGCCAATTCCGTCTCGAAAAGTGTAGTTTCAATCATCACCAACACTAGCACCACCGGCTCTTTCTTTACTGGTCAAGTTTCCCAGGCTGCCGGTACCGGCTTTATCATCAGTAGCGATGGCTATATCGCCACTAATAAACACGTCGTCGCTAATGCTACTAAAATTGGCGTCATCCTCGACGATGGCTCAACTTATGAAGATGTCGAACTTATCGGCACCGACCCAATCAATGATTTTGCCATTATTAAAATCAAAGACGTTAAAGATCTCACGCCAATCAAAATTGGTGACAGCAAAACCACTAACATCGGCCAGCAAGTTGTAGCTATCGGCAACGCACTTGGCACCTATCAAAACTCTGTGACTTCCGGCATCATCTCCGGTAAAGGTCGTAGTCTCACCGCCTCTGATTCCTCTCGCACCACCTATGAAACCCTTTCCGATATGATCCAAACCGATGCCGCCATCAACGGCGGAAACTCTGGTGGACCACTGGTTAATGCCGCCGGTGAAGTGATTGGTATCAATACCGCCTATGCTAGCCAGGGGAATAACGTTGGCTTTGCTATCCCTATCAATAGCGTCAAGGGAATTATGGCTGGTGTCCTCAAGGATGGTAAATTCGAACGTGCCGTCTTGGGTGTCCGCTACCAAACCATCACCCCGCTTATTGCCAAAGAGAAGAAACTCGATGTCACAGCTGGTGCCTACGTCAAAGGCTCAAACAATGCCTCTGCCGTCATCAAGGGTAGCGCTGGCGACAAAGCTGGCATTAAAGATGGCGACATTGTTACCGCTGTTAACGGTACCAAAATCGGCACTGCCGGATCGCTTGGTAGCCTAATCGGTGAATACGCCGTCGGCGACACCGTTAAACTCGAGGTCTATCGTGACAAAAAATATATCGAGCTCAATGTTAAACTTGAAGCTTATGACGCCGATAGTGCCAAAGTTACCACCAACAAAAAGTCTGACGACGACGAAGAGTAAAACATAAAAAATAACCCTCTGGGGTTATTTTTTTCTAGGACTATTTTTCTTATGATTATTTTTCATCTTAGGATTTTTTTATTCCAAAGTTATTCTTTATTTGTTATAGATACTTTATTTATTTTTAGCTGAAAAATCTACCAAAAATTATTTAAGCTTATCCATCGGATAGAAAAATCCTGAAATTAAATCTTTCTTTAAGCCTAATTCAAAGCCCAACTTCTCCGCGTATTCAATAATTTTTTGCTGCTGACTCATATCTGATTCGATAATTACATAATTTGTTTCAATTTCATCCTGAATCTCTGACTCCGAAAGTTCTTCCAGCTTTTTGGTGCTAAAAAAATTTCGCTTAATCTGATTGAGTAAACGATAAATCTGCGCCAAGCCGTCCTTATCCGCATAAAGCGCTAGTTTTGGTTCATACTGCAATTCTGGTGACTGCCACTCCCAAGATTCATCCACGTATGGTAAATTTGCCACAATAATCTCTGGGCGAATCTTCAAGCGTAAAATCGTCGAAAGAAGGTCTGATTTGTAAAATTTAATATTTTTTACCCCTAATTTATCCCGGTTAATTCGCGCCACCGTCAAAGCATCTTTCGAAATATCGAGGCCAATCACCTGGCTATTTGCGCATTCCAAAGCTACGGAAAGACCAATGCAGCCCGACCCCGTTCCCACATCTACAATTGTCACCGGCTTTTTTGAAGTTGTCTGCTCTCCGCTATTAAATTTTCCATCAATGATACGATAATAAAGTTTTCCCGCCAGCTCCGCCGCGAGTTCCGTTTCCGGACGGGGAATTAAAACATTTTGATTCACCAAAAAAGGTCGCCCCATAAACCATTTCACCCCTAGAATATAGGCCAGTGGCACCTTGTTCGCGCGCAAAGCCACCATCTGATCAGCTTTCTTACGCGCTTCATCAGAAATTTTATCCGCCCCGTGAGTTACAAAAAAACTGCGGTCTTGCACATCCATCGAGACCGCCAAAATAATCTCCGCCTCCGTCGGGTTAATAATCTGTTTTGAAACCTCCAGCCAGCTTTTTACCGTGGTTGCCATTTTCTCCTTAAAATTCTATTCCGCGATGCCGTTTTCCGTACGAATTACATCGAGCTCACACTTCTTCAATTCTGAGATAATATCGTCAATATCACCGTCCATTACTGCATTTACATTCGATCTGGAATAATGAATACGATGATCCGTCACACGATCTTGTGGGAAATTATAAGTACGAATCTTCTCCGATCGGTCACCCGTACCAATCAAATTTTTACGTGCTGCCGAGGCATTTTTCGCCGCTTCCGCACGTTGAATATCGTTCAAACGCGTACGCAACACCATCATGGCGCGCTCCTTGTTTTGACGAAGAGAGCGCTCATCTTGCATTGCGACCATAATTCCGGTCGGCAAATGCGTAATACGAATAGCTGAATTAGTCGTGTTCACTGATTGGCCACCATGTCCGCCCGCGTGAAAAATATCAATCCGTAAATCTTTTTCATCAATCACAATTTCCGACTCTTCCACCTCTGGTAAAGCCACCACTGTCACCGTAGAAGTATGAATACGACCTTGCGATTCCGTCACTGGTACACGCTGTACTCGGTGTACGCCACCTTCAAATTTCATCGTCCCGAAAGGCGTCTCGCCGTCCATTTTAAAGACCACTTCTTTTACACCACCGGTTTCATTGAGACTTTCGTTCATTAATTCCACTTTAAAACCGTGTTTTTCCGCATAACGCAAATACATGCGATAAAGCTCAGCCGCAAATAATGAAGCCTCGTCACCACCGGCCCCGGCTCGAATTTCCATAATCACTGGCTTATCATCATCCGGATCACGTGGAATTAGCTTATCATCAAGTTGCCTAGTTAAATCAGTAATTTTTTCGGTAAGTTCTTGAATTTCCAGCTTTGCCATCTCGCCAAGTTCAGGATCTGAAACAATCGCTTCATCTTCCTTGATTTGTTGTTCGGCGCGATTAATTTCATTTTTCAAATCCAAAATTGATTCGACCTCTGCCTTCCTCTTCGATTTTGCCGCAAAATCATTCTCGAGATAAGCCTTCGGGTTTTCCAAGAATTGATTAAGTTGAGTTAATTCCAACTCTAAACTTTTGATTTTTTCGTCCATATTAGATTAATTATATAATAATCCACCCCATATTCCAATGTTAGAAAAAGCAAAAAACAACGCCACTAACTCATGTATAAAAATCATTTTTTACATATAATGAATATATGGAGAACAAAAAACCAAAAGTCGGAAAAATACCCACTATTAACCAAACGTAGATTTTAAATTTTTTCTTTTTAATTATAATTGCTCTTCTTTGGATTCGTTACGGTTTCGCCTTTTTTATAAAACAAGCCGATGCAAGGATATATCAAGCAATACTACTCATTCCGTTGCCGGTAATTGGACTCTTCTTATCAAGAAAAATTGGCATTTTAATTGCAAACTATATCTTCCATAAAACTAAAAGACCTCATTTCTATCTTGCAGCTTTAATCTTATTTATTATTAATATTTTCTGCACAATATCTTGTCTAGCCGTAGAAACATCTAGCACTGGGTATCCACTAAAAGCTTGTCTAAACGTATGCCACCAATTAAACACGGTTGATGTTCTTACGGCTAATTTAAAAACAGTATTTCTTCTTAACTTGCCAGCGTTTTTCGCGGCTTATCAATATTTGAAAATAAAAAATAACCCCTTAGATTCATATGGTAAATAATAGTAGATTTCAGAGTTAAGAAACAAAAATAATTTTATATAAAATCTTGGCGGATTTTACACATCCAAACCAAAACCAAACTTCCAAACCTTATATGCTTAGTTGACAATATAAGCAGATTATGCTATAATACAGTAATCGTGGATTTAATCCATCGTACATTAATATCGTTTTCGTTTGTTTTTGTCTAATGTTTGGCAGCGTAGGGTATATAAAATTTATATTTCCTGCGCTGCTAAGCAGCAAATAGCCCCTATCATATTGACTCAAATCGAGTCTTATCAAAGAAAGGAGATTTGCGCTATGACAAATCAAACAATTAACGCTAGAAACCTTGTTACTGAATACTTAAGAAACATTGAGTTGCCATCTGACTTTGACTTGCCATTCCTTGGCACTGAAAACCTCAAATTTCTGGCAAACTACTACATCCAAAAAGAGGCAAATACTGCAAGTAAAGCTGATTCTTTTCAGTCCGAAACTAATCCATCTGAAGCCAATGAAAATCCATTACTTCAGGAAGAGGATGAGGAGTTATATAGAACCATTGATACAATTATAGCATCCATAGATCACGCAGAGCCAAAACCTCTTCTTGCAACTATTCGCTCTAATCGATGGTTTAATAACGGCGACGAAGTAGTATGCTTCATTCAAGATGACGGCGACGAAGCTTTACTAAAAAAGAATGTTTTTGTCACCGGTAAGGTAGCTGCCGACTGCAAGCATTACGAAGACTATGTTTCTATTCTCGCCAATGAAAAAGTTCACACTAGCGACAATCAGGACAGACACGGACTGAGCTTCGCAATACGTGACCCACGTATCATGAAGGTCAGAGATTATAACTACCTCAAGAATCACCCAGATTATCTTAAGATGTGGATAACTAGCTATCCCGACCTACTTCAGTTTAATCCTGAATCAATGCTTCAGGCTTTCGCTGAACAATAACAGTAATTAGTGTTAAGAAAAACGAAAATACCTCCTAATTATAGGGGGTATTTTCTTTTTCCGATTTATTCTTGAGTTTTACTAAGCCAATCAGCCCATGTTCTTCCATCGGAAATCTACTACATTCGGGAGAAACTAGTAGAAATGCTATAATAAAAATATGAGTAAAATCGTTTATCTAACTACGAATAAATTCAAATTCCGTGAAGCCGAAATTATACTAAAAAACAAATATGGATTAGATGTTGAAATAATGAAACCTGATTTTGAAATATATGAGATACAGGCAAAAACTTGTGCTGAGGTGGCGGCTTTTTCTGCAAAATATGCTGCCAATAAGTTGGGGAAACCTTGTCTGAAATCTGATACTGGGCTATATTTGGAAGCTTTAGGTGGACTGCCTGGTCCGTATAATGCTTATTTTGACAAACAAATTGGTGTGGAGAAATTTTTGAATATGCTAAAAGATCAAACAAACCGAAAGGCGAGACTTGAACATTGCTTCGCATTTTGTGAACCTGGTAAAGAGTCGGTTGTTTTTATAGGAGAAAACTATGGCGCCATTTCGAAAGAACCGCGCGGGAAAGATGGACGATGGCATGATTTCTTTTATATTCCGGACGGAGAAACGCGCACATTGGCTGAAATTGGTGATGAGAGCCCAGAGGAAAAAGCCAGCAAATATGGTGACGCCATAGATCAATTTGCAAAATGGGCAAAAGAAAATTTTTAGGGATATTAACAGGAATCTATTGTTAGAAAATCGGCATTAATATAGCAATGCTTAGTATGGTTTTAAAATTAAACCAAATCGTTGGGAGTTTAACAATCAAAAATTATAGAGATAAATCACGATTTTTGGCGTGTTTCTTTGTCGCAGAAATGACACAAAAAAATAACCCTCTATTGATCTAAGGGGTTATAATGGGCATTCATAGACTATAAAATACATTAAAATAATTTTATAAGCCGTTTTGGTGGATCTTACTGGGCTCGAACCAGTGACCTTACGAATGTGAATCGTACGCTCTAGCCAACTGAGCTAAAGATCCATGACTTTTCTATTATAATATATCTTTTCGCTTTTCACAAAAAAATAAGGCCATTTGGCCTTATTTTGGACTTAAGCTTCAGCTTTTTCTGCTTTTTTCTCAGCTTCTTTCATCTGCTTAGCAGCTTTGTTGGCGAGAGCCTGTTTCAAAGCTTCCGCCTTCATAGCGCGAGCCTTGAAGCGGTCAACGCGACCTTCGGTATCGATAATCTTCTCTTCACCAGTAAAGAATGGGTGAGAAGCCGAAGAAATCTGAACCTTCACGAGTGGATATTCATTTCCATCGGTCCACTTGATAGTCTCTTCGCTCTTAGCGGTAGACTTAGTCAAGAAAGAAAAGTTCGCAGCGTCATCAGCAAAAACCACAAAGCGATAATCTTTTGGATGCAATTCTTGTTTACTCATAATTAGTCACCATTTTATCAGATACTCGCGGTTTTTTCAATAGGAAATTATTTACAGATTCCACCTCTTATGTTAAGATAGAAAAGTAATTAATTTAATGAAACAGCTTCATCCGTTTTCCTGAAGACAAGATGAAGTGAAGGGAAAGGAAAACATGTCCAAGACTATCGACATGAAAGAACTCCTCGAAGCAGGAGCTCACTTTGGTCACAAGACCTCACGTTGGCACCCAAAAATGGCTCAATACATCCATAGCAAGCGCCAAGACACTCACATTATTAATCTTGAAAAGACCGTAGCTGGCCTCGAAGAAGC
>CBDEYN010000005.1:0-32877 GCA_965245025.1 uncultured Candidatus Saccharibacteria bacterium | reverse complement strand
ACAAGTTAAACAAAATAATCAAATCAAAACTTTTAATATAAATAATAACGAAATATCTTATCAAGAAGATCGATAAATTAAAAATATTCGTTTTCGTGTCCAATATTTTCTGGATCAATTTCTAGAATTTAAGCTCGGTCAATTTATCCAAATCTATTCCCCGCTCTAAATATAACGATTTGATATCGGTAGTGATAATTTCATCTTCATCAAAATCTAAAAGCTCTGCGCAGGTTTTTACATCTTCAACTTTTTCAGATTCGATTTCGAGAAGATAGCCAAGTTTTGGCCAATGATCTATTGAGATTTTGGAGTCACCTAATAGGAACTCATCCCTGGTATTTTCTTGATAAGTTTTATGCGTGAGACCGAGTTTTTCGAGGATTACCAAAGCTTCATCAAAATCATTTACGGTAACCTCCCATTCATTAGTACCAGAAAGCGAGTCATCGACAATCTCTTTTACGGTTAAAGTCGTTTTCTCGCCGTCTGTTCGAAGTCTCCCCCAACGAGCGTTGGATTTTGGAATCGAATCAAAAGTATATCTTTTGAAATTATAGAACCCCAATGGCTTGGCGTTTAATTCTAAGAGTTTATTTTTGGTTTCCTCTGGATTAATATTGATGATTCTACCTTCAATTTCTATAGACATAAATATTCCTTTTATAAATTTAGTATATCATCGATATACCGATGTGAATCATCTTCTATTTTGAGATTTTCAAAAAATTACTAGGCGCAATAAATAATTGCGAGAGTTTCGGCGACACGAAAACTAGCAACTTTAGCTTGATGGGATTTTAGCCATTCATCGACAGCACGAGCGGAACCTGGTAGCTCCGGATTATTATAATCATGCACAATAATTACGCCACCTTGCGACATTTTGTCAGTGACGAGATGTAGGCTAGTTTTGATGGATTGGTATAAATCGCCGTCCAGAAAGGCATAGGAAATTTTTTCTGGTATATCATATATAATATCAAGATCATCAAAAAAGGCTTTCTTGATTTTAGGAAGTTTAAGTCCCATTTTCTTGAATTTTTCGATAACTTCGCGCTTAGTGACAAGTAGCTCGCCGGCTTGAAAAGCATCGCCAGCTGCCGAATTATCTTCACGGGTTTTGGCGGGAAGTCCTTCAAAAGAATCATAGAGCCAGAGCATTTTCTGATTGGTCGAAGGGGTGTGATTTTCTGATTGAGGGGAGCCACCATGGCCCATAGATTCCAAAAGTTTTTGATAAAGTACAGAGGTATCTGCCTTATAGCAGCCAAATTCCACGACATCACCCGGTACATTATTTTTTAGAGTTTTTGTGAGTTCCTGCAAAAGAATTTCCGTTTCACGCGCGGTAACTTGCTGCAAGTAATCCTGATTTTTGGAAGAATTTTTCACTTTCATTTGATAAATTTATTTTAGACTTTTCGACTGAATTTTATTTTGAGAAAATTACTTTTTACGTAAGAAAAAGGCAAAAATTATGCCGCCGATGCCAGCAGAAATTATATCACCCATGGTATCGCCGACACCAGGAGCATTGAGCTCCTGCATGTGACCACCACAAAGTTGATCGTAGGAAAATTCAAAACATTCCCAGGCAGCCGCGATAAAGAAAACAAAAGAAACAATAAAGAGAAAAGCGAAGGCAGTGGAATATTTTTTAACTTTTACGGCTGAGGTACTTGAAGTGGAAGTGGATTTTACGGCAGAATCCTTACCATCATAGACATTATCGAGAATTTCTTTGGCGAGAAAAGCAGAAAATACGCCAGACAAAGTATGGACGATTTTATCATAACTTGGATAACCGAAAATAATTAGGTTTTTATACCAATCAAGATCGATGCCGAAGACCATGGCGATAATCAAAAAGAGACTATAGGCAAGACGAAGTTTGGTGGAAGTATGAAGATTGATTTTCGCGATTAGGTCCGGGATAAAAGGGAGGATGATTGTCACGAGATAACTTGGCAACTTATGCCAGGTTACCGGATCGACGAAGTGCATGATAGTGAGTGCGGCACCCGAAAAGGAAATCAATAATTTAATGATTAGATCTAACTTAGCTAAATTAGAGGTTTTTTGGAATTGTTTGATAAATTTTTGCATATTAAACTCTTTAATTTGCTTTATTTTAGCATATATGTTGTAAATACAGAACACCCCGCCGGGGCGGGGTGCTGTTTTTAGTGCCTTATGTATTTAGAGATTCGAGATTTTTAGCAGTCTTATTTGTCGACGACTTCACCTTCGACTGGTTCATCCGGGTTGGTTTTACCAGCTTCTGGATTGGTCTGGTCGGCAGAGTTAGCTTGGTAAAGTTTGGCACCGATTGGCATGACTTTATTAGCTAATTCTTTAGCGGCTTCTTCGTATTTAGAAGCTTCGGCGTTGGTGTCTTTTAAGACGTCCTTAGCCTCTTCGACTGCCTTTTTGATAGTCTCTTTATCTTCATCAGAGATTTTATCTTTGAATTCATCAGGCATTTTTTCGTATTGATAGATAGCTTGTTCTAGGTGATTCTTAGCATCGATAGCTTCGCGCTTTTTCTTATCTTCATCAGCGTGGAGCTCGGCGTCTTTTTGAGCTTTTTCGATGTCTTCTTTGGACATGTTGCCAGAGTTTTGAATAGTAATACTCTGTTCCTTACCAGTTCCCTTGTCACGAGCAGTAACATTCAAGATACCGTTAGCATCGATATTGAAGGTAACTTCAATCTGAGGGACACCACGTGGAGCTGGAGCAATACCATCGAGTACGAAGCGACCGAGAGATTTGTTATCGGAAGCCATTTCGCGCTCACCCTGCAAGACGTGAATTTCTACCTGTGGCTGATTATCAGCAGCGGTGGAGAAAGTCTCAGATTTAGAGGTAGGAATAGTAGTATTACGGTCAATAAGCTTGGTGGAAACACCGCCCATAGTCTCAATACCGAGAGAGAGTGGGGTAACATCGAGCAAGAGAACATCCTTCACGTCGCCCTGAAGTACGCCACCTTGGATGGCAGCACCGACAGCCACGACTTCATCTGGGTTAACACCTTGCATAGGTTCTTTACCGAAGAGTTCCTTAACTTTTTCAACTACAGCTGGCATACGGGTCATACCACCAACCATCACCACTTCATTGATGTCGCTAGTGGAAAGTTTAGCATCCTTAAGCGCCTTATGAACTGGCTCAGCGAGACGTTCGATGAGTGGAGAGACTAGTTCTTCCATCTTTGAGCGAGTCAAAGTGTATTCAAAATGTTTTGGACCATCAGCATCGGCAGAGAGGAATGGAAGGTTAATTTCGGTTTCCTTAGCGGAAGAAAGTTCCTTCTTAGCCTTTTCAGCTTCATCTTTAATACGTTGCATGGCAGCAGCGTCTTTCTTAACATCGATACCAGATTCTTCTTTGAATTTATCACAGAGGAAGTTAACGATGAGGTTGTCAAAGTCTTCACCACCAAGGTGGGTATCACCGTTAGTAGAAAGCACTTCGAAGACGCCGTCACCTAATTCAAGGATGGAAACATCGAAGGTACCACCACCAAGGTCGAAGACCACGATTTTCTCTTCACTCTTCTTTTCAAGACCATAAGCGAGAGCGGCGGCAGTAGGTTCATTAATAATACGCTTAACTTCAAGACCGGCGATTTTACCAGCATCTTTGGTAGCTTGGCGCTGAGAGTCGTCGAAGTAGGCAGGAACGGTAATGATAGCTTCAGTAACTTTTTCACCAAGGAAGGCCTCAGCATCAGCCTTGATCTTGGAAAGAATCATGGCAGAGATTTCTTCTGGGGTGTATTCCTTGCCATCCATTTCAACAGCGACACCGTTACCTTTTTTAACAATCTTGTATGGCATAATATCGAGATCGCGTTGAACTTCTTTATCATCAAACTTACGACCAATCAAACGCTTAATACCATAGATGGTGTTCTTTGGGTTTGTAACACGTTGACGTTGGGCAACTTTACCAACGAGGCGATCACCTTTTTTAGTCACAGCCACAACAGATGGGGTAGTGCGGTCACCTTCAGCATTGGTAATAACTTCCGGCTTTCCGGCTACCATGTAGGCGAAAGCAGAGTTAGTTGTACCAAGGTCAATACCAATAATTTTACTCATAAATACTCCTTGTTTATTATTTTTGGCACTTTAGCGGTTATTCTGCTAATTTGTCTTAAGTATAGCCAATTAGCACTCTAATGTCAAGACTGCTAATTATTAAATTAACAGGGGTGGATGAGAAAAATTAAAAAGATTTTTGAGATTTTTGCCTATTTTTTGATGAAAATTTTCTTCACAAATTCGATTAATTCAACTCGGAATTGGAAGAGTAGAAGACCGATGCCAGCTACCGAAGAGCCGATAATTGCCGTAGAACCATTAAATTGTTTAGGTGTTTTTTCAGGGTCGCCAGTTTTTGGCACCTCAAGCTTATCGGTAGCACCAGTATTAGCCTTTTGCTTGCGACAGCGATGCGTCTCAGGATTACGTTCATACCCCTCTTTGCAAGGTGCAGGAGTTTTTTCGTCTTTCGAGTCAATCTTCTTACAACGGTTAGTAGCTGGATTTAATTCCTTGCCTTCACCACAAGTTTTAGGGGCCTTTGATACTGGAATTTTTACGCAACGGCCACTCTTTGGGCTGATTGTTTTACCCACTTCGCATGGTTTCTTTGCATTTCCTGCAGGACTAATCTTTTTACAACGATACGTCTGAGGGTTAAGGTAATAGCCTGTCTTGCAGATCTTTGGTTGATTTTCATGAGAATTCTCCTTATTACAGCGATGAGTGTTTTGATTTAAATAATATCCGGGCTTGCATTGCTTTGATGTATTTGGTTTTGGCGTGGCGATTTTATTACAACGATGAGTTTCTTGATTTCTTACATAGCCAGACTTACAGGGCTTATTTACAGTATTTTCAGTTGGCTTAGGTTGTCTAGGCTGAGTGGACTTACCGGGCTTTGGCTGTTTAGGCTCTTTCTGAGAATTTTTTGGCGCTGGAGTTTTCCCTGTTTCCTGCGGCTTTTTCGGTTTCTTTTTGTGACGTTCATCATAACTTTTTATACAACGATTAGTTAAGGGATTACGAATTTTCCCCTCTGGACATGGTTTAGGATCCGGCAAAACGCTACGATGTTCAGCATCGGTAGGCGCCTCGGCGAGAATAATTTCAGTCTCAGAATTCCCCGCCAGAGAGCCAAGACTAACAGATCCAAGTAGCTCAGCCCTCTGTGGAACTTTACCGATATTATAATAATTTTGGGGACTTCCATCTCTTTTTAGACTTAAAGGATTCCAAGCGTCATCCTTTTTGGCGCTGAAAAAATCTAAAGATAAGATGGACAAAAATAATAAAAATAGACCGGTGGCAAAACACCACATAATCGGCTTTTCTGGTCGCTTTCTGAATTGTACTTTTTTCATATTTACCTCACTTAATTTGTTTGACTGCAATTTAGCAAGTTTAAGAAAAAAGGAGAAGCATAAGCGGAAAGATTTTTAATTTTACAGATAGAAAAATACCTAAAATTTTTTTAGCATAAGCAAGTTATAAATTGTCATAAGCAAGATATGATTGACCATAAGCATGATATAATATAGCTAAATGGAGGTTCAAACTTTATTATTGACTTTCGGGGTGATAATTTTGAGCGCCCTAGCCCAGTCTTCCATGCAATTAAGCACGGGGGTGTTTCTTTTGTTATACCGAGAAAGTGCCGGAAGATACTTGAAGAAGAAGACCAAAAATCTTCTTTCAAATTACATCGTGGGTTACATATTTTTGACCAGTTTACTCCTAACCTCTATCTGTTACGCCCTAATGGTGTTATTCGGTGGTAATTTGACGATTTTATGTTTAACGATTTTAATTTGTTTAATTTTTAGTCTTGCAATTTGCGTGTGGTTCTTCTACTATAAGACCAACAGATCCACGGAACTTTGGTTGCCAAAGTCAATCATCCGATACATCCGCAAACGCGCGGCAAATTCATCTAGTAATATTGAGGCCTTTTCACTAGGTGTTTTGTCGGTGGTGGCGGAACTACCATTCATCCTAGCCTTAATGTTGGTTTCAGCCGATAGTTTTTTGAAGCTACCAGCGCTTTGGCAGATTGTAATGATTTTAACCTATACGGCGATTTCAGTGATGCCGCTAGTAGTGTTAAAATTCAGCATTCGCCATGGTAAGACGGCTGCGGAAATTCAAAAGTGGCGTTTAGACAATCTAGATTTCACGAAACTGATTTCAAGTATTCTCTTTATTACTTTAGGACTTTTTCTGATTGCTTTTAAATTGGTAGCAGGAGGTTTTTAGTGCGTAAGAAAAATAGTGAAAATCTACCAGTAACAGATAAGTTAATTAAGAAGATCTTAAAGACAGAATGTAAAATTGAAAATATTCCAGAACTAGATGCGCAAACTATTGAGTTTATCGTAAAAAAAGTAGTGACTTGGGCGGAGAAAAAAACTATTGTTACCCAAAGTGAATTTGATAAGAAATTAGCGAATGAGGTGAGGAAATTTAACACCGACTTGGGATTCATGATTGAGCAAAGAAACAAACTGGTTTAGAGAAGGATGAATGATGAGTGAAAAATTTGATTACGATTTGATAATTATCGGTAGTGGTGCGGCAGGAATGTCGGCGGCAAGAGCTGCGGCAGCTAATAATATTCGCGTAGCGATTGTTGAGAACGAATTAGTCGGCAGCAAATCTGATATTTACCGTGTGGCACAACTCTCGGCTTCTGACATCGCAAATCAATATTATGATGCGAAGAAGTTTTTGCAGCTGAGCAATAATCAAGACACTCTAACTTACAACTACCCTTCCCTCTTCGAAACCATCCAGAGGCGAGTGAAAAAATATATCTTAGCCAAGAAAAAATCTTTCGCGAATTTTAAGATCGACTTAATTCACGGCGATGCGCATTTTATTTCACCTTACGAAGTAGCCGTAGCGAATAAACGATATTCAGCGAAACGTTTCTTGATCTGCACCGGTAGAGGTATGGATCTTAGTGCAATTTCAGGAATTGAAACTACGAATTACTACCTACCAGAAGACATCTTCATGCGGGTAAAGAAACTACCAAAAATCGTCTTAGTAGTAGGTGCCGGAAAGAAAGGAATTGAGGCTGCAGAGTATCTCGCCAAAATGGGGTGCAAGGTGATTGTGGCAGAAAAAGAAGAGACAATTCTAGAAGGTTACGACAAAGAAGCAATTGAAGTGGTTACAAATAAGTTAGTGTCGGGACTAAAAATTAAGATTCTAACTAACACAAAAGTTGTAGCAATCCAAAAAGACAAAAATGAAACCGTCTCGAATGGACGTCGAATAGCTACAGTAAAAGTGACGATGAAACGTGGCGCTGACGAAAAAACAGTGCGTGTAGAAGCGATTGTTTTTGCAATTAATAACCGACCGAATACAGAGCTCGGTCTGGAAAATGCAGGAATCAAATTTAGCGAACAAGGTATCGTTGTGAATGATCAGCTCGAAACCAGCGTGAGTCATATTTTTGCGGCCGGCGACGTAGTGGCAAATCCTTTAAAGCAGTCGGTAGGTTATTCAACAGAAAAGGCGGCTTATGAAGGGACACTGGCGGTAAATAATATCTTGAAACGTAATAAATTAACCCTAACCTATCGCCATTTCTCAACCGTATTAAATACGACACCAAAAATCGTAACCGTAGGTTTAACAGAAAAAGATTGCTTGTCACGTGGCATTAAATGTAAGATTGTAATTGTACCGGAAATTGAAACCACTCATTCCCTAATTGCGGGAGAGAAACTAGGATTTTTGAAGTTAATTTGCGACAAAGACAAGAAACTTCTAGGTGCGACAATTGTAGCGAAGAATGCAGATCTCACAGTAATGGAGATCGTGGCTGGCATGTACGGTGATTTAACGCTCTTGGAACACGCTTCAATGCCTCATATCAATGAGAGTTTCTCAGATATCGTGAGAATAGCTGCTAAAAATTTGATGTAAAAACTCATACCTACAGATAGAATAAACTATAGGCGGAGATAAGAGCTGTGGCTTTCATTTTGATATTTAAAATGCCAAAAATGAAGAGTTTACACAAAAAAAGAACCTGATGGTTCTAAAACTTGGTGGCGGGGGTTCGATTTGAACGAACGACCTTTTGGTTATGAGCCAAACGAGCTACCAGGCTGCTCTACCCCGCGACGTATGTATCTATTATAATCTACAACGGTTTTTCTGTCAAATATTAACTGATTAGTTCTAGCTCTATCTTAATATCCTGAAGTAAATTCTGGATTTGAGTCTCTTTTATTTGAGTCCAATAAGATTTATCTACGATGTAGCCACAATTATCAAACAATAATTCATCTGAAATTTCTACGTTGCCTGATATTTGTTTGTAAATTCTGTGCACAATTTCTGCGTGTAAAATTTTCGATTTAAACTCTTGGATATTTTTCTCTAGTGCGGTTTTCTGTAATGGTTTTTCGTAGAACACTTCTTTTTGCAGGCCATAAAAATCTTCGTTAGCTGAAAAATCGGAATAGGTATCATTACCGAGCAAAAATACGTTCGAATTATCCGTGTATAAAAATTGATCTAGAATCAAAGACAAGTAATACAGAAGACAGGTAGCCGTGGGAGCTAATTCCTTAGTAATATTATGAAAATACAAAATAACTTTCAAACTATCCGAGTTCTTTCGTCTTTTGACGGAAAAATAATTACCTTCATCCGAAATTTGACCCTTTCGAAAATCTGAGGTGTGCATATATGAATAAAGTTTTGTTTTTATACTGTCTGTTTTCTCATTGTTCATTTTAAATTTAAGAGAAATTCGTTTGATGGCTCGATTGATAGATTCGTCACTCACCAGCGAATCATTTAAGAAATTTCGCATATCAAAAACCAACTTTTCATGCTTAGGTTTAAATTTGAATACAGAGATATTTTCATAAATATCTGCATGATATTCAAAATCTACGCCTTCGAATAATCCAAGCTCCGCGGTTTTTTTATAAATCAAATCACTAACGTAGTGAATGTACGCATTAGCAGTAATTCTATCTTCGGCTTGTTTGATTATTTTCTGTTCATTCATATCCAAGATGATTATTCTGGATTGGCGTAATCGTCGTTTTCAAGGTAATCTGGACAAGTGTCCTTGTCGCCATCTTCCATGTACCAACAGTTTTTCGTGGTATAGAAAGTTTTACGAGTGACATTGTTTTTATCATCGTTTAACTGAACGGCGAATTCTGGGTATGGGAAATAATTATCAATCAATTCGACGCGAGCTTCGATACGGCGATAGAGGGTGTTGGCGCGGCCAGTCGAGTCAACCTTAGCTTGCACACCAGTAAAATCAATTGGATTACGCTTAGCATCATAAAGTGAGATGGCAAAATCCGTATCTGGTGCGCCATAAGGCAGTGATAAAACTAAGAAAGTAGCACCGGTATTACGATCATTAGAGTTGTTAAAAGTGTTTGGCACTTCAAAAGTGAGTGAACAGAAGAAATTACCTTCCTGACACTTTACATAGAAAAGTTCATTCTTGTGTTTATCAAAAGTACGAGAAACTTCACTGGCTCTAATTTCATTAGTACCGTTCTTGCTTGGTCTTAGATACATTGTTCCTTGGTCGGTGGAATTATCGCCACTAGCCGTAATAAGATCACTCATCTTAAAATTACGGTCGGCTTGATAGAATGAAGCATTAATCAGTGGTGGAACCAAGGAATATTGCCCGGATGGCAGAGAGGCGTTTTCACTCCAAGATAGCTGATGACCGTTACTTAGGAGCTTAGCGTAATTAGTGTCAGAAAACCACTTAATATTGACGTATTTCAATTCTTTGATTTTATCACTACGAATTGGCACAATGCGGAGACGATTTTCACTGCTGAGTGAGGAGCGATAATCGCTAAGGTCTTCCTGAAGTGTTACACAAGTATAGGCCTGCATCATATCAGCACCACGACCCTGGTCGAGATTCTTGTTCTTTACTTCTTGAATGGTTACGCCTTTTTGCTCATCAGTGGTACGACTGAGGACATTTGCGACAGTGTTGCAGTCTTGATTTTTGATACCATTTTGCATGGCTTCGATAATTTCTTTACAGTTGGTATCGGAACCACCTTCTTGGTAGCGGTTCAAACATTCATGATATTTAAGAAGGGCAACCTTGGCATCTTCTACGCCAGCAAGTGCGGAATCGTAGGCGGATTTGGAAAGGTCAGAATTACTAGTTTGACCAGCTTCAGAAAGAGTGAGGCGCACAAAACCAACCACAATAATACTAAATAAAAGCATGGCAAAAATTGTCACAATAATGGAAGTAGAGCCGCGTTTAGTGATTAATAGTTTTTTCATTATTCCTCTCCTTTTCTATTTTGACCTGATGTCCTAGCGGAAAAATTAAATTTATTGATGGCGCAATAATTAAAGCTAGAAGACAAGCCCATTTCTGGTGGCGTCTTACAAAATTCGCCGGTGCCAGTGATATCCACATTGCCACGCAAGGTAGCTAAAATGAAAGTACCACTATAAAAATGCTGCATAGTGAGAGCATGTTCGGTCGGCGCAAAGATAGTAAAATCATACAGCGCAATATCTTCGTTATTCTTTTTCATGACCTCTTTATATTCGGCGCCAGTGAGCCTATAGGTTGGGGCGATGTCGGCTACTTGATAAACACGATTATTATTAGCGGCGGCTTCCATATGGGAACGACAAATAGCACGATCGGAATCTTCAATTTTAATTAAACGATAATCGTCAATTTCCGTATCGCCATTACTGAAAGTAGCGCGACTACCGCTCATAATTTCGTAATCCGTGGAATTTAACACATAACCAGTATTCCAGAGATAGGTGAAACGTCCAGAACAGAAGACACCAGAAAGCGGCACACTCTCGAGCAGTTTGCCAGTTTGCTTAGCCTTGATAGTGCCATAATTTTGCTGATAAACATAAAGTCTAGCTTGGTCCTGCAAACATTTATTCATCTCGTTATTGTTTGAAGCATATTCGACACGGCAAATATCAGAGAGGGAGCGAGCGGGAGCCGTAGCAATCCCGCGTTGAAAATCATCCACAAGTAGGCGTGAAGTGGAATTAATTGCGTTAATGGTATTTCCCTTTTGATAAATCGTAGAGAGATGCACTGCGACAAAAATTACCGAAAGTAGCAGAATCGAAATAAACATCAAGGAGAGAGTCACTTCGATAATAGTAAAGCCAGAAAAGGGTCGATTGCTGATTTTTGTTCGTATAGTTTTTTGACGCATAAATTAATCTAACCTCTCTTCATGTAGTCCGGATTATATAAACGAATGATGGTACCAATGGTGGTTGGGACGGTTTCTCCTGGACCATACCAACAGGTGCGAATATGAAAATCGTAAAATTCTGGAGGGTAATTTTTATCCATATCTTCACGATATTTAGCATCGAAATGGGCGCTAGA
This sequence comes from uncultured Candidatus Saccharibacteria bacterium, assembly GCA_965245025.1. Taxonomy (GTDB): domain Bacteria; phylum Patescibacteriota; class Saccharimonadia; order Saccharimonadales; family Saccharimonadaceae; genus Nanosyncoccus. Next base: position 21,414 of record CBDEYN010000005.1, on the reverse strand, counting down.
TGGAACGTTAGTAAAGTCACGAACGGCGACAATCCAAATACCTTCGGCACGATAAAGGTTATTAAAAACTGGAGTGGTTTTGTAATTAGTACCGTCATTAATTTCATTAAGGTTGGTGGTTTCAGTATCTTCCCCATTCGAAGTGCCAGCCGTAGAAGTCGAAGAGAAAACTAGGCGAGGGGCCAGCGGTGCTTCTTGAAAAATTTCTGGATGATCTTTGGCGGAAAGAATAGTATTTTCTGGATCAGAAGCTTTGAGCTTACGGGTGTTTAGAATAAAGGCTTTATCGGTAAAAATATTGTGATTGTCGCCCACGATATTATTTTTGTCGTAATATTCAGAACATTTATTGGCTTCAAATTTAGAAATTTCAGTTGAACTATTCGACATCCCATTATTGAAGCTAGTCAAGCGATCCCAAATCGCGCGATATTCTTGCCATTTACCAGAGTCGTCCTGGCCACTAGTTTTAACCAAAGCACGCTCAGAAATATAGGACTCATGAATAAAACGCAGGGCTTCAGCTTGAGCATCAATTTCATTGCGTACCGTGGTAATTTGCAAGGAATTTTGGATTTTTGCGTAACTACGATTCATCATGGAAACCGAAATGGCAGAAACTAAAATAAAAACTACAAAACAAAAAGTTACTTCGATAATAGTATCGCCGCGACGACTAATGAATGGCTTTAACTTCGACATGGATTTTCCTCACTATCAATATCAATCAATTCAACAGCTGTAGAATTACTACCATCAGCATGAATTCGAATAGCACGACGACCGATACTGTTCAAAGAATGATTTTCTGAGCCAACGCAAATATCGAGATCTTTTTTATTCTGAAGTTTAACATTTTCAAGATAGAGACCTTTAGAATCGGAGCGATTTAGGGTACCAAAGGCAGGATAAAGACCAGCATCAGCTACCACGCTAGTGACGGAACCAATGCCACCATATTCACAGCTACCATTACCAACGTATTCGTTATTCACTTTTCGCATGAATTGATTAATGTTAAAAGTTTTACCTTTTTCATCATAAATGTAGGTGTGGACGGTACCAGAAATTGGTGAACGCGTAACCAGAAAAGCCCCGACGAACGAATCGTGATTTTCGGTATTTTCAATACGGGCTTGCCAGAGTGGCTCATAAACATCGTGATTCCCTGCGGTAGTCATACGACAAGTATTGGCTTCACTTTTCATAGTGACTACATTGGCGCCGATACTCTTTAAAGAAACCAGAGCGTTATCGCCAGAGGCGTTTTCAATATCGAGATTTTGAGTATAAATATGACCGATCACATCATAAATTCGCACATTATGATCTGGTTGGTTTGTCGCAGGATTGGTCTCACCAAAGGTAACTAACTTGCCATAAACCGCACAGCGAGTGCGACCTGGAAAATTATCTGAGGCAGAATTAGAAACTAATCCACCGTTTTCATTCCACATAGTATTAAGCGTGCAATAAATACTACTACCCTCATCGGCTTCACGGGGATTTTTTACATTAATTACCGAAGAATAGACCGACTTAAGCGTAGCAGAAAGTTCATTATAAGAATCGATGTAACGGCGATTATTAATATTGCCGGAAAGAAAACCCATGACGGAGACGACGAGCAGACCAGTAATCGCCAACACAAGCGTTACCTCGATAATCGTAAAGCCTGACCTCCACCAAGTTTTCTTTTTCATAACTAAATTATAGCATAAGAGGTTATAATATATAAAAGAAAAATACTAAATTAACCTGGAGCTTTATGGCGGAATTTCCAAATTTTAATCGGTTTGAAAATAGAGATTACGAAAAAATCCTTTTGAAAAAATTAACCAATCTTGAAAATCAATTTAATCCAGAATTAGCACGCGAAAAATTTGAGCAGGCGAACCCGGAAAATAAAATTGAGACGACAAGAGAATCTGTTTTTAATAATTCTGAAAATACAGCGGAAAAATTAAAGGAAGATGAAATCTCAGAATTGATCGCTAGTGCGGATCTCACAGTTTATGAACGCCTAAACCCGACTAACGCCAAGGAAGCGAAAGAAGAATTTTTAAATAATCCTGACCTGATTCATCCGAACTATGAATATGGAAATTTAAATAAACAAGAGATTGAAAACAATTTGGCTAACATAGAAAAAGCAAAAGCGGAACTCGAGAGCGCAGAATTATCCAGCGGAAAACGTAGATTGCTGGAATATTTGGCCGATGACTGCTTTAAGAAAAATGACTTTTTAGTGGCTAATTTAGCCTATAATATAGTCACGCAACCAGAGACCAAAAAGCTGGCAGCGGAGCATCATAAGGAGGCTAACGAGGCACTTTATGGCAAGCCAGACGAGGGGACTTTTTATGCACTACTAAATGAAAAGATTGATCAGATTAAGGCACAGGATCTGACCAATGAGCAAAAACAAAGTTTTGCCGAGCTGCTTGATAAAATTGGACCAATGCCAGAAACCAGAAGCGAAAGATTTAAGCCGAAGCCAGAAACCATTGAACGTTTCGCGGAAATGACAAACGAATTTTTTGGTAGTTTCTTGCAACATATTCCAGAAGATCAAGAAAAATTTAGCTCACAAGAAATGGTAAATATCGTTAATGAAATTATTAAAGAAGAGTTAAATGAGGATGGCAGCAATCCATACCGCGCAGAAATCAAAGCTGGGGCAACCAATGCTTCAGCAGATCATGAGGAACGCCGGATTTATTTTCCAGAAGACAAGACCTATAGTGCCAAGCGAGCTCGCGGTCTAATCGTGCATGAATTAGGCACCCATGTACTACGTGCAGTTCCCTATGTGGATCATGAAGTAGAGGCATTCTCGACCGGTTTTCCAAATAACGAAGAGTTCGATGAGGGGGTAGCGAAAGCGGTGGAGCAAGCCATTAATGGCAAATATGAAGATTCGGGAATCGATCATTATATCAATATTGGTTTAGCTAATTTTAAGGGTAAGAATTTTCGTGAAGTTTACGAAATTCAATGTAAATTACGTGAACTAACCGGCGGTAAAATTGAGCCAGTTTTCAATGCCGTGCAGCGCTGTTTTCGTGGAACGGGTGAGCTACCAAATAACAAAGATTTAGCCTATTACAATGGCGCAAATCGAGTTTGGAAACATATCGAAGACCATATCGATGACATCGAATTATTCGACCAACTTTTCTTATCGGGAAAAATTGACTATCAAAACGAGCAACAAGAACAGATTTCCTACGAAGCCAGAACCAAAGGAATTTAAGCAGAAAAAAATACCCCAAATTCGGGGTATTTTAAGTTAGGAAAAATTACTAAAAATTAGGAATAGCACACAAACAGGTATCGACGCGGCAATTAAAACAATGAACGTTAAATTCAGGATACGCATTGTGGTAGCCCATTTTCTTATGAACTGATTGGATGCGTGAAAAACCATATGAAAATAGCCCATTGCAAAAATAACAGCACCGAAGAAAATAATCGTCATCGCAAATCTTGAAGTAGTCCAAACCTCAAATCCAGCTACAGCAAATAAAGTTACCATAGTGGTAAGATTTGCATAGTAATAATTACCATCAACCTCTGGGTCATGAGCCCATTTAAAGTCTTTTTCTGGCAATCGATCAAGCAATAATACCGAAATGGCGGCCATTAGAATTGAGCCCATAGTTAGCATCATGAAGCCAAAACTATCTCGATAAAGAAGATTGATTGCCATAAGGATCAATGTACCAAAAATTCTGAGTAAGTTGGATGCGTCGAAAAGATCGAGCTGCTCCTTCAGCTTTTCGGCCTGAGTTTTTTCTTCCTCGTATTGTATCTTCCTTAAACTCTTAAATTCGTCAATTTCTATCATACTTCCCTCCCTTATGTAAAAATTAAAAATGAATTAGAAACAAGATGCACCTATTACTTTATAATATTTTTCCTCCTTTCAAGGTGCAATTTTATATAAATTAATAAGTAAATTTATATAATAATATCTACATATTATACATTAAAATGCTTATTCTGTCAATGAAGGAATAATTATTCCTGAGCTATTTTACCGTTTAATAGTTCTGCATTAGATGATTTTATAATCTGTAAAATATGTTATAATATTAAACGGAGATTGCACTTTAACAGGAGGTGATAATAATGAAGGATATTAATATTCTAATCATTCCAGCAGAGGGCGACTCTGTGGAAACTGAATCATGGTATGCTAAAGATGTTTCTTATCATTACGGCACAAGTCAGGTGCAAATTTTCCAGTATAACGGTAATAGGTCTGTTATTGACGGTATACGGGAAAGTATAGCTGATTTCTTTGACCAACATGAAGGAAAATTTGAAATTCATGCTCAAGGTGGTTTTGGCGCAGCTGTCGCATATGAGATGGCTTTGTGTCAGCCAAGTCAAATTACGAGAATATTTTTTATAGGTGGTGCACCCTGTACCGCTATGCGATTTATTCAAAGGGTATTCCATACACATTTATCACGTTTATGGTATTTTAGTAAAATTCCATTTTTTGCCGACGATCCGAACCCATATAATGATGAAGTGATAGCTGCAATTAAGCAGTCTTCCACCGATTGTATGAGGAGAGATCCATTATTATACTGTAATCAACTCGGTCTGATTGGAAGATGGGAACCCAAAAAACGCCTGGAAAATATCGAGGCATATTTTATACCAAATGGGGATTCTCTTCGACCAGATTGGTGGGATAACAGTTATGATAATAAGAAAGCGGCTCAAATATGGGAAAGCTATGGCGTTAAATCCCTACCAAAACCAAGTGGAGGCTTTAGCTTTTATAGCCTAATGCCATCCAAGGAATTATTCAAGGTACTAGATAGTGTTAGAGATTAATTATTGCAACTAACCTCCCGAAAGGCTGCGTCAAGCAGTCTTTTTTTATGATTCTCGCCATATAAAGTTATTTAATGTAATCTGTAATACCCTAACTATTATCCGTAGTTTTACATAAAAAATACCCGGACTAAACGCCCGGGTACATCGGTTTTAATAAAAGGAAGTTTTCTTAATCAGTAATCAGAGTGAAAGTTCCCTTACGACTTCTGGCATCATAATATGCCGAAAACCGACTATATCGATACCGATAAGTATTCTCCTTACGAAGAAGATAATCCTTATCCACATTACAGTAGCCCTTTAGAATAAAGGACTCTCCAGAGCCGTCTTCATGTTCGATTCCGGTTATCTTAATATTGGTTACCGGTAATGGCAGATACAGCCTTGTTGCATCATTAGTATCGTTTGAATATCCTTGTGAGATAGTAAAATTCACAGCAATTTTCGCGTCTTTACTGTAGACATACATGCACGCGTCGAATAAAGCGCTTTTGCTCGGACCACCAATGATATCGTAACGATTTACTACACTCTTTTTTACTTCGTTCATACGAACCTCCTTAATGTACTACCCAGATACATTCGTAAAATGGGTTGGTCTACCTAATCCACTATTGAATTAGTTCTTATATTCTATCATGTTTATGTTATTTTGTCAATGTGTGTCACAGATAAGCATCACTTTGTCAAAAAGCACTCGTGGGGTATTGATAATATTCTTTTGTGGTTAGTAGTGGGGGGTGGTGCTACAATAGGAGTATGCAGCGACTTTTTACGATTGATCTAAAAGATTATGATTCGAGTTTAGAAAAGTTTTATCGTCCGTCAGTACGCGGGATTATTTTAGATCAAAACGGCAAGGTGGCAATGATTTATAGTGAGAAATATCATTTTTATAAATTTCCGGGTGGCGGGATTGAGGGCGATGAGACTCATCTTGAAACTTTGGAGCGAGAAATTAAAGAAGAGACCGGCATGATTTTGAAGCCGGAATCAGTGCGAGAATTTGGCGAAGTTTTGCGAACACAAAAAATGCAAAAAGATGGCAAAGATGTGATTTTGGTGCAATATAATTACTATTATTTATGCGAGACTGAGAATGAGATCGGTGCGCAAAGCTTGGATGATGGCGAAAAAGAGTTGGGATTTGTCTTAAAATTTGTGCCAATAGACGAAGCTATACGAGCAAATAATAATTTCCAAGGTGAACCGATTGAAAAGAATACCGTCGAGCGAGAAAATCGTATTTTGGAATTGGTGAAAAATTTATAAAACAAACTTAAGGCACAAAAAACTGATAGAAAAAATCGGCCAAGGATGCCGAAGAATAGAGGTTCGCAAGTTTGCCGTTCCCTCCATGTTAAAAACATGGTACGTCTTCCTTGCTCGCACAGCTCGCAAGTTTGCCGTTCCATAAAGCTCCACAGGAGCTTTATGGTGGGGGCGGTTGGGCTCGAACCAACGACCAAGCGGTTATGAGCCGCCTGCTCTAACCCCTGAGCTACGCCCCCAAGGTAGTTTTATTTTATCATAAAATGCTATAATAGGGGGAAGGATTAGGGTGGCACCAGATATTCTTGAGAATTCTAATTATGAAAACAAATAACAAAATTCAACTACATCTGAAACTTAATCAGTTGCGTTACTGGGTGAAGCACTCTTTGTTTAGTAAAGAGCGAATTATGTTTTTGTTGCTGCCGACGATGTTTGTACTTTTACTTTATTTTTCCGTGCAATCAATTACAAAAAATTGGAGCCTACAGCAAACTCTGAATACCAAATTGCAAGAAAAACAACTAATGGAGCTCAAAGTTTCAAACATGAAACTGGAAAATCAATACTATGCTTCCGAAGAATATCAGGAACTGATGGCACGAAAATTACAGGATAAAAAAGCTAGCGGTGAAACTATGGTAATGCTACCGATTAATAGCGATCTCGCGAAACAAAAACACGCCAATCAGAAGTTCAGTTCAAACAAACAGGAACAAGACAACTCGAATTTTCGTCAATGGATGAAATTTTTGTTTAGGATTTAATAGTCTAAAATACGTAGTTTGCAATAAGAGCGGTTGACTCCGAGTGTAAACATGAATAGAATTTTGCAGGCAAAAAGTATCATGATTTTAAATTGAGAAAAAACCGGCTTGGAGGGACCGGTTCTTTCAGGGAAATATTTTGTGATATTTTTATTTTACGACCACAGGTAATTTAAGGGGCAGATTTAAAAATAAAATAAATAAATCTATTCTTACTTGGGTCGTCAAAAAGCAAAAAGAGAGATAAAAATCCAGAAACTGATAAAATAAAAAGCTCGAAGGCTTTAGGCATAATACATTCTCTCCCAAAATTTGTATTAAATTGATTATAGCACCGCATAAGCAGAATGGCGGGAGAAAATTTAGGAAATTTATGTTCAAAATATTGAAATTTGGCAGAAAAAATCCCCTAATTTAAGTTAGGGGATTTTGTAATCGATCGAAGATTATTTCTTCTTGGAAAGAGTCAAGAAACCGTTGCGTGGGTTTTCATTGACAACACGATCTTCTGGAAGATCAACTGGAGTACCCTTAGGGTTGTTCTCAGTCTTGGTGAAGAAATAGATAGTTTGTGGCTTGCCACCGCGAAGGGTTACTTCTGACTTGTGTAGGTAGTAGGTAATTCCCTTGCTGTTTTTATGACTATAGGCCATTTGTCCTCCTTTAAATAAGTATAGTTTTATATTAGATTAGATAAAGATAAGTGTCAAGAGATTTTATGGGGGTGAAATAGGGGTGGGAAAACTTTTATGCTTTTAACAGGGGTGGTAATCTGGAAAATTGGCGGGATTATATTAAGGAATTATTTCAAAAATAGAAGAGCAAGGCGAAGGAAGGCAAAAATAATTAGACGAATTATGATAGTAATAATGATAATAACACAGAGTAAAACTGTAATCCCAGAGAGGCTTGGAGTCCAAATTGGCGACACAAAATCATAGCGATAAAGCGCGGTCGGCGGTAAATCCGCGGTGAGATTAGTGGTGAGCTTGTCGGTGGATGGATAACTATTGATTACGCCAGTCATACAGTTAAGATAACCCGGACTGTTCCAGCCCCAGCCATTACGGATAGCCTGCGGCTTGCAAGTTTCCATAGCTTTAGCGAAGATATTACCATTGGGGTTGCCATCGGGATTTTGAGCAAGTTTGGACTCGGCTTCGCGCAAGGCAACGGTGGCCTGGCGGTTATATTGATGTTCCAGATAGATTGGACCGGTGCCGAAGGTCAGAGTGGTGTGACCATTTTTTTCGACAAAATTCACGATAGTGTGAGAAGAGCTAAAATCTCGCAGGTTTTTCAGGGCAGTGCGGATGTTTTGATCAATTTCGGCTTGTGGTAAATCGGTGCCATCGGCAGCCTTACCCTCGTCAGCTTTTTCGACTTGGGTTTTTAAGCCCATCATTTTCAGATGATCAAAGCGCAAAAAAGTGGCGGAAAGAAAAAGTAGTGGCAATAGGCTCAAAAATAATTGCCAGGTCTTGATCTGTTTTAAGAAGGTCAAAAAGCGCTTCCTCTTGTCTTCCTGACGCTCCTGTTTCAAAACACCACCCATACTGGTTTTAATTATATCATAAGAACTTTTGGCGGAGCCATGGGTCAGCATCGCCGGCGGACATTAAGATGACCAGATAATTATCGGCAAGATCTTGGCGGAGCTTGGCAAAAAGTGCATCGTCTAGCTTATCTGCGGTGCCAATTTCAGGATTATCTAATGAACTAAGAAAGTCACTAGGAGTGAGAATTTTTAGTTTAGGATCTTCGCGCGAAAGATAGGTCGGTAACCAATAAAGTTTTTTGATGCCGTGGAAAATATCCCGATATTCGTCAAAGAATTCATGCTGGCGAATATTTTGATGAGGCTGATAAAGAATCACCACGCCTTTTTTCTGAGTGCGTTTGGCTTCCTCGAGAGCAACATTAATGGTGGCGCGAATTTCTTCAGGATGATGCGCGTAATCGGAATAAAGACCGTCAGCTAGGCGCTCAAAGCGACGTCCGACGCCTGGGAATTGGTTAATCTCCTCGATAATTTCAGCATAATTAACCTCGCGACCGAGCGATTCGAGAATTCGCTGTACGGCCTTAATCGCGAGCGTGGCGTCGAGACGGCGCGCTTCACCTGGCAACATTAATTCCTTGGCTGACATTAAAACCACATCTGGATGTTTGTCAGCCAGAAGTTCGGCGTGGTGAAGATTAGCGTGTGGACCAAAAATGAGGTGCTCGCTCTGGGATTCGAATTTCAAAAAGGCATCTTGATATTCAGCTGCGGTGGCAAAAATATCGGAATGGTCATAGGAAACAAAAGTAATGAGCGAAAGCCAAGGATGAAAGGCCAGGAAGTTGCGGTCATATTCATCAGCTTCATAAAGTAAAAATTGATCATCGGCATCATACTTAGCGGAAGGGGCAAAATTAAGCGTCGAGCCGACCATATAGGAGGCTTTCAAACCGAGCTTTTGACTAAGCCAAATTAGCATAGAGGTAGTGGTGGTTTTACCGTGCGTGCCAGCGACTGCCACCATCTTGAGATGATGAGTTTCGACGAGAGTTTCAATTAGCTCATCACGCTTACTAATTTTTAGACCGAGCGCCTTGGCGCGTTGATATTCGGGATGAGATTCGGTGATAGCCGAGGTATGCACATACCAGTCGATAGGATGCTTTTGATGAATCTCCGCGAGATAATCACCAGTTTGTGGACCAATAGCAAAGGTGAGATTTTTGGCCTTTAGTTCCTTGGTGATCGGACCCTCATGAAGGTCGGAACCAAAAACTTGATGTCCGGCATCGTGAGCGAAGAGGGCGAGGGGTCCCATGCCAGTACCGGAAATACCAGAGATAAAAATGTTCATAATTTTTTCCTAAAGAAGTTAGTATCGTAAATTTCGGCGCCGTGGGCTTTGTAAAAATTCTGGGCTACTTCACGGCCATGACCGCAGGTAAATTCGAGATTTTTACAACCTTTTTCCCTAGCCCAATCTTCGTAGGCCTGGAAAATTAGATCGCCCACACCTTTACCACGAGCTCTACTGCCCACGACAAAATCTTCAAGGTAAGCATTCTTGTAAATTCCTGCACCAAAAGTCACGGAGACCGAAGCCATACCGATAATTCGGCCATCCTCGACGGCAAAAATAAGATCATGATAAGGAGAGTGGGCAATTTCCGTGAACCAATCTGGACTGATTTCACCCTTATCCTTGCCACTGCGAGAAAGTTGAATCAGAAGCTCACGCACACGCGTGGCGATTTCTGGTTGATATGCAGATAGACGTTCAATTTTAACCATAATTCCCTTTCTTTATTCAAATACGGTTTCAGTGAGGCGCTTAGCGATAACATCGGCAGCTTTTTGAATCGCCTCAGCATCGTCACCCCAGATAGTAATGCGCACTAAATCTTCAGTGCCAGAGGCGCGAATATTAATCGACCAGCCGGCTGGCAAATTTTCGGTTTCGGTAGTAATGAATTGCTGAGCGGTTTCCGAGAGATTGCGGAAAGCTTGTTTGGTCTGGCTATCGACTGGCTGATTTTTGATGGTTTGTGGAAGTTTTTGGAAATTTTGACAAAGAGTAGACAAGGTCGGCAGGGTGCGTTCAGAATTTTCAGAGGTTTGACCAGTTTTTTCATCTTGAATAGTTTGATAATCGGCAAGTAAGGTATCTTCGTTCTGGAATTTATCGCGTGCTTCGGAGAGAATTTTGGTGATGACGAGCGCAGTAAGCACGCCGTCGCCCATTGGTTCACCGGGCAGAATAATATGACCACTCTGTTCGCCACCCAGAAGAATACCGTCTTCACGCATTTTAGCGGAAACATTTTGGTCCCCAACATCGGTCATGGCGATTTTAATACCAGTTTTTTCCGCCCAACGCAGCAAGCCTTTGTTGGCCATAATCGTAACGCAGACCTCAGGAATGCCTAAGTAATTAGCCAAAATCACAATCATATCATCACCATCGATAATCTGACCGTCGTGATCAATCATTAGACAACGATCGCCGTCACCGTCAAAGGCCGCACCAAAATCAAGTTGCTGGTCTTTAACTAATTGGATGAGCGATTCAAGATGAGTACTACCACAACCAGCATTAATTTTTTCACCGAAACTAGCGTCCTCGTGGATAGCAATAACCTCGGCACCGAGTTCTTCAAAAATTTGTTTAGCAGTAACAGAGGTGGCACCACAGGCAAGATCTAAGCCAATGCGAAGACCAGAAAAATCTGGTTTCTGGCGCACTGAAGTGGTAGCTGGACCAAATTGGACGAGATAAGTGCGGAGATGGTCAAGATAGCGCGAAAGAGCGTCTTCATGGAGATCTTCACGAAACTCTGGACTGTGAACATCGAAACCAGATTCATTTTCCAGGGCATTTTCGATCGCATTGACACCAGACTGCGAAAGTTTGATACCATATGGATATTTTTTCACCAAGTGGGAAAGATTTTCGCCAGAATCATTAGTGCCAGTACCAGAAAAAGCTACACCGCCCGGCATAGTAGCCTCGAGGCCACCTACTGTATCGCCGCGTTCGAAGATTTTAATACCATTATCGGTGTAAGGGTTATGAGAAGCGGTAATATCAATAGCGAGGTCGTAACCCATTTCATAAAAAGCGTAATTAATCGCCGGGGTCGGTAAAACACCCACCGTACCGTGATCAATCCCGACAGTTTCCAGAGCTTCCTCAAAATAACGAATCATCCACTCAGTGGATTCACGCGTATCGCCACCAATTAAGACCCGAGCTGGACGTTCGAGGCCACTTTCGTCCTCTTTCGCATTACCTAAATAGCGCACAATACCGAGAGTAACGGCTTGAATAAAGCCAGGGGTAAAAGCTTCTGCCTTTTGTCTAATACCATCAGTACCGAAATATTTGATTTTACCTTTCATAACACTCCATTTTCAACTAGTTTCTATTATACATCTTGGAGGTAAGCGGCGCAAAGATTAGTGTTTAGCAAGTAATAACATATATTCAATAACTTTCAAGACATCTTCTTCGGTGCTGCCACGAGAAAGATCGGAAATCGGGGCATTGAAACCCTGAAGGATGGGTCCGGCAGCCGTAAAACCACCGAATTGTTCCATGGCCTTATAGAGGATATTACCCGTATTAAGATCGGGAACAATTAAAGTATTAGCGAAGCCAGCAACTGGAGAGTCTGGAGCTTTTTTCTGGCCGATGCGCGGATTAATGGCGGCATCGAGCTGTAATTCACCATCAACTAAGAGTTCAGGGTGAGAAGTTTTCAGTTTGGCGATGGTTTCTTGGATCAAATCAATAGTCTCATCGCGACCACCGGAACCCTTGGTGGAAAAACTAAGGAAGGCGACCTTCGGGATAGGGAAAATTTTACTAGCGGTTTCGACAGCCTGGACGGTAATATCATAAAGCTGATCAGAGGTAGGATGTTTACAAGCAGCCGCATCAGCCAGTACATAAGTTTCATTTTCACGCTCCAGGATGAAACTAGCGGAAAAAGTCGGCTTTAAGAGATTTCGTGGATTTTTCACCCCGATGAGATCACGGCAAGCCAAAATTACATCACGCGAGGAATAATCAATGCCAGCAATTAGAGAATCGGCGAGCTGATTTTTCACCGCAAGACAGGCATGTTCAATAGAATCGGCACCAACTAGCTCAAAATCAGGAAATTTTTCGCGAGCTTTTTCGATGGCAGATTTAATAATGGGATTTTCTAATTCGGGGAAGACGATGCGTGTTTTCATGTTCTAATTATAACGAAGAAATGAAAAAAGAGGCTAAAACTTAGCCTCTTTTAGAAGTTATTTACTGCTTAAATTTTGTCATTTTGAAATTTTTAGCCGACATTGCAGCTAGGTTCGCGGCGGTAGGACACATCATAATCATCCTCATTTTTAATAGCGGTGATATGACCATGATTAATGCCGTCTGGATGCCATTGACCACCATAATAGAGGTCAATTCGGCCCTGCCTAGATACCAGCTTAAAGTCGCTACTCGTGGGTACTCCCATCAGATGGAGCAACTTATCGAGATAAGACTTAATTCTAATATCTTCCGAGGAAGTTAGGCTTTCGATGAAGCTTTTCTTCTTCTGATAGATAGCGTCTTTCTCGCTATATTCCTCCTTTCGTTGGGAAAAGATTTTTTCCCAAGTAATTTTTTCTTGCTTAGTCTCCTCAAACTCATCCCTAATCCTGCAGAGTTGGGGGTGTAGCTTGGGGTTGTAATAAGCATTCTTCTCGCTGATCAGCTGATTTTTTTTCTTGATAAGATCAAGATGTTCCTTTTTTAGATCCTGATTAGCGGGGTCCTGCTGTTGACGTTCGTAATTCTGCTGGATCTGGGTAATAATTTGCCCGGTTTCATCGTAAAGCTTTGCAACTTCATCTCCGCCAAAATCGCTCATCATTTTCCTTAGTTTTTCGATCTCGGTGTTAGCTTCCTTACACTTCTTCTCGGCTTCGTCCATCAATCTTTTCGCAGATTTGACTTCCTGAAGCAGAGCATCAAGCTCGATTTTCTCTTCCGCTAGAGATTTCATGACTCCACCTCCCTTTCTTGCGAGTCAATAAGTAACAAATAAGCATATAAAACTCCTTAAAGAACTAGCCGTAGCTAATTTGTCACTAGAGTAACACAGGTATTATATCATATTTTTATAAAAATTCAAAATTTTTGGCAAAAAGTGCTGGGTAGAGGACGGGAACTAAGTAAATATGCAAGGCATTCGGAAGGCCCGAGAAGAAACAAACCGAGGCGGCATAGGCCAAAATCAGAGAGGCAAAATAGAGTTTGGCTGGAGCAATACTAGAGATTAAGCTGGTGAAGTTGGATTTTTTCATGGATTGCTTGGAAGATTGACTAGAGGATGGCTTTACAAGTTTTTGGCGAGAATAACAGAGATAAAATACACAAGTACCACTACAGAAAATAATCAAGATACCGATAAAACCGGTCTCGACTAGGATAGCGACATATTCGTTTTGAGTAATTTCTTTAGTGGAGCCAAGCTCTGGGAAGGCTTTGTAGAGAGTGACGCCAGAGGACCCAAGGCCAGAACCGAAGAAAAATTGCTTTGGATGACTAAAAGCGAGGCGTAAACCCATTTTCGAGAGCTTGACACGAATATCGGTTGATTCTGTAATATAGCCGTCAAAGAGCGGGGCATCTGAGATAGGATTAGCACTAGTATTAGTACTTGCATTAGTATTAGTATTATCGTTAGGTGAGAGATTAGACGATTCATTAGAGGTGGTTGAAGGATTTTTAGCTTCGGGAAGAGGAATCTTGATGCGGCCGAGCGTCATCTGACTAAGGGAACGACTAACTCCACCGAGAAAAGTATCAGAGGTGGGACCAAATTCCGACATTAGACCTTGAATAAGCGTAACAAAAACTAGAGGGAATAAGATTAGTGAGATAATTTTCGAGGTGACAAGGAGTTTCTTTTTAGCATGGAATAATTCATAGAGAAAAATCACTACGACAGCTAGAAAGAAGGAGTAGGTGGCACCCCTTGAAAAAATTAAGAAAAGTGTTGAGATAATACAACCAGCTAGCGCGAGATAGAGAATTTTAGACTTGCGAGTTTGGTGGGTTTTCGGATGAATTACTCGAAAGACCAGAAAGATAGCTGGGGCGAGTAAGAGATTACCCATGAACTGTGGCTCAATGGCAAAACCATTGGGGTGAGGAAAGCCAAAAGAGAGATTAGTGCAACCAAGACAGAGTAAAATCTGGTCGCCGGGAATATTAAGGGTATTCAAAATGGCTTGTAACCAACAAAAACCGGAAGCCAAGGTAGCACCCAAAAGAAAGGGCTTTTCGAGTGAGAGGGGTGTCTTTTTTAATATAATATTTTTATAAAAAGTCAAGAGGGAAAGATAGAGACACCAGATAATGCCAGCGGTCATGAGGCCGCGGAGTTTATTGGGACTCCAGAGAAGAGTGAGCAAAAAATAGAGTGGAATACTACTTAAAATCAGGGGAATTTGTGCTTCTGGCTGAGTAAGTGATATCTTTTTGGTAATGAGATTACAGAGATCGACGAGGAAATTTGGCATCGATAAAACACCCATCAAAAGCAACCACAACAGAGGTAGGGAAAATTCGTAATTGGAAGATTCGGTAGAAAAAAGTGGGATGACTGGATAGTAGGAAAAGAAGAGAATAATAGGTAGTGCCCATAAAAGACTGCGGTGGACGGGGAGGAGTTTTTGATTTATATCTTCAAGTTTGGTTTGGAGGTTTTTTAGCATAAGATTCGCCTGTAAAATTATGATTTTAGTTTGGATTCTTGCGTCTTTTTCGACATTTAGAGTTTTTGGAAGTTTTAAGTGTTTCTAGGAGCTTAGGTCTTCTGAGTTTTTAGGACTTTTTCGACAAATTGACGAATTTTTCTATGGAAATTTTCGGTACTAAACTTGGTAGCCGTGGCAGAAATTTCCTGAGGCGACAAGAGGAAATTTGTAGTTTTTTCTTCGAAAGATTTAAGAGTTTGAGCAAGGGAATCGACGGATTGCTCTTCGAAAAAGAGGCCGTTTTTACCATCCTGAATGTAATCCATGGCGCCACCTTGCTTCAAAGCGATAACCGGGCAACCGGCAGCTAATGCTTCAACCGGAGCAATACCGAAAGGCTCATTAGACGGAAAAACGAAGGCCTTGGCGTATTTAACAAATTCCTTGAGATCTGATTGAGGTAAAACATCGAAAAAGACCACATACTTCGAGCCGGCAGCTTGATTAACTAGTGATTCATGCGCCGCACCGTTACCGATGAGAACTAAATTAAGCTGAAGTTTTTTACAAGCGGCAATGATTAAATCTAGACGCTTCCAGTTGACCTGACGAGAAAAATTCAAATAAAAGCCTTCAGTGAGGAAACTTTTTGGGAGTTTTTGTAAAATTTCTGGGAGTTCCCTAGTGGATTTCTCAGAGATAATTTGACTTTTATTATGTTTTATGTTGTTTTCTAGTTTTATCTTCGTTTGCTTTTTCTTTGAATTATGTTGTGATAATATTTGACAATTTGAGCGAATTATTTCACGATATGGAGCGGCGGATTGAAAGTTTTCCACAGCTACAGGTGGATAAATAATCGTGCTTTCCCTTTCGTAAAATTGTTTGATTTCCTGCCTGGCGAAATCCGAGATAGTTAGATAATAATCCGGACGCTCAGCAGCTTCGAGGTCTTTTTTGCGTAAATTTTTTACCATGAGGCGAAAAACTGGACGAACCAGAAAATTCAATTTACCGAAGCCAGGATCTTCGAGATATTCCCTGTATTTCCCCCAATAATATTGAGTCGGGACGTGACAATAACAGATGTGAGCACCGGGCTTGGTTTTAACAAATTTGGCATCACAGCCAGAAACCGAAATGACTAAATCATAGGCAGTGAGATCGAGATGCTTAAAATAACTTTGACGTAAGGGAGCGATAAATTTTCGAAGGCAGGCTGGCAGGAGATTCAGCCAACCGGTTTTAACCTCGGCATCGAGAAACCAATTAATCTGTTTCGGGCGATATTGAGAGGTATAGATAGGTGCTTCTGGATAAATACGGTGTAATTCCCTTAAGACCTGCTCGGCGCCACCGACCACAGTGAGCCAATCACAAACTAAAGCGATTTTTGGTTCGCCGATTTTCAACTTAGCGGCTTTTGTATTGGTGGTTATAGATTCAGTCATTTTTGACTTGGCAATTTTCGATTCAGCCATTTATTTGGCACCTTTTTGGAAGATTACGGCGCGAATGGTTTGAAGCATAATCTGTAAATCAAAGAGTACCGACCAGTTTTGGATGTAATAAAGATCAAGTGAGCGACGCTCATCAAAACTAATGTCACGACGACCAGAAACTTGGGCTAGACCAGTGAGTCCAGACTTAACCGTAAGAAGAAGTGAGCGGTCACCGTAATTACGTAATTCCCCTGGAACTAAAGCGCGTGGACCAACGAGAGAAATATCACCGCGTAAAACATTAAATAACTGAGGTAATTCATCGAGTGAAGTAGCACGCAAGAATTTACCGATACGCGTAATGCGAGGGTCGCGGGCTAAGAAATCACCATTTTTGCGATATTGATGCGAGAGCTCAGCAGCGGAAGTAATCTTCCCTTCTTTTTCCATTTTGGCAAAGGCTTCTTCTGGAGTCATGCCAGAGTAGGCGGTTTTCATACTGCGGAATTTAAGAATCTTGAATTTACGATTGTATTGAGTGAGGCGGTATTCACTGTAGATAGTTTTCGATTTCGGGTCGGAAATTTTGAGGCAAAGCCAAATAATTAACATTGGAATAAAGGCTAAAATAATACCGATAAGACTAAAGATAATATCCATGAAGCGCTTGATAATGCGGGCGTTGCCCACGAGCGGGGTAACCTTAACTAAAATAGCTGGCGTACTGCCGATTAGTTCAAGTTGTCCCATATGCTGAGAAAGCGCGGCCTCGGACGGAATGAAATAATAGAGGAGATGGTGGTTAATCGACTGACGGTAAACATACTCAGTCTGGCGTTCGTCGGTTTGAAAAATCACATCAACCGTCTGATCTTTCAAGGCATCTTTCAAGGAAGAATATTGAAAATGGCGGAGCTCTTTCGGAATAAACTTATTACCAGCCACCACGCCGACGAGACGATAACCATCCTCAGGGTAAGCCAAGATTTGATTAATTAGGTAGGTGGTATTTTTTGAATTACCGACAATAATAGCCCGCTTGATACCGATTTTTTGCAACATAAAACGTTTGCGGAAGAATTTTAAAATTACCCTCATAAAGAGAAGTGAAATAAAGCAAGTAAAGACCGCATAAACCGCAATCAAACGGACGGGAAAGAGATTTTCTTGAATAAAAAAATCTAAGGTAATAATACCCATAATACCGACCACCGAAGCCACAAAGAGACGGTAAAGTTCGCCCCACCTGGATTTGGCAAAAATCACATCTTTACGATAAAGCCCCATAATGAAGAGCATGATAATCCAAAGCGGCACCAAGAAAACGAGCGGTAAAATAAATTCCATAGAAGTGAGCTCAAAATAATACGGGCGAGTGTCGAGCTTAGTGCGAATCATATAGGCAAAAGCAAAAGAAGCGATGATTGCTATAATGTCGCCTAAGATGAGAAATAAACGAAAAATAAAATCGGAATTTTTCTTCATTAGTCTTATTTTAACCCAAGAGAAAGCTTTTTTAAAGAGAAAGAAAAAACTATGCGGTGGGTCGCATAGTTTTCTTGTTTAAATGTGACGAGTTTTTATTCAACCGTGACTGATTTAGCAAGATTACGTGGCTGATCGACATTATTACCACGATAGACCGCTAAGTAATAGGCGAACATTTGGCTTAAGAGATTGAAAAGAAGTGGGGTGAGTAACTGAAGTTTGGTGTCAATTTTTACCACACCTTCCACTGGCAAATCAACTTCGGTGTCAGAAAAGACGATGACGTGTCCACCACGTGCCAAGACTTCCTGAATACCAGAAACGGATTTGTCGAATAAGAAGCCAGATTGCAGCATCACGACTTCGAAGAAACGATCATCAATCAAGGCGATAGGACCGTGCTTTAATTCCCCCGTCGGATAACTATTGGCGTCAATGTAAGAAATTTCCTTGAGCTTCAAAGCGCCTTCGAGCGCGATCGGATAATTTACATCGCGACCAAGATAAATCGCATGTTCATAATTCGTATAATTCTTGGCTAATTTGGAAATTTCCTCCTGCTTTTCATGCAAGATACGCTTAATTTCCTCTGGCAGAAGATTGATTTCGTCTACCAAGGCGGCAACTTGACGAGCGTTCAGACCCTTGGCTTCAGCGATAGTCAAACCGAACATCAGAATAGCAATGACCTGAGAAGTATAAGCCTTGGTGCTGGCGACAGAAATTTCCGGTCCGGCATGAACATAAGTACCACCATCAACTTCACGCGCAATGGTCGAGCCGATAGCATTGACGATGCCAATAGTTTTGGTGCCTTGAGATTTGATTTCACGAAGACAAGCCAAAGTATCCGCAGTTTCACCAGACTGTGAAATAATGAGCGCCACCGAGTGATCTGGGATGTAAGCATGGCGATAGCGATATTCGGAAGCAATCACCGGCTCAATAGTAACACCTGGTAGAACCTGTTCGATGAGGTAAGCGGCAGTATTAGCAGCATAATAAGCAGTACCACAACCGACCAGAATGATATGCTTAATTTCTTTTAGTTCCTTGACCGAGAGATTTGGACCACCGAGATGAACGGTATGTTCTTTCGCATTAATACGACCACGCAAAGTTTCCTTCAAGCTATCTGGTTGTTCCATAATTTCTTTAAGTAGAAAATGGTCGTAGCCACCTTTTTGGATAGCAGAGAGGTCGGTGAGGATTTTTTCAACTTTCACAGAAACCGGCTGAAGATCGAGAGTTTTAACTTCGACATGATCTTTAGAAATCAACGCAACTTCACCGTCATTAAGATAAATTGCATTTTTAGTATTACCGATAAGAGCCGAAGCGTCTGAGGCGATGAGAGTTTCATGTTCACCTACACCGATAACTAGTGGCGAACCAGAGCGAGCCACCACGAGATGTTCGGTATCATCAGTAGACATCACGGCAATACCGTAAGTACCAGAGACGAGTTTAAGTGCCTGAGTGACGGAATCAAGTAGATTATGAGATTCCTGATAAAAACTATCGATGAGAGCCGCAAGCACCTCCGTATCAGTCTCGGACTTAAATTGATATTTTTCAGAGAGCTCTTTTTTCAAGGCTTTATAATTTTCAATAATACCGTTATGAACCAAGAAAATACTACCGACGTGGTGCGGGTGAGCATTAGTCTCGGATGGATTACCGTGGGTAGCCCAACGAGTATGCCCGATACCAATATGATCAGAAGTATAATGATCTTTAATTTTAGCTTCTAGATTGACGATCTTGCCAACCGCACGTAGTAACGTAGGGTTCTGGTTTTGATCAAGAGTTGCCACACCGGCTGAATCATAACCACGATACTCTAGGCGCTTAAGGCCTGAGAGTAAGAATTCTTGAGCGTTATTTTTTCCAACATATCCGACAATTCCACACATATAACCTCCTTTTTTTCGATTATAACAGAAAAAACACCGCATGAGCGATGTTTTATGAGAGATAGGCGAGTGATTCAATGATTTTAAGAACACTAGGGTCCACTGGTTTCATGGGACCAACTCGCACCGATAGATTTTCGGAAAGATTATTGAATGATGATTTTGCTAATTTTGGCTGAGAATTTTTCTGAGAAAAGAGACTTCGAATAGTTTGGCAGACCGGTCGATATTGAATACCGTCGGTCAAACGATAACTCTTTTCCATGGGAATACGACGAGCCAAAAGCATTGACTTAATATCTGGCTCCAGACTAGTAGCCTGAATCGAAAAATATCTTAGCTGCCGAGCTAATTCCTGCCGAGCCTGGTCGAGATCATCCATTTGCTTACGATTTTGCTGAGGCAACTCTGTATGGGATAATTCCTTCTCTTCATTTCGGATTAAGTATTGCTCATAAAAAGCATAAAGTTCAGAAAGTAGGCGTGCACTCTGGACAAGATTCTCGTAAATGGCCGAGAAATTAGTCTCCTGACTGAGTGGGCGCGTGAACTCATGACAGCTCGCGTGATAAAAAGCTATGCGCGCAAAAGTCTGATGACGTTCTTCGGTGGAAAAAAGTTTTTCTTCATTACACCGATGCGAATCCAGCGCAATTTCCTGCGATTGCAGCAAAGCATTATCGATAGTTTGAAGTAATTTATAATGTAAACGGTGAACTTTTTCCGCTTGCGCCAAATAAGATTCTTCCAAATAAACGACAACTTCACGATCTAAAATAATCATTAGTTTCCCCCTTTCATATTTTCCAAAAACTAGTAATGTACTAACAAGTCTTTTTAATTATAAGACAGGGGTGGACATTTGCCAAACAAAAGCGTTATGATGATTTTAACAATTTTATGAAAATTTATTTAATTCGACATGGAGAAAGTTTGGCTAATCTAGGTTTAGTATCAGCAGTTTTTTCTATGGATAATCAAAATGGTTTATCCCAAAAAGGCGAAAATCAGATACAGGCAATTATACCGGCCTTCCAGAATTGTAATATCGTGCGGATTTTTTCTTCACCAATGAAACGAGCTGTCGACAGTGCAAAAATATTACAATCTGGCTTAATCAATGCCCCAAAAATTATGATTGATGATCGCCTAAAAGAGATCGATTACGGAATTTACACCGATGATCGAGATAATCCTGAAATGCAAAATATCGCTAAGAAACAGATTGCCGGCGACCAGGAAATTCGCTTTGGTGGTGGAGAAAATATTCGTGAAATTCTGGAGAGGTTTTTAGACTTTCTAGTAACCACATATAAGATACGTCAAAACGACGAGATTATAATTCTTTCACATGGTCGTTTATTTTCAATTGTGAATAAAAAAATTGAAGAGCTTTGCCAGAAAAAAATTAGAAAATCCCAAATAAATAA
>CBDEYN010000004.1:0-33127 GCA_965245025.1 uncultured Candidatus Saccharibacteria bacterium | reverse complement strand
ATTAACAGAGGTGATTTTTTTATTTAATCTGTAAAATCTGAATATTTATGTTACAATAAATTCAATATGTCAAATCATCGTCGTGTTGAGTTATTTACCGCTAATCTTTTTGCCATTACCATTTCTTTTTTAATTACCTACTTTTATCGCTTCGGCTGGGAGCCTAACGATATTGCCTTTTACAACATTCGCACCGTCTCTATTTACCTCTATCTTCTTCTTGCATACCTAATCGTTTTTACTTTTTACCACAGTAATCCTGACACTAAAAAACGTGGTATTCTTCGTCATGCTAAATCCGCTCTCCTCACTAATCTGTTTATGGCCATTATTTTTTCCGCCATTGTTTATCTCACCCACACTAGTAATAGTATTCCACGCCTCTTCTTCGGTACTTTTTTCTCAGTTAATTTCATAGTTTCCTTCATTACGCTTTATTTAATTCATTTTCTAAAACGCGAATACCTCGGACATCATACCAAAAAGACTGTAATTTTTACTGATAGTTGCAATCTTCGTAGTGTAATTAGTAAAATTCAAAAACTCGACGCTGAAGATTGTGAAATTATCGGTATTAGCTCGCTTTCTGGTAAGTGTAAAGATCTTTTCTATAAATTAAAACCTCTCACCAAAAATAAACTTACTTCTGAAGCTATTACTAATCCCGCCGAAGCTTATGATTTAAAAGAACTCACCACCCCGGCTATTGAATATCTCAAACGCCATCAGGTTGACTTTGTAATTTTTAGCGTTGCCCATACTGATCGCGAAAAAATCCGCGAATTAATCGAACTAGTTAGTAAAATGGGGATCGATTCACTAATCACGATCGATAGTTTTGCGATTGAAACTCTTGAAACTAAACTCGAAGACTTCGGCACCTCCAGCGTAATTCGCCTTTCACCTCGTATCTTTACCGATGGGGAATTAATCATCAAACGCCTCATGGATATTCTTGGTGCCTTAGTCGGATGTCTGATTTGTATTCTATTTGGTATTATTGTCGCACCATTAATTTACCTAGAGGATCCAGGACCTATTATCTTCAAACAAAAACGCGTTGGCCGTAATGGTAAATTCTTCAACATTTACAAATTCCGCTCCATGTATCAAAATGCCGAAGAGCGCCTCAAGGATTTGCAAGAGCAAAATGAAATGCAAGGTTTTATGTTTAAGATGAAGAATGATCCACGCATTACTAAAATTGGTAAAATCCTTCGCAAAACCAGCATCGACGAATTACCTCAATTCTTTAATGTACTCGGTGGTAGCATGTCACTCATTGGTACCCGTCCGCCTACAGTAAATGAATATAATCAGTATGCCGCCCACCATAAACGTCGTATTAGTATCAAACCTGGTATCACTGGACTCTGGCAAGTTTCCGGTCGTAGTGAAATTACCGACTTTGAGAAAATCGTCCGTCTCGACTGTTACTATATTGATCACTGGAGTATCACCTACGACATTAAAATTCTCATCAAAACTGTCGCTGCCGTTTTTACTGGCAAGGGAAGTGAATAAAAATAAGGACCTCGTGATCCTTATTTTTAACCTAAAAAGATAAAAAGACTCTTTAGAATCTTTTTTTGGTTCCGACATTTATGTCGGGACCAAGAGGGTTCGATTTTTCGTAAACTTGGCGGAAGCGAGAGGATTAGGCTTTTACTTCGCAAAATCCTTCCGTTCCTCCTCGTTTAGGAAAAATTGGATTCGCCTTCCAGGAGGAGTTCGAAAAAGTGCTTGCATTTTTGAGACGACGACGCAGAAGACAGAGAATCCTCATTTTTAAGTTTTAACTTAAAAATATAAAAAGACTCTTTAGAGTCTTTTTTCGGTTCCGACATTTATGGCGGAAGCGAGAGGATTCGAACCTCCGAGACCTTTCGGCCCACACGATTTCGAGTCGTGCGCCTTCAACCACTCGGCCACGCTTCCACCTCTTATTTTAACAAAAATTACTCTTAACTACAACAGATTAAACGCCAACAAAAAATTCCATTATTATTCAATTTGTTTTTTACTTAAAAAGCTTATTCATAAAAACCTTACCGCGTCAAAATATTTCACACAAAAAATCAGCTCCGGAAGGGAACTGATTTTCTCATAATTTCATTTGGTACACCCGACAGGATTCGAACCTACGACCTTTTGCTCCGCAAGCAAACGCTCTATCCAGCTGAGCTACGGGTGCATGTGTGAATACCACATAAAGTAATATTCACCTAGAAATTAAATGAGCATCGTATTACTACGACACTCATATTATAACATATTTCCTTTTTGATTTGTACCCCTGAAATTTAGATTTTTTTAATTTCACAACCAATCAAATTAAACTAAATACGTAATCTCTTCACCAACTTATCTAATAAATCCAACTCCACCGGCTCCATTGGTAATTTCGCGCCAAACATATCGACAATCCCTTCACCCTTATTTTCTGGGAAGTAAATCGTCACCGCTGGCGACAAGCGCTTTCTTGGCGTCAAAACAATCGCAAAATGCACATCATCTTGCAGGATACCGAACGATTTAAATTCAGAAAACGCGTAAAACTTATCACCTTCCGTGAATCCTTTATCGGTTAGAGTATAGGAAATTTTTCTGGCTGGCCTCACCGCTAGAATCAACAGCGTTAGAGCTGACACTATTACTAAAGCCAAAAAAGTCCACCACTGTAAATAAAAAGAAAGCAAACTCAAAACCAAGGTCACTGAAAATAACCCCACATACCACCCCGCACCATTATTGTGTGATATATATTCTTCACCTTCCCACTTTACAATTTTTTCGTCCATATTAGCACCTTTTAACTATTAACATTATAACATATTAATATTTTTTTGAGACGACGACGCAGAAGACAGAGAATCTCTTTTAAGATTTATCTTAAAAAAATAGACTCTTTAGAGTCTATCACGATCCAACATTTGATGGCGGAGAGTGGGAGATTCGAACTCCCGCTGCAGGTCTCCCCACACTAGCGATTTAGCAAACCGCCCCCTTCAGCCACTTGGGTAACTCTCCGTCTATCTCTATCTTATCATAAATTCACCACATCTCTAATAGTTTTTCCAAATATTCCTCAAATATCTCTATTAACCCCACTTTTCGTTGCTTTTTCGCATATCTGTGTTAAAATAATATTGTCGAATTTAACCGCGAGATTCTATATTTCATGAAAAAAATTACCAAAATTATTACACAAACTTTTACTGGCCTCGGTGCTTTTGCTTGCCTCTTTTCTAGCCGTCTCTTAGCTTCTGCTACTAGCGTCCAAGAAGGTGCGAATGCTGCCCGTGCTGATGGTATGCCTACTGAACTCATTGGCGATAATGGTGTTTTTAGCCGCATCACTAATACCGTCTTACTCATTGTCGGCCTCATCTCGGTCATTATGCTGGTTTACGGTGGCCTTCGTTATATTCTCTCTGGCGGTGACTCTAAAAAGGTTACAGACGCTAAAAACACCATTCTTTATGCCATTATCGGCCTCATTATCTCTATGCTCGCTTACGCCATCGTTCATTTCGTCCTCAACTCCGTGATCGGTGTCGGTACCACCAACTAATTAACGTTCTTTTATTAATACTGCAGCCCACACAAGGTTAGCCTGCAGTATTTTTTTCGCCGCCGCAAGGGAAGCACCCGTCGTCGTCACATCGTCCACCAATATATAAAGTGTATTCGCATCTATTTTTACTCCTTCACAAATTCCATACGCTTTCTCCGCCTGCTTCACACGCTCTTTCTTTTCTTTACCCACCTGCACTGTCTTATTTTTTCTAACTAACAGACTCTGATATTCTACACTCACCCCCAAATCATCAAATCTTTTCTGTAAAAATTCCTCTAGTTCAAAACATAATCTCAAAGTATGATCAAATCCTCTTTCTCGAATATGTTTTCGAATCGTTGGCAAGGGAACTAAAACAATTTGTCTAATCTCTTTTATCTCAGTCTCTACCTTTCTCAACACGCCGCACGTTACCTCACCCGACTTATTGCTCAGCTCATCACCAAATCTCATTCTCTTAACTTCACCTAAAATCACCTCCCCCAATTTCTCCGCCAAAAACTCTCCATAATCTCGCCTCCCCTTATATTTAAAGTCTCGCACCATCCTTTCAAACCACCCCTCTTTCAGTCCTGCTACCAATAATTTTTCAAACCCATACATATCATTCATCACATAGCCCGGATTGATTATGCTTATATATTTTTTACAACGGTCACAAAAAATCCCGCCCTCTCTCTGGCACCGCACACATCTGTTTGGCAAAACCATATCTAAAATAAATTTTTCTATTGTAATTTTTACACGATAAAGCTGTTTACTCTTGATTTTTACCATAACCACTCTTATAATAGTTAACAACAATAGTTAATGTGGAGGAATACAAGCAATGGCTCGTACTAATGACGAAGACATGCTTATGGAAGATGAACTCGCGGCCGCTTTTCTGGATAATGATGGCCTAGACTCTGAACCAGTTTCAGCTCTAGAAGAACAACCGAGTCCACTTCCAGCAGAAGAAGATCCAGAGGCGTGGGAAGAAGAACCTGGTGATTTTCCAGGACAATTAGCAGTGGATGTATACGAAACTGCCGACAAGTTAGTTGTCAAAGCTCGCACCGCAGGCATCTCCAAAGGGGACCTCGATGTTACCATTTCTGACAATATCTTAACCATCTCCGGCGTCCTTAGTGGCGGTGAAGATGAACAGACCACTCGTTGGCACATCCAAGAGTGTTATTGGGGAGAATTTTCTCGTACAATCGCCCTTCCAGTCCAAGTTCGCGAAGACGAAGGTAGCGTAAAAGCAGAATTAAAAGACGGCGTGCTCACCATTTCTTTCGAAAAAGAAAAGACCGAAGCACCTATCCGCATCCCAATCGCATAACTCATTGTCTAAAAATAAATATACCGTGAATTCGGTATATTTTTTTCGAATCCACTAACTTCAATATATGCCGTTTCCCAAATACTGCAAGCATGAGGGAATTAAATATCAATTAAATTTAACCAAAAATCCAAACTCTAAAAAAATACCCGATAGTTAAAAAAGACCTCTATATTAGAGGTCTTTTTTAGGGATTTATCTTAAATCTTTATTCCACTATTCATTACGAAGTTTACGATTGCGTAAGCTAGCATCACTAATATTACACCGATAATCGAATAGGTAACTACATCTTTTCCGCGTTTGATTTTGGCTGGATCACCTTGTGCGGTGAGCAACATAAATCCACCATAGATTATCATACCAACCGCAAGAAAACCCATCACTGAAGCAAACACATTAATCAACATACTTACATTCGACATTAAAGACTTATCACCTTCAGTTTTTTCTACGTTACACTCTGAAAGTGCCGATACGGATTCACCTTCGCGTATCGTTTTGTCTGGGCAAGTAAAAGCTGAAACTGGTTTCACTAAACTGGCAAACACCAGACAAGTAGTAAATAGTAGGGAATAGATGATGTTTTTTAAACTATTTTTAATCATGGCGCTGTAGTTGTCGTTGTACTATTTTGTGCTGCTGGCGCACTCATCGTACTACTTAAGACAAAGTTAATAATCGACCAAGATAATAACGCAATTATCAAACCGATAATACCCCAAGTAATTGAATCCTTACCCTTCTTAATCTTACCCGGATCACCCTGGGCAGTTAGAAAGAGGAAACCACCATAGATTACTACCGCTACAGCCACTACGCCGAGTACACCAAGCACAACATTTATAATCTTGTTCGTATCGCTGATCAGATCATCGCTCTTATGGGCAGGATCAATATTACATGCCGCAATATTCGTTGCGTCTTTATTTTTTGACCCCGGAGGACAAATACCACTAGACCCACCAGAATCAGAGCCACTAGAGCTATCAGCACTAGCACCACCTGCAGCTGATTTTGGTGGCTTAGCAAACACCGAGCCATTTAAAGCTCCGCCCGCGAATAACCCAGCTAACATAAATACGGCTAGAAATTTTTTAAAACTATTTTTCATTTATTCTTTTCTCTAAAATTAAATCTTAAAAATACCCCCATTAGGGGTATTTTTTATTGATTAAGCCTTAAATGCACTAGAAAGTACAAAGTTCACAATTGCATAAGCAAGCATTGCCACTACAAGACCTATGATACCATAAAGAATAGTATCCTTAGCTTTCTTTACCTTACCTGGATCACCAGCAGAAGTCGTGTATTGAATACCACCGAAGATAATGAAAGCCACAGCCACAAAACCAATCACACCAATTACAACATTGATAATATTATTAGCCTGTTTCATTAAGTCGTTAGTATTTGAACTATCAGCGCCATTTAATCCATCACAACCAGCTAAGCTATCCCCATTAGCATTAGATCCATTAGGACACTTCACCTTACCAGCAAAAGTATTAACGGAGTTACCTAGAACTGCAACTACACTCGTGCCACCCATTGCCAAAGCTTTTAGTTTATTCGAAATTTTCATATTATTCCTTTAATATTAATTTACCAAAATTATAACATATCTTCTAGAAAAACAGAAACATTTCTCTCTGGAATCAATCTGTAATTATTTCAAATTCTTCGTCACAAACAGCACAATACCGTAAGCTAAAAATGCCACCACTAATGCCACTACGGCATAGACTACCATATCTTTACCGCGCTTAATTTTCGCTGGATCAGATTGAGCCGTAATATAAGTAAAACCACCGTAAATAATTGAAAATACTGCCAGCATACCAACCAAAGAAATCACTACATTCACCCCACTCTGCACAATTTCTACTACATCTTTATTTTTCCCGGTAGGCTCATCACAGCCCGCGATTTTCTTCACATCTTCATCTTCAATGTCATCACAAACCCCGTAAAAATTCTCACGCGAAGACTCCGCATATACTAGACTTGAAAATACTAAGCTAAATAAAAACCCGAAGCACCCCACAAAGAGCATCAAACTCGTCACTATTTTTTTCATACCTTGCTTCATCTTTGATTCCTATTCTTAACTAATTTACTTATATTTAATTAATTCAATGCGGTTAAAGCAAAATTCGTCACTGCAGCAGCTAGCACCACAATAATCAAACCAATCACTGCAAAAACAATTGTATTTTTTGCCTTTGTCACCTTACCCACGTCCCCATGCGCTGTCGCAAAATTTACTGCCGCAAGCACGATATAAAATACCGCCACTAGACCGATTAAAGCATAAATATAATTCAAAATCGTGGTTAGCGTAAAATTACCTTCTTTATTTGGTAATCTATTTAAACCTTCATTTAGGGAATCAATATTTTCCAAATCTACTGTTGCAAAGTTTTTCATTTCTCTCCTTAGGTTGCACTAATAATTACACTAATAATCGTATTCGTAATTACCGAAGCGAAGATCGTCAAAATCAAACCAATCACCGCACCCTGAATAATATTCTTACCCTTCGCTGCCTTATTTGGGTCACCCTCACTCATTACATAAGAAAGCCCACCATAGATAATAAACCCAGTTGCAGTTAGACCCGCCACCAGGGAAATATCATAAATAATATTCATTACTACTACCCAAACAAAAGGTGCCCAGTTCGTCGTACCACTATCTGAGGTAGCTGGTTTGCCAATCACACATTTATCATTATCATCACGCGTAGCTAAACCCTTATACCAAGGACGAAAACCCAAGAAAACGTTCGCTTCACAGCTTTCATCTACGTCACCGTCAATCACTGCACCTACCTGAGTCAAAACTTGTTGACCTGAAGCTCCTAAATCATTCAAGCTTAAGGCACTCACAGAATCACTCGTCGTAAGACCCAAAAATCCGGTTAATACCAGAGAAAAAACCCCTAAATTCTTCAAAAATTTTACACCTAGCTGTCGATTGACCTTTTTCATACATATATTATATCATGAGTATAGATTTTTCTGCTTTTTATTATTCGGTCGTTTCAGTGGTCAATATTGACGGCATTACCGTTATGTGATATAATAATAAGCATTAATTGAGTTATTTTTTATGAACAAGGGAATCAACCATAGAGGAAAATTCAGCACGGCAATTTTTGTCTTGTTTTTTACCTTGTTTTCTCTTTTTTCTCCATTAACCACTCTAAATACTTACGCCGCCCCAAATAACTCAAACAATTCTTCTAACTCATCCGAAAATTCTTCCTCCGAAACTACCGATTCCGAAAGTAATGATTCCGACGAAACCGATTCTGAAAAAGCTGAAACCGAGAGCCAAAACCAGAACCAGAGCCAGAACCAAACCAATACCTCTAACAATCCTGAGGGGACTACTAATCCCGAAAATCCAGATTCAGAGAAGCAAAACGAACTCAGCTGTTCCGAACAAATCGGTATTCTCTCCTTCATTATTTGTCCGACTACTGGTCTCCTCGCCAAGGGAATCGACGCGCTCTATTCTACTATCGAAAATTTTCTCGTCATCAAGCCAATTACCACCGATAATAAATCCCCGATTTACATCATCTGGTCTTACGTTCGCAATATCGCTAACATCATTTTCATTATCTTCTTACTTTTGATTGTTTATTCTCAGGTTACTGGCCTGGGTTTTTCTAATTACAATATCAAGAAGATGTTGCCAAAACTCATCATTGCCGCTATTTTGGTTAACTTTAGCTATCTAATTTGTCAGGTTCTCGTCGATGTCAGTAATATCATCGGTAACGCCCTCAAGTCTTTCCTTGAAGGCATTGCCACCACTGCTATTCAAAGCCAACATCCCGAAGCCAAGCTCGACGAACCTCTCAATCTCTATGATATTTTCCTTGCTATCGCCGGCGGTACTTCACTCACCATTCTGGGTGGTGTCGGTATCGCCACGGCGGTTGCCGCTTCCGGTGGTTTACTTAGCGCCCTCTTTACACTCATTCCAATCGTCCTCGCTGGTTTTATTGCCGTGGTTGTTGGTCTGATTACCATCTCACTTCGCCAAGCCGTGGTCATCCTACTCACTATTACTTCACCACTCATCTTCGCACTCTATGTTCTACCAAATACCCATAAATATTATCTGAAGTGGAAATCGATTTTCGCCCAAATGCTAGTCTTTTTCCCAGCCTTTAGCTTCCTTTTCGGTGTTTCTAAGGTACTTGGCTACCTCTTTATTTTCAGCTCTGAAACCCCTTTTGGTGTAATTATTGGTATTGCCGTCCAAGTCTTACCAATTATGTTCGCTGTTAAAATGCTCAGTATGTCCAAATCTGTTCTTGGTGACGTCAACCAGGCGCTTAGTGGTATTGGTAGTAAACTTAATAACTCCGTATCCAAAGAATTTTCTACCGCTGCCAATCTCGCTCGTACCAACTACCAAAAACGTGCCCTCGAGGGTAAAGGTGGCGCTCTTCGTCCAGACATGACTATTAGTCGTATTGCTATGCAAAATCAAGCCTTCCGCGAACATAGAGCAAAGCGTAATGAAGAAGATCAAAAACTCTTACTAACTGAGCAACTTTTGGCCCGCCAAAATAACACGCCAATTATTGGCTATCACAAAAACGGCAAACCAATTTACTCCAAAGCCGACCCAATCAAGAAAAACTCCGAAATGTTGGACGAATATCGCCACCGTGAACTTAAATACCGTACTGAAAACGCTAATAAACGTGTTGAAAATTTCATGAGCAACATGGGCGACTATATCGATAAGCATGGCTACCAAAACAGGGAATTAAAAGATCTCGCCAAGCGTCAGACCCAAAATTTCCTCGAGCAAAAGACTGTCGATCGCGAAATCCATAACAATGATGTTGCTTCCGATAAATTCTATCTCAATAAGATGAAGGAAATTAACGAGAAATATATCGATTCGCATTCTGAAAACAGTGCTAAGCGCTTCAATCTCACCGAAGCCGAAATTACTAAGAACGATAAAGAATATCAGAAATATATTGTACGCGCCGCTGGTACCAGTGCCTGGGATTATGATCCAGCTCTTAATATTAAAAATCCTAAGCATGTCATTGATGCCATCGATAGTGTATTAGGTGACATTTCCGTCGATTATGACAGGGAATACCAGGCCAGTCTCAACCGCCGCACTACTTATTACAGTCGTA
The DNA here is from genome assembly GCA_965245025.1 of uncultured Candidatus Saccharibacteria bacterium. GTDB lineage: Bacteria > Patescibacteriota > Saccharimonadia > Saccharimonadales > Saccharimonadaceae > Nanosyncoccus. The sequence goes on along the minus strand of CBDEYN010000004.1, from coordinate 23,038 downwards.
TTCACTCCGGTGTACTTAATAACGACTTTAAGAAAGCCATTAATGACGCCGACTTCGAACGCGTGATTGCTACGATGCGTGTCATGGCTACTCGTGGTGACTACGATAAAGTTCTGGAAGGTATCATAGATCTTTCAGATAATGGCAAAATCATTGCTGGTACTGAAAATGCCAACGTTCTCTTCAAGGAATTGATGGCCTTCAAGGATGCTGACCCAGTGCTTGGTCGCTTCGGTAAGTTCGGTAATATCGAAACCGCTGCCTGGAGTACTGGTAAACGTCAAGATAACCGTATTACCTTCGAGCAGTTTGCTACCGGTAAACTTAAGGATCTCGATGGTGAAGAAAAGACTACCAAATTTAATCTTACTCAAGCCCTCAAAGGTACCTCTCTTATCAAAGCCGAGCGCACCGTCTTCGGTGAAATTAATAATGTTTCTCAAAAATACGGTGTCGACCTCTTCGACGCTACACTTTCCAATGTCTCCAGCGCCGCTCTTAACTTCCAATCTGGTGGTGATCAGATGTACTCTCTCATTAATATGATTACTGGCCTAGATGCTGCCGACTGGAATAATGCCGATACTCGCGACGATAAAGTTTTCGAGCTCACTCAAGATTCTAAGAAGAGTAGTATCCTCGAAGCTGGTCTCAAGAAAGCTACCACCTTCCTTTCTAAGCAGAAGGCTGCCAATATTATTTCCATGAAGTCTGATGTCTTTAACGGTATTATGCAGCTCTTCACTGCTAAATCCTTCAAGGATCTCACCGCCGATGAATCTGAAATCCCTACCGACCCAATCGAAAAGCAAAAATACTACGAAGAAAAACTCGCCGAAGCTAAAAACGCCGCCAAAGAAACCTTCATCAAGCAGATTGAAAGTTCTGATGCTCGTAACGTTATTCTCTCCAGCCAGAAGAGTGGCGCCATTACTCAAATGGATAATAATGTCCGTGCACTTGTCTTCTCCGATCAGTATGGTAATTTAGCTGAAAAAATTAAGACCATGAAAAACAGCGAAGAAGGCCGTCTCGAACAAGACGCTAAGAAATATAATCACAAAAAATCTTCAAAGTAATCCCTAAATTAACTCTAGCCTTTTATGCTAAAATAGTATTATGGCTACATATAAGGTCCCACAAGATGTTGAGGCGGAGGATAGGCTCCTTGGCCCCTTCACTTTTCGTCAATTCGTTTATCTTTTGATTGCCGCGATTGCCGGTGCCTTAGCTGCTGCTCTCTTTCAGATTTTTCCATTACTTGCGATTTTGCCATTACCGGTTGTCATTTTCTTTTTAATTCTAGCTCTACCGCTGAAAAAAGATCAACCTATGGAAACCTACCTTGCTGCCATCGTTAGCTTCTATATGAAACCTAACAAGCGCTTCTGGCGTCCCGGTCAAGGTGAGACTACTATCCAAATCACTGCACCCAAAATCGTCGAAAAATCCCGTACACGTGATATTAGTGAGGAAGAAGCCAGTCACCGCCTGAGTTTTCTTTCTAACCTCGTCGATTCCGAAGGTTATGCTATTCGTGGTAATCACAATGGTAATTTTACCGAGAATTTCATCGCTGACACCGAAGATGTCAATGATTTTATGGATGATAGTCAAAACCAAAATCTGATTAATCTCATGCAAAAAGAAAAAGTCGCTCGTCATGCTGAAATTATCAATCAAATGAAGGCTGCTATTAATAACACCGAAAATGCCATGGGTCCCGCCACGATTTCTTCCCATCAAGCCACCCTCAGTTCTAATCCATTTAGTCAAAATCAAACTACTATGAGTCAAACCCAATCAAACCAAACCGCATCAAATCCATTTTTACAGAATCAAACCACGCCAAATCAAATCATTCAAAATCCTTCAGTTCAAAACGCCAATACTCTCGCTAACCGCAACCAATCAATTCTAAATTCTAATTATCAAAACCTCGCCAATAATCAGAATTTTTCCATTAATACCATTAGCAAGGAAGCTAACCGTTATCGCGAAAATCTTGCGCCAAATGCAGCGCCTCAAACTTTCGTCACCCAAACCCCTTACACTCCGAATTTTACTCAGCCACCGACCACCCCTCCTAATATTAATCAAAATCCATTTATTCAACATTAAAGGCGCCTATGAATCAAAATAATTTTAACCAAAACCAAACCAATCCCCAAATGAATCAGGGAACCATGCCGGGATATCCACAGGCTAATAATCCTCAAATGATGAATCCTCAAACTATGGGTTCTATGAGTCAGTTTATTCCACAGTCACCTCAAGCCGCTGCTGCTGCTCCACGTCAAATTGTCGACCCTTCTTCCACTCAATCTACACTACTTTTTTCCGAACTTCGTGACGGTTTAATTATCATGAAAGATGGTTCCTTCCGCGCCGTGGTCGCCTGTAAATCCATTAACTTCGACCTCATGTCCGAACCAGAACGTGAAGGCGTCGAATATTCTTATAAGGGTTTCATTAACTCTCTTAATTTCACCACTCAGATTCTTATTCGTTCCCAGCGTATTGATATTGCGCCTTATATCGAAAAACTCACTGAAATTCGTAAAAATAATGACAATATGCTACTCGGCGTTTTGATGGATGATTATATTAACTTCATCGACCTACTTTCTCAAGAAGCTAATATTATGGATAAATCCTTCTTCATTGTAGTGCCATATTTTATTAATAATGATCTTGAAAAAGCCAGTACTCAAACTAAAAATATCTTCAGTAGCTTCTTCGGCGGTAACGACACTAATCTAATCACCAAAATCGATCGCAATACCTATGACAAGGCAACCGCCGAAATCGATAAGCGTGTCGAAACCATTGTTAGTGGTCTCTTCAGCATCGGTGTCAATGCCGTTCGCCTTAATACTAAGGAACTTTCTGAGCTCTTCTATAACTTTAATAACCCTGACACCGCCGTCCGTGAACCGTTTATTGATTTTAATAAAATCGGTACCATTTACACCAAGAAAACTCCTAGTCCATATGACCAAAACCCAAGGCCAAACCCAGAAGCGCCAAGGCAATTTAATCCTGGGATGAATCCAACTCCAACGCAAAACTCCGGTCAAATCCAAAATCCAGCTCCAATGCAAAATCCAATGCAAGCTCCAGGTCACGCATTATCCCAAAACCAAGCCCCAATCAATCAAACTTCAGCTAATCCCACCAATTACCCAGGGAATCAAGCAAGATAATTTTTAAATAATTTTATAAACATAATAGAGGAAACACATGGCTAAAAAACTTACCGCTGCCGAAATCGCCGCCCAAAAACAATCGATGGAAGAAGCAGAAATTCAACGCGCGTTTGAGCAGGGTATCACCACTCTTCGCGATTTAATTTCTCCATCTTCTATTGAAATTCAATCTGATCACTTCCGCCTGGGCACTAAGTACGGTCGCACTATTTATGTCTATGGTTATCCTCGTACCCTTAGTACCGGCTGGCTCAGCCCTCTCATTAATATCGATGAAGTACTTGACATTTCTATTTACATCTACCCGGTCGACACCACTGTCGTGATGAAAAACTTGCGTAAAAAAGTTACTCAGCTCGAAGCCGATATTTCACTTAACGCCGAAAAAGGCCGCATTCGTAACCCAGAAACCGACGCTGCTATCCAGGATGCCGAAGAGCTTCGTGACCAATTACAACTTGGTTATGAAAAATTCTTCCGTTTCGGTCTTTATGTTACTCTTTGGGCTGATTCACTCGACGAATTGAATTACGTCCAGCACAAAATCGAAACCATGTTTGGTCAATTAATGATTTTTTCCAAGGTTGCCACTTCTCAACAAGAGCAGGGAATGAACACCACTATGCCGATGGCGACTGACCAACTCCAAATTCGCCGCAACATGAATACCAGCGCTATTTCGACTTCCTTCCCATTTACTTCTGCCGACCTCACTCAGGAACGCGGTATTCTTTATGGTGTCAATATGCACAACCAAGGTTTAGTCATTTTTGACCGTTTCACCCTTGAAAATGCCAACCTCGTGGTTTTTGCTAAATCTGGTGCTGGTAAATCTTTTGCTGTGAAGCTTGAAGCTATTCGCTCCATGATGATGGGTACCGAAATTGTCATTATCGACCCAGAAAACGAATATCAAAAACTCAGTGACGCTGTCGGCGGTTCTTATGTTCGTCTCTCACTTAATTCCGACGTGCGTATCAATCCTTTCGACCTACCAAAAGTTATCGATTCCGAAGATGCTTCTGACGCCTTGCGTGCCAACCTCGTCACCTTACACGGTCTTTTCCGTCTCATGCTCGGCGGTACTCAAATCGGCCCGAACGGTCAACCAATTTCTTCACTTTCCGCTAACGAAGAAGCCGATCTCGATCAGGCTCTCATCGACACTTATGCTCGTGCCGGTATTACTTCCGACCCACTCACCCATCAATCCACTCCACCTACCATTATTAATCTCTACGATACTCTCGCTCACATGGGAGGCTCCGGTCCACAACTCGCTCAACGTCTTCGCAAATATGCCACCGGTACTTTCGCAGGTATTTTCTCTCAGCAATCCAATATTGATATTAATAACCAAATGGTTGTCTTCAATATTCGTGACCTCGAAGATGAGCTTCGCCCTGTCGCTATGTATATCGTGCTCAATCACATCTGGAACATTGTGCGCGCCAAACAAAAACGCCGTATTCTCATCGTGGATGAGGCTTGGCAACTCATGAAATATGATGATTCAGCGAACTTCCTATTCTCCCTCGCCAAGCGTGCCCGTAAATATTATCTCGGTCTCACTACTATCACTCAGGACGTCGAAGATTTCATGAGTAACAAAATGGGTCGTGCCATCGTTATGAACTCTTCTATGCAGCTCCTCTTAAAGCAATCCGCCGCTGCTGTCGATGTCTTGTCAGATGTTTTCAAACTTACCGAAGAAGAACGTAAGCGTCTCTCCAGTTTCCCAATCGGACACGGTCTTTTCTTTGCTGGACAAAATCACGTTCATATCCAAATCGTCGCTTCCGATACCGAAACCAGTTTGATTTCCACCAACCCTACCCGTTACGATAAAACTAACTAATAACCCACTCGATTTTTTTCCAAAAATTTCATATAATATTCTTATGTCAAAGGTCTATTACGGCGAAGATAATATTAAGCCTGATTTTTCTGTGTCGAAAAATTCGGATAATGATTCCGCTGTTTTTAGAAACCAAATTGCCTCTCAAAACACTAGTTCCAGCCAAAACGCCCTGCAATCCCTCGAAAACTCTAGTGCTGTCGCTAATTCTGAAACTAATTCTTTAGCCAATCTCCGTGATCTTGAGCAAAAATCTTTCTACACCGGCTCCGGTAATTTCCAAAATCAAAACCAACTTTCCGGCAAAGAAAAAGCTAAAAAACTCAAAAAATACGCTCCACTCATCGGCCTCATCGTTGTACTTTTTGGTGGACTTTTCAGTCTAATTTTTGGTATCTCCAATATTGCTAATCACATCGAAACTCTTATCACTCGCGCCACTGATACTATGTTCGGTACTTATTCTGCCACCTCTCTCCAAATGGTTAAAGAATACATGCAGAAAAAACATGGCAAATTCCCAGATTACCTCAAAGATCGTTTCACTAAGAATAATATCGAAGTAGTAGACAATGGCAAAGAATATATTCTTAAATATCACAATAAAACCATCACCGCTGACAACCTAAAATCAACCTATAATTCTGATATTAGTTTTCAAAATGACTTTACTAAAGCCAAACACGGCCGTGGTGCCAATTATTTTGATTCTGCAGCCTTTTTAGCCTTTAAAGGTATAAATGTCAGTCGAAATTTCTATCGTTCATTTAAAAACTCTGATGACAATAAAGCTAATAAAGATTCTCTCAAGAAAATGAATGTTGAACAATTTAAAGATTCTGGAGCCGAAGGGCGCTATGCCGAGGATCATGAAAAAGATGCAGGTACCGATGATAATGGTAATAAAAAAACTGAGACAAAAACTGAAGTCGTAGAAGTCAAAAGCACTGAAACTGATACCGATACACCTAGTACTAACACTGATACTAAACCTGATATTGTCGAAACCGAAACCGCCGAACTAAAAACCGCTAATTCTCGCGCTGAAAAATTCGTTAACAAGATGTCAGCGGTTTCCGGTGGAGTGCGAAATACTTGTACCGTTATGCGTGTAGCTAATATTATTAGTTTATTAGTAGCCGCCCATAGTATAGTTGTCGCTCCATCCAGGACTAATCGTGACCTTGAATCATACAGCAAGACCAGAGCTGGCCTTGGTGCCGAATCACCTAGTAATAATACTCAAGAAGAAAAATCTACAAGTCAAAAAACTACCTACATCAATACCGACACTGGTAAGGAAACTCCTATTGAAGGTGCACAATTACAAGCTCAGGGTGCTTACGCTGTTCTCGCCGGCTCCACTGCCATGCTCAGCCAAACCAAACATTATGCCATTGAAAATATTTTTAACTCTGTTAAATTTGGCATCGCCACTTCTACCGCTGCCAATACTGGCTGTGCCATAGCTAATTTTGCCGCTTCTGTAGTCGATTTTGCTTCTGATACTGTTGCCGCTATTACTGCCATCCCGACCGGCGGTGCCAGTCTTGCTGTAGGTACATTTCTTAAAAAGCTCGCTGTAAATACTGCTATTAGTTTCGGTATTTCTACCATCATTTCTTCAGGATTATCCGTTCTTATTCCTTATGTAGCTAAGACTATCATGAGTAATCCTGAACTTGTATTAAAGGGTATCCCAGCAGGAGAAGAATTCTTTAAAGGGGCTGCTATATCGGCGGGATTTATTGCTATGACTACCATAGGTTTAGGTATTGCATCAAAGAAAATGGCTAAAGCTTATAGTCAAGAATTAGTCCTCGCCGCTAACGAGGAAGCTAAGTTAGATCGCTATAATCACAGTCCATTTGACGCCTCTAATTCAAATACTTTCCTTGGCAATATCGCTACGAAATTTAGCTATTTGCATTTTAATAACAATTTCCTAAAAACTCTTTCGATTTTTTCTTCTAATACTTCTAGAAGTGCCAATATCCTTTCCGATATTGCTTCCGCAAAAACTTTTGCTTCATCTACTCAAGTAGTTAGTACCGTTTATGATTCTAATAAAGACGCTAAAAATTTCTATGACCAACAACAGGATCCTAAGGTTTGTGAACGTCTCAGTAGTATCGGTGGTGCCTGTAATATGTATGGCGCCCATATTACCGCCTCAGATCCAAGTCTAAAAAATCTTGACGAAAATGATTCCACCTACCAAAGCATTCTCTCCGAAAACACTTCTAAGAAAGACGGTAAAAGAACCGTAAAAGAAGATTCTATCCTAGATAAAAAAATTAAATATTGCGATAATCGTAAATCTCCTTTTGGTGTTTTTGACCAAAATATTTTAGACGCCGAATCACCTGTTAGTACCAACCCAGTTATTGACTCCATTCCAGTCATTGGTAGCTTCCTCGGTATGATTAATTCTGGTTATCAAGCATTATTACCAGAAGCCAAAAACTGGGCTACTGGTAAAAACTGCGTCATGGACGAGAGTAATCCAATGTATCAAAAAATTCGCTATCTCCAAAAATATACCGAACGTAATCGCATTTGTACCCAAACAAAATGCGAGGATAATTTAGATAGTACTGGAAATCTTCAAGATCCAATTCTTGCGGTTGCCGAAAGATACCAGAAGAAACAACAATCCGACAAAAGTCTTGCTGGGCAACTAGCCGTTTATTCTGGTCTTAGAAAATCCGATGCAGAGTTTGGTCTCGCGGTTATAGATTATTATAAATATCTTGCCGAACATCAACCACCACAAACTCTCGCCGATATTCTCATGAAGCCAGTTAAAAATTTCGTTACCGGCGAATCACTCTACCGTTCCACTCTCGCCTCCCAGATCACCTATCTCAAGCAAGATATCGACGCTAAATCCAATCAAGAAAAGGGAACTAAATACAGTCTCGATTATAAGTTCCGTTTCCAAACTTCTCTCGTTTAATGCTATAATTAAATCACATGAATAAGGTCAAAAATCTTTCCGAAATTCTTAAAAACTTCTTTTTGAACCCACGTTTTTTAGTTTCGTTTTTCATTCTTTTCATCTTTACTATCATTAACGCCACTTATGTTCATGCCGATATTGACGAATCTACCCTAGACTTTTACGACGCTAATGGGATTTTCTACTATGATGGTAAAGCTAGTAATTGTGTATCATCATCACCATTAGACTTATCCGGCAATAAATTATATAACGGTGACCCAGTCTTAACTGAAGGTCAATTAGCATTAATTGAAAAAAATAAACCAGTTTATGAACAATCCGCTGCTAAATATAATTTACCATGGCAAATGTTTGCTGTAATCCACAATATGGAATCCAGTCTAAATGGTACCAGAAATCCAAATAATCATCAGGGTATCTATCAATTTTACGAAGCGCGTCATACTAATCGCTATCCACCTGGACCAGTCACCTTAGAAGAATTTCAAAAACAAACCGACGAGTTAGGTCAACAAATTATCTCCAATTATGGTCGCGGCCTTGATCTTACTACGGACGACGGCGTTAAAGCTATGTGGTTCAAATATAACGGTCGCGCTAAACTATATGTTAATCAGGGCCGCGAATTAGGATTTAACGACACACAGTCTAGTCAGCTCGGTGAAGGTTCTCCATATGTCATGAATTTAGCCGACGCCAACCGTGATTCTCGTAATAATAAAAACTGGGTCGAATGTAAAAAAGACGGCTGTACGGTTTATGGACCAGCCTCTATTCGTGCCGGAACTTTCATTCAATACAAAGCCCTCGGTGGCGGTGGATCTTTTACTTCATCTGGGATAAGCTGTAGTGGTAGTTCACCTATTGGAACTAGTGGTAATCTAATTTCTGATACTGCCCTAAAACTTGCCTGGCCTTACGAAAAACATCAAGAAGCATTAGCTAAGAATTTAACCGATGATTATAAACTTGCACTCCAACAAAATGGCATGACGCATGTTTATGGTGGAGCTTCCTGTGATGTTTTTGTAGCAAGTGTTATGACATATTCTGGCTTAGACCCCGAATTCGACGAAAAACACGGTCATTGTTGCGGAATTTCAGGTGAGGGTCCTCCTTACCAACATATTCATCAATCAAAACTCTATGAACGTGTCCCAGTAGATATTAATTTTTTACGTGACCGAAAAAATTATAATGATCCAGTCATTCAAAATGGAGATATTCTCATGTATACCTCAAGTAGTGAGTTTAAATATGGACATATGGCTATCTTCTACCGTGAAGATAATGGTACCGCACACCTAATTCACGCTTCAAAAGGTGACCGCACCGGATGGGTTGGTAATGTTTATGGACGCCCATTTGAAGTCTGGCGTTATGTTGGTGACAAACCAGTAAATACCACCGAGAATAAAACTATTAAACCCGATAGTAAATCTACCAATAACACTGTAAATACACCAACTAGTCAATAATAAAAAATAATTGGATTTTAATAAAAATGTGGGTAACTAAATTTCGAGATCTTACAAAATTCCAAAAAGTACTTGTTTTTCTTATTCCTATCTCTTTAATTATTACTATATTTACTGCCTATTTTTTCACTATTACTTATTCCGCAAAAGTTGAAGTATTAGTTGCACCAAAATCAGCTGAACTCTACATCGATGGGAAAAAATATAGTAATAATGGTATTTTTTCAGTATCTCCAGGCGAAAAAGAAGTTACTATTAAAGCAAACGGCTTTCAAGAGTATAAACAGAAAAAAAATTTCACAAAACGAACCACTAATTATATTTTTACTTGGTTAGATCCAACAGACGAAAATAAAAATTACTATGAAGAACATACCGATGAACAAGATTTAGTCGAAACGATTGCTCAACAAGGAACTATACTTGAGGGCGAAAAATATAACGATGATCCAATTTTTAAAATCACTCCAGTTCGAAATTTTAAGCTTGGTTTTTCCGCCTCTGCTTCTCGCGACGAAAAAGATTTTAATAAAATTACCCTCACTATCGATTTAATGACTTGCCGTGATAATCAAGTAGAAAACCTTAAAAAAGTGGCTGAAAGCTATTTTAGGCAAAAGGGAATCAATCTCTCCAAATATCAGGTAAAATATACTCACTGTGACTCCGATCAAGCTTCTGATCCAAATTTTAGACACGACTCTGAAGATTAATTACTAGTATCAATTATTTTATTTATCTAGTCTTTTTTCCACCCCTTATTCTACAGACGTCAATATCACCTGATGATTTTTGAATTTTTCCACCAAGGCAGTTTGTCGCCCCTTGTCTAATTCCGAGAAAACATCATCGAGCAGAATCACCGGTTTTTTTCGCGTCTCCGTTTCAATTAATTCCGCCTCATTAAATTTTAAAGCCAAAATAATCGACCGTGTCTCACCTCGACTCGCCGTCCCGTCCGCGAGAACCCCATTAAACTTAAATAAAAAATCATCCCGATGTACACCAAACTTTGTTGCACCCCGCATCAAATCCATGCGAAATTCTGCATCTAAGCGCTTGTAATAGTCGTTTTGGCTTAATCCACATAAAGAGTCGTAATAAATCTCGATCTCGTCTAAATTTTGCGCAATTGAACGATATAGCGTCGTCATTTTTTCATTAATTTTTCCGATATAACGCTGTCTAGTTTGATTAATCGCCGTACCATATTTACTCAGCATAATATTCAGCGAAAAAAACACACTTTCACTCTCCAGACCGAATTCTTGCTCCGAGATCGCAATCTTTTTCAATAAATCATTCCGCTGTTTCAAAGTTTTTTCATACATCAATAAATTATGATGATAATTTAAGTCAAATTCCTCCAAGATTCGGTCAAAATAATTTCGTCGCTTCGTTGGACTTGTGGAAATCAGGTGCATATCTTCCGGCAAAAAGAGAATTACCGGATATTTATTCTTCTTTGGCAACCTCGCACTTTTTTTATCTTGCACTAAAAATTGTTTTTTATTACCATCAAAAGTTGCTACGATTTTTTCACCATCGGTTTTACCTAGTTCGACACGATAAAATTCACTCTCGCGATTTAAAATTTCTTTATCCGTCGCCTTAAAAGATTTCCCCCGTAATACCAAATAAATCGCCTCAATCACCGAGGTTTTTCCAATGCCATTCGCCCCCAAAATTAGCGTCGTATCTGGTTTAATTTTTAAATAATATTCTTTATGAATCCGAAAATTATTTAATTTTATATAATCAATTAACATCTAACTCTTCAGAGGCATAATAATATGCGTATAATCGAAACTATTTTTATTCTGAATTAACACCGGTGAAAGTTTTCCGGAAATTCCGAATTTTAGCTCATCCTCATCTAGTACTAATAAAACATCATTTAGATATTTTGAATTTAAGACTACTTTTGCATCATTCGAAATTTCCGCTTCAATTTCCGATTTATTTTCACCAAACTCATTTAAGACTGAAGAAACTACAAAAACTTGCTCATCTTTTTTCGACTCACAAACAATCGATCCACTTGTCGCGCGCGAAAACAACGCCGCAAGCTTCACACCACGTAATAATTCCGCCTTATTCAGTAAGATTTCCACCTGGGATTTCTCTGGAATCAATTTACGATAATCTGGAAAAGCTCCGTCAATTAATTTTGAAATAATTTCAATTTCACCTAAACGGAAACGCACTTGAAATTCATCGAATAAAATTTCAATATTTTCCATATTATCTGAAATTGCTCCGAGTACATCCACGATACATTGCACTGGTACAATTGCCTTAATTTCGCTCTCGATTTTATTAATCAACTTCTTTTCTGCCAAGCGGTAACCATCGGTAGCCGCCACATATAGTCCACCCTCAAAACTATTAAAATAAATTCCCGTTAATGTCGGACGTGTGGTGTCTGATGAGCAGGCAATTTTTACTGCGTTCATCCCCAAACGAAAATCATCAATACCAATCTGGAAGGAAATTGCTGATTTTTCATCAAATTCTGGTAATTCTGGAAAATCTTCTGCCGCATTTCCGTTAAATACTGATTTGTATTTTCCTTCACTAACTGTTAATTTTTCCTGGTTCACCTGAATTTTAACCTCACCCTTCGGTAAATTACTCACAAAATCTGCTAAAAGTTTGGCTGGTACGGTAATTTTTCCATCTTTGGCTAAAGTGGTCGGCAAATAATAATTAATTGCCATATCTAAATTAGTTGTCACTAAAGTCACTTTATTATCTTTAGCTTCCATTAAAACATTATTCAAGATTGGTAAAGTCGTACGACTTCCTCCAGTGATTCGACTGACAATACTTAATGCTTTAGCTAACTTACTTTGTTCAACATTGATTTCCATAACTCTCCTTTCTTATATATTTATTAGTAGTATTAGTAGGCTATGTGTAAAAGTTGAAAACTGCATTTTTAATAGAGGTAATTTTTAAAATTTGCTTGTGTAAAACTGTGGGAAAAACTTGGAAAACTTTATGGAAAACTCGATTTTGTTTTCCACTCACTGTGTAAAACCTGGACTTTTCCTCAAACCTTCCTGACTTTTTAGCAACCTTTTCCATTTTATTCCACATTGTTTTTCACCATTTTTCCACAATCGTCTACATGATGCCATTATTTAATTGATCACGAATTTCATTTAGCTGATCGCGCAGTACAAAATCCGTCTTCGTATCGGCTTCAATTTTCTTAATCCCGTGCATCGCTGTAGTGTGATCCTTTAATCCCACTTCATTGGCGATTTTTGTTGTACTCATCTGTAAATCACGCGACATAATAAACATCGCAATCTGTCTAGCAGTTTTGATATGCGCTACACGACTACGTCCACAAATTTCTTCTGGAGAAATATTAAAGAAATTAGCTACGGTTTCAATCACGGTGCTTGGTGAAAAAACTTTTGAACGTGTCGTATTTCCGACTACTCCCACCATCCCCTCATTGATTACCATTAGTGGGGAAATACACTTCACGTCCGCCATCGCGATGACCTTACTATACATGCTTTCTAGGTCACGAATATTAGTTTCCACACTCTTTGCTATATATTCAATTGCTTTATCTTCAATTTCCACGCCATTAAATTCCGCCTTTGCGTGCAAAATCGCGCAGCGATCCTCGAAAGAAGGGAATTGAATATCGTAAGCTCCGGTCTGCGTCAGACGTGAAGCTAGTCGCTCGTCCACCGTCTTTAATTGGCTTGGTAAACGGTCGGAAGTAATAATTACTTGGCGATTCAATTGTTGCATGTCATTAAAAATATTGAAAAATTCTTCCTGACTTTTTTCCTTACCCACGATAAATTGAAAATCATCCACGATTAAAACATCAAGTTCCGAAAAACGTCGACGAAAATCATCCATCTTACCGTTACGCACCGACTGAATAAAATCATTATAGAAATGGTTAATTGGAATGTATAAAATCTTAAATTCTGGGTGTCTTCTCGCCAGTTCATTACCGATTGCCTCTACTAAGTGTGTCTTACCGAGGCCCGCTCCGCCATAGAGAAAGAACGGATTATATTTCATTCCTGGATTTTCAATAATATTTTTCGCCACCGAAACTGCGAGGTCATTATTCGTACCGATGATGAAATTATCCATGGTGAATTTTTCACTTAATCCGGTCCGATTTTGACTGCGTGTATTTAAAGAAGAGTGTCGCTCCAAATCAATCCGCTGCACCGTCCCCACGCGATCCGAAAGATTTTTGAAATTACTTCCACGAGAATTTGTAGTTTCGCGTGATCGATTATTTTTATTGGTTACGATTAGGTATTCGGTAGTTAAAACTTCAACTCCGTTATTTTTTAGAGCCGTTCGAATGTCGGCATCAAATTTTTTACAGATATTAGTCTGCATAAAAGTGTTAGGCACACTAATTTGGATATGACCATCCTTATTGGAAATTAAGGAGGTGTTCGAGTCCTTAAAGAATGTTAAGTAATGTGATTCTGGCAGTTTCTTTTCTAATTCAGCAAGCACATTATTCCACACATCAAACACCGACGCTACCTCCACATTAACTAACCTTGATTACCTCTATTATAACAGACCTTCAGACTTTTCCACAGGTTTAAAAAAAATATTTTTTATTATATAGTTATACAAAAATTAACAGGGAAGGAGTTTTCCACAATTTTCGCCTAATAGATATACCCATGTGGAAAACTTATTGAAAAAAGTGGAAAACTAAGGTATAATTATACAAAGTTTACAAATCAGATAAAACTCTGTAATATAGTTTTATTAGTTTTAAGGAAAAATAATGCCAAAGCGTACATATCAACCACACAAGCGCCAACGCAAGCAAGAACATGGTTTCATGAAGCGTAACGCGACCAAAAACGGTCAAAAGGTACTCAAGCGTCGTCGCATTAAAGGCCGCGCTCGTTTAACTTACTAAAAAATTCACCAGCTAGTCTGGTGTTTTTTTATTGGAAATCACAAAAACCTCTTATGCTATAATTATTTTAGTGAAAACTTATATTAATGTTTTTAAAACCGTGATGCGGATTGCTCCTGGCAGGCGTCTGCAAGTTTTTCAACTAATCCTCAGTTATACGATTAGTAATATTATCAAACTTCTTCCACCACTCGCTACCGCCGGTATTATTTCCGTAGTTACGCGGGCTTCTAATTTTAATGCTATCTGGTTTTATGTGATTCTTTTTATCCTCTTCATCATTCTTTATTATTCGGTGAATTCCTGGAGTTATTATCTGGAAACTGGATTGGTTCGCTATTATTATTCCACCACTCAACATCTCCTTTTTAATCATATTGCGAAAAACCCTCTGATCCTTGAGTCGATTTCTAAAGGCCGTATCACCGATACTTTTACCGAAGATGTTAGTTATATGTATAGTACCGTGCGCTCTGGAGTTTATGCCTTAACTAGTTTTTTCCAGCTCTTTTTAATTTTTCTGATTTTTAGTGCTAATAATATTTTTCTCGGTCTCCTTGCTCTCGTTGTTGACGCCATTTATATCTATTTAATGAATCAAAATTCCAAAGCTGCCGCCGTGCGCTTCGATGGTATTCGTAAGAGTCAGGATAAAAACTGGGATCTCCTTTTTCAGATTCTCAATAATTTAAAACAAATCACCAGCCTCAGTCTCATGCCGAGTCTCACCTCTAAAATTGTTTCTAATAACGAAGTTTTTGATATTCAAAATTCCAAGCGTTATAAAATTCTTAGCACGCGTTATTGTAAGATTCCACTGATTACTCAGATTGGTAAAATTTCTATCTATGTTTTTCTTGGCTACCTAGTTTTTAATAATCAACTCACCATTGATAAACTTGTGCTTCTCGTTGGTTATTATGAAATGGTCATCCGAAATACCGATAGTGTACTCGAGGAACTTTTAAATCTTAGTAATTATAGTATTCGTATTAAGCGTATCGATAATATTTTGAAGTTTAAGAGTGATAATCAAATTGATTATGGTGATCTAGATAATGATTATATCGAAGGCGAAGTGGTTTTTGATCATGTTACCTTTAAACTCAAAAATAAGAAAATTCTCGATAATATTTCTTTCCGTGCTCGCCCTAACGAAATTACCACCATCGTTGGCCGTCCAGGTTCTGGTAAAACCACGATTATTAATTTACTTTATCGTCTCTACGCGGCAAATTCCGGTAAAATTCTCATCGATAATGAATCAATTTATCATTATTCGAAAAAAGTTTATGCCTCAAATGTCTCTGGTGTTTTTCAAAATCCCTTTGTTTTTTCTGCCTCAATTCGAGAAAACCTCAATATTATTAATCCCAATATTAAGGAACAAAATAAGGCCCTGAAGCGTGCGCGGATTTATCAAAAAATCACCAGCCTCAAGAACCAGTTTAATACTAAAATTGATTTAGAATCCAAGGTTTTAACCGATGGTGATCTTCAAAAACTCGCCATCGCCCGCGCCCTTCTCACTAATGCGGAAATTTTAATTTTTGATGAAGTAACCTCTCATGCTGATCCTGAAACCATTAAAGAGATCGTGGAAATTCTTGAGGACCTCAAGCAAGATCATACAATTATTATTGTTACGCATCGCCCGGAAATGATGAAGATTGCCGATCAGGTGATTGTCTTAAAAGAAGGGAAGATTATTTCAAAAGGTAAAAATAAAGACGTACTTTCCAAATCCGCCCTTTATCGTACGCTCCGCACTGCTACTTTTGTGGAAAATTCTGATGATGAGAAGGAATTCGAAAAAAGCGATCGCTCTTCCGATATTATTCCGCTCGATTCTATCTCTAATTCTATGATAAAATAAATTAATGTTAGCCAGTAAATACCGTTTTCATTCCAGGGGTGGCGTTAAATATACCTATCAAAAGGGAAAGACTATTCGTACCCCGAAGTTCTCCCTGGTTTTTGCACCGAATCAACGTGGAAAACAACGTTTTGCTGTGGTTATTTCGAAAAAAGTCATTAAGTCTGCCGTTGGTCGCAACCGTGTGCGTCGCCGTGTTTATGAGGCGATCCGTTTAAATCTTACCGAAATCCCAGAATCGAATGATTATATCTTTATTGTCTTTTCTAAAGATCTTAAAACCATGGATTTTACTGAAATCGAGAAATTAGTCTTGAAGCTTGCCGAACAGGCGAAGATTGCCAAGAAATAAAATATCTTTCATGATATAATTAATCAAATGTTTGAGTTAATTGATTTTTTAATTGTTAATCCTATTATTAATATCCTTTTTGTAGTCTATAACTGCATCGGTGATTTTGGTCTCGCTGTAATTATCTTTACTGTCGTGATTAAGTTAGCCACCTGGCCACTAGTCAAAAAACAATATCATCAGACTAAATTGATGAAAAAGATTCAGCCGGAACTGGTCGAAATTCGTAAGCGTGCCAATGGCAACAAACAACTTGAATCTCTCGAGATGATGAATCTTTACAAGAAGCACAATATTAAGCCAATGGCTTCGATTTGGTCACTTCTGATTCAATTACCGATTTTCTTTGCACTATTTTTCGCCGTTCGTGTGATGGTTCTGCCATCTACTTCTGATAATGTAGAAAAACGTGCTTATCCAGTAGTCGCTAAACTCGAACGTATTGATGAAGTAATTGAACTGCAAAAATCTTTCCTTGAAAATACTGGGGAAAAATCTTATGATTTTAAACCTCAGCTCTTCGGTACTATCGATCTTTCTATTCGTGCCGACCTGAAGACTAAGAGTGGTCTCTTCGTTATGGCATTAGTCCTACTTGTCGCTGTGACTAGTTATTATATGGCTAATATGCAGATTGCTCGCTCCGGTAAGAAAAAGCAGAGTACCTGGAAAAAAATGATGGAAGATGCCAAGGCTGGCAAGGATCCAAATCAGGCTGATATTAATGATATGGTTTCTAAGCAAATGAGCTTCATGATGCCATTGATGATGTTATTTTTCACCATGAATCTCCCGGGCGCTCTCGTACTCTATTATTTCTTATCTAATCTTATCTCGGTGATTCAACAAAAAATCGTTTTCGCTCATGTCGACGACGAAATGGATGATAATACTGATCGTGCGATTCTTCGTGAACTAAAATCTGCCAATAAGAAACTACAAGAGGCCGAAATTATTGAAAATAAGAAAACCGGTACTAAAATTACTCGTATTAAGGCTCGTGATTCAAAACCTCAAAATAAACAGAAACACCAAAACTCATCCCTAGATTCAAAAAGCTAGGAGAAGGAGTTTTTATGAATCGTGATGAATCGGTTCGCTTTGCTACAAAATATCTCGAAGATCTACTTTCTTTCTTCGGAATCAACGTTGCTGTCTGGTCGACTATTGATGACCAAGTTATTCAATTAAGTGTCCCTAGTACCAGTTTAAATTCACTTTTAATTGGTAAAAATGCTGGTAATCTACGCGCCTTACAACACATTGTTTCGATGGGGCTCACTATGAAAAATGCCGAAATTACTCGCGTCAATATCGACATTGCTGATTACAAACACCAACGCATGGAACGCATCGAAAAGAAGGCAGAAGGTTGGATTAACAAGGTTCGCCAAACCGGGGAATCAATCACCCTTGAACTTAATGCTGCTGATCGTCGTGTAGTGCATAAGTTAGCTGAAGATTATTCTGATATCTACACTCACTCGGAAGGGGAAGGCCGTGAGCGACATTTAATTATCTCCAAGAAGAATCTTGATTAATCTAGATTAAACTTCTAAAATACTATCACTAAGAAGTGGTAGTATTTTTTATTAAAAAAGAGACCTTATGTGGCCTCTTTTTAGTAATATTATTTTTGGGCTTTGGGCTTTGGGCTTCGTGTTTTTAGTCTCGCAAATTTTAGTTCGTACTTTTCTTGGCGGTTTCTTTACCGCGGATAATCACAAAGTCATAGCCATGACTCTTAACACCCTGTGGCAGCTCGGATTTGTCTTTTACTTCAATCTTATAATAATCTGTCAAACCTTTCTTTGCCACTGGTTTTTCACCGATTTGATAAATCGTTATATCTTGATAATCTGAAGTTGGCGCATTGTCCGTCTCAATATTCTTAAAGCCCACTTTTTCAAGCTCTAATTTTTCATCACTGGCTGCACCACGTTCACCAGAACCATTCAGAACTAGGAGTCTGGCTGTCGCTACACTATCTACATTCTCCGTGATAGCTTTCTGGATGTATTGGTGGATTTTCGTGTAATTATTTAGCCCAGCCGCTGGAATCACATAGGAAATATTAATCCCTTGTACTGGATAGCTAGCATTTGTCACATAAGTTGTACCATCTGGTAAGTTAGCAAGTGGCAGAGTCTTGATGTTTTCTGAATTAAAACCAGAGAGTAAATGTGCGCCAGTCTTCATTTCGTCAACCTTAATATTAGTGCGAATATTATCTCCCAGCGCATTCACTAGGGCGATCATAGCTGGAATATCCATACCCTTTTTCACGATTTTTTCTTTCACGGCGGTTAAAATACGTTGTTGATTTTCACCACGTGCGAAGTCTCCACCCGCTACCCCGTGACGAGCGCGTGCTAAGGCTAAAGCTTTTTCACCGTTCAAGGTGGTTGGTGTATTTTTCTTAATTACAATATTGGTCCAGCCATAGTCAGTAATATCTTCATCAAAAGTCACCTCGATACCACCTAATGCGTCAACGATTTGGATTAGTGAACCCCAGTTCAAATGAATGTAATATTGATTCTTCAATCCGGTCACGGTTTCCAGTACGTTCATCACTGCCTGTGCGCCAGCTTCTTCGTTTTTACCATTATTACTGGCACAAGTATAAACTTCATTAATCTTACCAGCATAACAAGCTTCACGACCTACCTTTAAATCACGCGGAATACTAATCATATCGGCGTTCTTCGATTCTTGATTTAAGGTCACTTCCATTAGGGAATCAGTAAGTTGCGCACCATCATGTACGCCGCGACCTTCGTTACCACTCATATCATAGCCAGAGGTACCAAAAACCGCAATATTAGTCTGTCCATTCGCGTCAGTCTTGAGTGGAGTATATTTTTCGCTCACTATAGTACTAACAAAATCGAATAGATTAGATTTGCCACCGGTGATTTTACTAATTATTTGATTACCATAAAAATAGCCAACACCGCCCACCACTAATAAGAAAACTAAAAAGAAACAAAGTTTTTTGTGTCGGAAGATGAAAGGTTTCTTTTTAGGTTTTTTATCCTTATTAATCTCTTCATCAATTTCTTCTGAATTGATATCCATTTCATCATCATTCGGAAAACCACGTTTGTCGTCACGTTCTAAACCAAACTCATTTTGATCACTATCTTTTTCGAGATTAAAAGCTGAAATTGGTTCCAAAAAATCGTCGTAATTTTCAGTTTTAGAAAAATCTTCCGCTGCCACTTCTGGTTCATTCGATACGGTCTCGACTCTAGCGATTTTTGTTCGACTACGTTTTTCACGTTGGATTTTTTCAATTTCTAATGGATCAAGTAGTTGTTTCCTCGGTAAAGGATTTGTCATATTTTTCTTAAAAACTGGAGTGGTACTTTTAGAATTCTGGGAGACCACATTGCTGCGTCTCGGGGCTAAACCATCAATATAAGCGCTCTTCATTATTTGTCTCCCATCCTTAAGTTTTTATTTACAAAAAATAAATCAATAAACAAAATGCTCTGTAAAAATCTAATTTTATTTATCCTCATCTAATATATAATTATATCAAATATGCGTTACAAATTGACTAAAAAACAAAAGCGTTTAATGGATTTTCTTGCTGAATTTATCGCCGAGCATGATCATTCACCATCCTATCGCGAAATCGCCTCTGGTCTAGGTTTGAAGAGTCCTGCTTCCGTCGCTGAGCATATTGATAATTTAGTTGCTCTAGGTTTCTTAAAGCGCGAGGAAGGGTCTGCGCGCTCTCTAGTGATCATCGACCGCTCCTTCCCAGAAACTACGGAGCTATTTAAGCAACGTCTCGAATTTGCTACCGACGAAGAATCTGAAATTCTTCATCAAGCGGCCGAAATCCTTGGATTAGAACTCGAATCGGAAAATCTTTAAAACTTGAAAATACTCCAAACCTTGGGGTATTTTTTTGTAGCCTAAAAAACTAGTTATATCCTAAAAACATACAATATACCTCTGTTAAATTACTAAATCCGAACAAAACCAAACACTAAAACCGAACAAGATTTTATCAAACCAAACACCAATGTGGAAAAGTTAAAATGCTTGTGTAAAACCGTAGAAAACAAAACCGAACAAGAAAAATAACTTAAAATATAAAGTACAATATCTGTCAATGTGAATATGTGGAAAACTCGGAAAACTCCGCATCAAAAGCTCAAAATCCTCATCTCTTTTTGTGGTAAAATTAAGCAAAGGAGGTTGATGAATTTTTCTGAACTGAAAGCTAAGCTTAGTAAGTCTGCGTCATCTATTTTTGGCGGAACAGAAGAAACTCAACCAAAAACTATTTCTTCCGAATCAGACTCTTTACGTGCTCCTGGTTTTGAGTATCTAAAACCACACGATTATTATTTTGACGCTGCCTGTCAGTCTCTGCGTCCACAGCCTGTCATTGATAGTTTAGTGGAATATTATACGGAATATAATTCCTGTGGTGAACGCGTAAAATATGCTTGGGGTCAGAAAACCGACCAAAAAGTCGCAGAAACTCGTGAAAAGGTTCTGAAATTTCTTAAACTCAAGCCTAAAGATTATTTCGTCAGTTTTACCTTAAACACCACCTATGGTCTGAATTTGTTACTTAATCAATTTAATTTTAAGCAGGCTAATATTAAAACTATTGTTACCTCTGATATTGAACATAATTCAGTTTTTCTTTCGACTTTATCGGTTTCTCAAACTGCTAAAATCGAGCGTCTAGTCTTGACTCGCGACAATGATGGCTCGGTCCAAGTTTCCGAAATTCCCGATAATTCCATCGTGGTGATGAATACTATGAGTAACTTTAATGGTGCGAAACTCAACCTCAAAGAAGTGGCCGAATATGTCCACTCGAGAAATGGTTTTGTTATTGTCGATGCTGCTCAAGCGATGGCGCATAATTCTGAGCTTCTTCATGATGTCGAACCGGATGCCATCTGTTTTTCTGCGCACAAAATGTATAGCGCCTCTCTCGGTGTCATCGTGATGAAAAAATCTTTTGCTAAGTTTTTCGATACAACCTTTATCGGTGGCGGCATGGTAGATGATGTGAAAAAATCTTCCTACCTCCTCTCTGCGGATAATCCCGATCACCTACATACAAAATTCGAACCAGGCCTCCAGGCTTGGGGTGAAATCATTGCTCTTGGTACCAGTCTTGATTGGCTGAATTCTTTAGAAAAATCCGACCACGAGCGTTTAGAAAATAACATCAATACGCTTTATGATTTTTTGAAAAATCATCCGAAAATCCATCTCTTGAATCAATCACCTGCTTCCACGATGTCTTTCTATGTTGAAGGCCTAGACTCGCATCTCCTCGGTGAATCTTTATCTGACCAGGGGATTATGGTACGTACGGGTTATTTCTGTGTCCATTACTATCTTTCTGAAATCAAAAAATATCCACCGCTCCTTCGCATTTCTCTAGGTTTTCATAATTCCACCGCCGATGTCGCACATTTAATTAAGGTATTATCAAAAATTTAATAAAGGAAAAACATGGTTTGTATAGCAGCATTTATTATCTTAGCGCTTCTGTCAGTCTTCGTCGGCTTTCTTAGTCTCTTCAATAAAGCCCTTGGCAAAAAATATTGGGCCACTTTTAAGAAAGCTTGGCACTGTGTTTTTAAGAAGGTACGTTTACAAAAATGCGACACTAATTTTAAGGATGAAGTCAAAAATAGTCTTCTAAGGAAGGTGGTTCTAAAAAATCCTAAACTCGTAAAACCCCTCAGTGCTTTGATTGAGATCGTTTCAGTGGTGATTGTTTTTGTCACGGTTTGGTCTATTGTGATTGCGATTAAATCTTTGCTTGCTCTTTGGGTTTTTGGTACCTGTAATGTCTCAATGCCAAGCCAATGTGGTCTTGGCGCGGAAGTTTGTAGTATTGATCAAGCGGAGCCAACCGATCCAATCGGTAAAATCGGTCGTAGTTTTGCTGAATGGGGCGAAATTTTTTCCGCTATTCCAGATCATCTAAGAACCTGGGACGCTAAAGATTATATTACTAATGTTTCTATTCCGATGATTACCATGGAAGAGGATAAAAAACTTGCTGACTATGCCGACTCTTTTGATTCAATCATTAATTATTATCGTGATGGTAGTACTACTAGTGGATCGATTACTGTAGACGTCTTTGATCCAGGCTGTGTGGTTTGTGCGAAATCTTACCAAGCTCAAAATAAATCTGGTTTCTTTAACAACCACTTTACTCTCGCCAATATTTACGCTATTCCAAATGGTGATAAATATAAATTTGAAAATTCTGGTTTCATCCGTGATTATCTCTATGCTACCGTACTTCGTATCAAGGAGCGTATTAAGAATCTCTCTAATGATGAAATTAAAAACAATTCCGAGT
>CBDEYN010000003.1:0-41124 GCA_965245025.1 uncultured Candidatus Saccharibacteria bacterium | reverse complement strand
CCCATGGGGTTTTATTCATGACGCTTTAGCTTTTTTCCACCCCCTGCCATGGGGCTTTAGTTTTTACCAGCCGCCCCCGCCACCCCCCCCGCCGCCACCGCCGGAGAAGCCACCGCCACTGGAGTAGCCAGAACCGCCACTGCTGCTACTGGTGGAATAAGTTGAGGACGAGCTTGAAATACTAGATGTGAAGCTACCAAAATCGGCATATGATAGAGCATACCAGGTTGGAATGGTGTAATCGGTGCCGAGTTCTTCGTAGTATTTGTCGAGATTCTTAATCCAGGTTTTTTCAAGTCCAAAGAGTGCAGCGTAAGGCAGAAGCTCTTCATAAAGATGAACGATTCCCTCCGGAGAAGTATCGACATCTTTGACGTTTTGAAGAAAATTAATACGTTCACTTTCAGCAAGATTAATGTAATCTTTGAGGCCTTGCATGTAGACTACAACTTCGAGTCCGGCGTTAGTGAAATCACGATATTTTCTAGCAAAATGATTATAAGTAGAGGCGGCAATAGATGTACCGATGAAAATAGCGGCAGCTAAGATGAAGAGCTCTGGCTTATAAATATAGAAAGAAGTGATATGGATGGTTTGATCGGCGATGCGTAGAAGCCAGGAAAGGAGCTTCGGGAAGAATGGAAAGAATGAAGCGACACCGAAGAGCATACCACCGAAAATGATAATAAAATGAACCCCAATGATACTATCGAGAACGCCCATTATGCCAGCTCTTTTGTTGTCTTCGGTTAAACCTTTTTCGGCGATATCAAGTTTGATATTCGTATCATAGCTCATAATGAGTTGGTTGACCGAGTAGGAGTCATTTTGTTTGAGCTTAAAAGTTTCACCGACTTCGGGTAGGGTGGAAGATTGAGCCAAGACACGAAGCATGGATTTTTCTTCGGAGCTGAGATTGTCGGTATTTAGGATTTTGACCGACCAAGATTGCTTCTTATTGAGGCCGAAGAAATTTTTTTCAATTGGATTTTTAATGATGTCAATTTTCTTATGGACGGCTAAGCTAAGCACGGTGGCAGTCTTCTGATTAAGCGGAGTGAAGCTAAAGAAACCAGCTTGACCAACGGTGAGATCTTTTCGAGGTTGGTATTCCGGAACGCGGATTAAGCTCTTGTAGTGTTGATGTTTTTCGCGAACATGTTTTTGATAGTTACGAACGATACTGAAAATTGTAAAGAAAGAGAAAATTCCGATAATAATACAGACTGCTACGGCAATGTAATTATATTTTGGTGGACGAATTTTGAAGGTGTCGGCTTTGATGGCAATGACAAAAGTTGCACCTTCACCGGCTTTAAGATTGCTGGCGGAAAAAGTGATGGAATTTTTGGCTTTTTCGATTTGACATTTGTCAGTATTATTGGAACGATAAGCACCAGAGTAGCAGATAGGGTTACCAAAAATGGTGCTAGCAATTTCATCGGAAAAATGAAGAGTGCCAGAAACTTGCTCAAAAGGTTGCTTCCAGTCGACACCATTAATATTCCAGTAGAGCTCTTGATAGGCGCCGGAGATTGAGGAGTCAGAAACATTATTAAAGGCGGCCACGACATTATCGAAGCTATATTTAATCACGTAAGTTTGTTCGCCAGAGACATAAGCGTCAGCATCACCGATTTTGAGTTTAATATTAGAATCGGAAACGCTGGATTCAAATTTTTCCGATTGGCCATTGCGAGTGACAGTGGCCTTAAAAGCGTATGGATCGTCAATAATTTGATTTCTGCCGGCTTGATTGAAAATCGGAATGACGCGCATGATGCCATGATTGGTATTTTCGTGAGTGAAATTGGCCACTAAAGTTTCGGTAACGTCAAGCTTGGAGTAACCTTCGGCGTCTTTGGTTAGTTCGTAATCGGCATGAAAATTTTTGAAAGTAAAATCATTAACGGCGGAATTTTCACTGCTTGAGCTACTGCGCTTTTTGCGCGCGAAAGTCGGTTCGGCAGGAACTAAAATGATAGTAAAAATTGATAGTAATAAAATAAACCTTAAAAAGAATTTCCTCATGGTTTAATTTTACCATAAAGCTAGAGGACTTCGTGTAGAGACGTTTGATTACTAGAGAACTTCGCGTAGAGAACGCTTGATTACATTGATGGAAGATTGCATACGGATGGCTTCCATCTCAGTAAGTTCGGTGTCGAGACGACGCACGATTCCCTTGCGGCCGACGATAGTAGGAAAACCAAAGAAGCAGTCGGAAAAATTATCATAAGTAGAAACTGGTAAAACACGATTTTCGTCATTAAAAATGCAATTCACGATACGAGTTACGCAGGCGCCGATGCCATAATAGGTGGCACCTTTTTTGTTGATAATTTCATAAGCCTGATTCTTAGTATCAGTTTCAATATTTTTGAGTTCAGAAGCTGAAATCAAATCTGTGATCGGTTGACCGCCAATATTAGCATTCGACCAGAGAGCGAATTCGCTATCCCCATGCTCGCCAACTTGATAAGCGTGGACGGATTTTGGTGAAATGCCGAGACGATTAGCCACGTTATATTTTAGGCGGGCAGAATCGAGAACGGTGCCGGAGCCGATAACTTTGTGACTTGGAAAACCAGAATATTTCATGACGAGGTAGGATAAAACATCGACTGGATTGGTGACCATGAGAAAAATTCCCTGGAAGCCATTGTTTACAAGATTTTCGACAATTTCTTTGACGATTTTAGCATTACGGGTAAGGAGTTCAGTGCGGGTTTCGCCACCTTTTTTCTGGGCGGCGCCAGCGGTAATAATTACCAGATCGGTATCTTTGCTGTCCTTTTCGTAGGAGCCGGCATGAATTTTCATGAAATTCGGTGAAACGGCTAGAGTGTCGCGTAGGTCCATCGCCTCGCCTTCGGCATCGGCTTGGTCTTGGTCGATAAGAACCAGTTCATTGATGGCGTTATGGGAAGAAACCAAAGAAAAGCCAATGCTGGCACCCACGTTCCCTGTTCCAATAATCATTACTTTGTTCGACATAGTTTTTCCACCCTGAAATTAAAAATATTATAGAAATGCTTATGCTTATTTTAACATATTTTGAGATTAAATTTGACGAATGTCCCAGTTGATACTAGCGGTGACGGCGTCGAGAAGAGCTTGCGGATTCCAGGTGGCAAGCGCGGCGATTTTGGCGGGAAGCATGCCGGTCCAGAGAGAAAGTGGAGTGAAATTAGTGTGATCAAGGCGAATGGTGTAGACTTCGCCAGCTTTGGCCATAATGATTTGGTCACTATGTAGCGTAATAAGAGTCAGTGGGTAGCTAATGGTAAATTTATGTAAGGTCTCAATCACAGATGTGAGTGGCATGGAAAGCAGTAACATTTTAGGAAAATAAATGGCTTGAAAAAGTTTTTGGAGTTGCGGCATCGTGGCGAGTAAAACGAGATTTTCGTGTTGGAGATTTTCTTCGGCACTGTTTGTAATGATTTCAATAGCGTCACGGCAAGCTACTACTACTTGATTTTCGTGCAGTGATTTTAGGGCCTCGTTAACGGCGATGGAGGTGGTGGAATTTTTGGAAAAATTACCGGAAAGAAAAACCGTATCGGTAGAGAGAAAACTTTCGGTAAGTTTTTCGTGACGGTCGAATGATCCGGAAGGGGTGGATTTGAGAAAATCGATATAATTAATCACCGGAAGTTTGTTTTGAAGGGCGTCTGGTAAAAATAATTTAAGAGTTTTAAGGGGCAATTTTTCGAGAAACTCGGTAGTGCGAATTTCACTTAAAAAGTTTTCACTATTGCCACCAAAAACTGAAAGACGACCAGATTTTTGGGTGGGAATATTCCATAAAATATTGTGGTCTTCGTTACCGATAAGTTTATGCCAGTAGGTGAAATTATTAGGATTCATAATATTGGGGTTCAAAATATTAAAAATTTAGGGTGATAGAGATTGGACAATGGTCGGATCCTAGAATGGATTCGTAAATTTCGGCGGCTTCGAGATTTTTTTCAAGTGATTTAGAGATGAAGAAATAATCAATGCGCCAACCGATATTATTCTCGCGCGCTTTTCCCCAGTGTGACCACCAAGTATAGCGGTTGGAGTCAGGATTAAGCGAGCGAAAAGTATCAATGAAATCTTGTTTTAGAATTTCGGAAATACCTTGACGCTCTTCGATAGTGAAGCCAGCGTTTTTGGTATTTTGTTTCGGACGTGCGAGATCAATTTCTTGGTGTGCGGCATTAAAATCACCACAAACTACCACGGGTTTGGTTTTTTCGAGATGTTTTAAATAAGCCAAAAAGAGTGGATCCCAAAGTTCATGACGTAGTTTGAGACGCGATAAATCGGTTTTGGAATTTGGGGTATAAACGTTCACTAGATAGAAATTTTCGGTCTCAAGTGTGAGCACACGACCTTCAGAAAATGGTGAGCCAAAGCCGTCATTTTCGAGAAGTTCTGATTTTGCTTGATCAAAATCGGGACTTTTAAAATATTCGGAAAGATTAGTTTCGGTAGATAGAATTGGTAAATTAGTTTTTGCGATTGTCATAGTACCAGAATAGCCTGGTCGGACGGCGGAATTCCAATGTAACTGATAATTTTCTAGTAGAGTATCTAAAATTTCTTTTTTAACTTGCTCGGGTTTAGCTTTAACTTCTTGGAAACAACAAAAATCTGGATTCTCGACGCTAAGAAAATTTTGGATGGCTTGTTTTTTGAGGACGGCACGCAGGCCATTCACGTTCCAGGAAAAAAGACGAATTTTAGGCATGTAAGCGCTTCCTTGCTTCGCGATCGAGGTCACGATTTTTAATCGAAACACGCTTGTCATAGCGTTTTTTACCGGTAGCGAGGGAGACCTCGATTTTAATATAACGATCGCCGCCAAATAATTTAGTTGGTATGATGGTGTTGCCGAGTTGTTTAGATTTTTCGAGTGAATGAAGCTGCTTTTTGGTGATGAGCAGACGAATGTTGCGGGCGGTTTCGGCACCAAGTGTGAGGTTGTTTAGCCAGAGTTCGCCATCCTTAACAGTGACAAATGAGCCTTTGAGCTGGACGTGGTGATCACGAATGAGGCGGACTTCCGGTCCGGTCAGACTCATACCGCAGATAATTTTATCACCGAGATGATAATCAAAACTCGCACGTCGGTTAACGGCGACAGAAGAGGTTTGCTTTGGTTTTGATTTTTTACCCATAGCTTAATTATAACAGATACTAAAAGTGTTATATAATAGAGATTATGAAAATTGCAATTGCTTCTGATATTTATTATCCGATGACAAATGGGGTGGCGGTATTTGCGCATAATTTAGCCAATGGGTTAGCGCAGGCGGGTCATGAAGTTTTGGTGATCGCGCCAAGTTTTACGGGTGAATATTACGAAGAAATCGATGAAAAAACTGGAGTGAAGACTGTTCATTTGTCTTCAATTCGATTCCCTTTTTATCCTGACCAAATCAATCCAGTGCCAGAGAATCCGGAATTTTTAGGTATGCCTTTGCCGCGATTAACTTATAAAAATGGTATTTGGTGGACGGTTAACCCTTGGGTGGAAGTGAAGAAGGTGTTGGATGAATTTCAGCCAGATGTGATACATCTCCAGACGGCGGAATTTATTGCGCTTGCGGTAATGAGCTATGTGAAGAAACGAGACGTTCCACTAGTTTCAACTGGTCACGCGTATCCGGATAATATTACTGATCAACTATTTTTCTTACAACCAAAGCCGCTTAAAAAATTATCGAATGCGATTTTGAAGGCACATATGATGAGTTTTTTGAAAAATTCTGAATATGCGACGATGCCAACCGAGATTGCAATTGGTGATTTGGTGCCAAAAAATCGTAAATATTTTAAAGTACCGGTAGAGGCGCTCTCGAATGGTGTGGATTTGTCACAGTTTAAGCCGGCAAAAGCTAGTGCAGAGATTTTGAAAAAATATCAGCTTGATGACGGTAAAAATAAAATCATGTACATCGGACGGGTGGATCCGGAAAAAAGTATTGATGTAGTGGTGAAAGCTTTTGCTTTGCTTCTAGCGGATGGGATTTCGAATACCGAGCTTGTGATTGTGGGTGACGGTATCGATATGGCGAGATTAAAGGAACTGACTGAGGAGTTAGATATTAGTGAGGAGGTAAAATTCCTCGGTAAAATTATGATGCCGGAGCTCGCAAAGGTTTATCGCATGGGTACATTGTTTGCTACGGGCTCTGAGACTGAGACTCAAGGAATTGTTTTGATTGAGGCGGCGGCAAGCGGTTTGCCCCTTGTAGCCGTGAATGCTGGAGCGGTGGGGGAAATTTGTGTGAATGGCTTTAATGGTGAACTTGTGGAGGCTGGCAATGTCGAAGCGTTCAAAGAAGCTATGAAAAAGATTCTTTTGGACAAAAAGTTGCGAGAGAAATATAGTAAGAATTCCCTGGAGATTTCCAAGAAACATGATTTGAGACATACCTTGAAGCGTTTCGAAGAAATTTATGAGGAAGCGATTCGCTTAAAACGTGCAGAAGCGGAATAATGAGATTGGAGAAAATAATGCAGAAAAAATGGTCTTGGCAGGATTTACCTAAACATTTTACGATTCTAGCCCCAATGGAGGGGGTGACGGATGTGGTTTTTCGTCAAGTGATTAACCGGACAGGTAGACCAGATGTATTTTTTACAGAATTTACCAATGTTTCTTCTTTTGCTTCAGAGAAAGGTCGCGATAACGCACTTGAGCGTCTCGATGTAGTGGAAACGGATTCGCCGATTATTGCGCAAATTTGGGGAAAAAATCCGGAGCAGTTTGGCTTACTGGCTAGCAAATTGGAGGGGCTAGGTTTTGATGGGTTGGATATTAATATGGGATGCCCTGATCGTCATGTTAATAAGGCAGGTGGCGGAGCAGCGATGATTCGTACGCCAGAGTTGGCCCTTGAATGTATTCGTTCGGCGAAAGCAAACACTAATCTACCAGTTTCGGTGAAGACGCGTCTTGGCTTTACATATACGGATGAATTTCGTGAATGGTTGCCAAAAATCTTAGCCGAGGATGTGGCGAATTTGACGATTCATTTACGCACACGCAAGGAAATGTCAAAGGTACCAGCACATTATGAATTAATTCCAGAGATTTTAGCCATTCGTGATGCGGTTGCACCACAAACTTTGATTACAATTAATGGTGATATTGCGGATATGGCAGATGTAACTAAACTAGGTGAGGCTTATCCAGAGGTGGATGGCTTTATGATTGGTCGTGGCGTATTTTTTAATCCGTATTGTTTTACTGACCGTAAACCAGTGGGGCTGGGTGGTGAAGTTGAAATTCCAGAGGTTATGGAATTATTCCGTTTTCATCTAGATGTTTTTGATGCGAGATGTCGAGAATTAGAAGAACGTGGCTCGAGATATCCATTTGAGCCACTGAAGCGTATGTTTAAGGTTTACGTGAACTCTTTCGATGGGGCTTCGGATCTGCGCGTAAAATTAATGGATTGTAAAAGTACTGCAGAAATTCGAGCGGTGCTGGATGAATTTTCTGCAAAATTGTAACAAAAAAGAGGGTTGTAATTCCCTCTCTCTAGATTAGTCAGCCGCAATGTGCCAAGTCAAATCTGTAGCGTTAAACATCAGACGACATTGCTCCTTTCCGACTAAGACATCGAAGACGTGAATCGCGGTATTGCCGACGAAACGGATGTGAGTGCGGAGTAATTCCGTCACCTCAGACTCCTCATAGCCACGTCGCTTGAAAGTCAGCGGTTGGCACGGAGTCATTTGATAGCCAAAAAGGGCCATCACTTCGACACGTTCTAGATTGTTAAGATTAGTTTGGTTTTGCATAAGTAACTCCTAAATTTAAATATAAGAGTCATTTATGTGAGCCTGATTTATTGGCTCCTGGCTAAAAGTATAAATGACGATACTTAAAGCTAAAACATTTTCTCATTGCCAGTGACCGAGGTGTAGCAAGATCCTTTAATTTTAGCACAAAAAGTATGTTTGGTGCAGAAGATATGATTTTATGTGGATGAAAATTTGCTCAAAATTTAGACATAAAAATGGGAGGCGGAAGCCTCCCGAAAAGCGTGAAAATTGCGGGTCAATAGTGACATTTACTGATATTTTGGGAGAAGAGTACTAGCGAGTAGTAGTTTTTCAGGGAGCTAGTATTCGATATCAGCAATTTTGGATTTTAATAATCAATTGAGTTTGCGAGTTACAGTTGATGACGATGATTAGTCGTCGTAGACCCCTAAGGTTCTAGCTGAATCTAACATCACCTCCATTTCAGAATCCCATGCTTTCCGGAAATAGTCCGGATTGTTCTTGTAATCTTGAGCAAATCTGCGCACATCTCCAGGATTGCTGGAATCGTAGCTGTTACCAAAAACATCGTTCGTTATAATAACGCCCATATGGAAAACCCCCTTCCATGAATAAGCAATTTTCACGTACGTCAACCTAAATCCTAGTTAGATTAGACGGTTTAATTCTACCATAAAAACATAAATATGTCAATGTTAAAAAAATTGACAAGATTAGAAAAAAGTTGTAGAATATAAGAACTGATTAATATTAATTAGTGTGACTTTTTAAGTAGTTCTTTAAGAGGAGGTTTCTGTATGGAAAAAGATTGGAAAGAGAAAAAACAGATATTAAATGCCGAAATTCGCTCATTGATAATAGCAAGGCTTTTATCGTGTGTAGTGATAGCGGGGTTACTGCTAGGAGTGTTGCCATTTTGGGCAGCAATTTTACTAGTTGGTGTTATGTGGAATGTAAATTTTATCGTCGGGGGATCGATAATCTACGAGTATGATCTTTTAGTTTTTCTCGGTGATAATAAGTTGGGTGCGATAATGGTAGTTGCTTCCGATATGGTATTTAACGCGTTTATCTGGATGGTGCTAGTTTCAATGGTGGACTTTTGGATACTATTAGTTATAATTATTGGCACAATTATGACTACAGTTCAAGACAATGCCAGGAGTATTGTAACAGCCCAAAGGTATTACCCTAGATTACCTGGGTTTGTGAAGAAAATAGCTAATGTAAGATTTACTATAGCAAATGCAAGATTTGTTACCCTGGTGGGAATGCCAATTATCATGGTGTTTGGAGCTAACTTTAATAATGTACTAGCGATAACTCTAACGATATTTTTGGCGGCCTTTCTTTGCTATGTTCAATCTATGATTATGTCTTTTATTATAGATGAAGCTCTTAAATAGTACTCCTAGTGGAGTGCTATTTTCTTTTTAGGAGGTTTTATTTTGAAATGCTTATGCTAAAATAAAAATAAAATCCGGAGAGAAAAAGATGGGCAGAAAGCATATCAAAAATCGGGTATATCAAAGAACCGAACGAAAAATTTTTAATGCTTTGGCAAGTATATCAAGAGATAAAAGCTTAGCTGAAATTCAAATATGCGAACTTGTTAGGGTGGCTAGGATTGCCGAGTCGACATTTTATGACCACTATCGTAATTTGGCAGATTTAATGAATAAGAATCGCGCCATCTTCTTGAAACATTTGGAGGATGAATTAAAAACAAATTTTCAATTAGAGATGAGTATGGAACAATTTTATGAAAAATTGTTCATTTTTTTATACAAAGAAAATCGTTTGGAATTAATGCAGATGGATTTTCATAAAATGATGAATTTGGCGCTGTTTCGAGTGGAATTTAAGATGTTAATTTATCGCTTCTGGAATCGCTATGATCCGGAGTTGATGGAGGCAATCTACGACCATTTTCTGGCGGATTTAGTGGCGGAATTATATCGTTGGCGTCGCGAAAAATATCACAAAAATTTTATCGTGAAGCATGCGCGAAATTTGGTATATTTAACGAAAAATGCCCCAAGATTTTATGTGAATCTGGCTTAAGGTGGGGTGCTAAATTTTGGTGAAAACTGTATTTTAAGGGTAGAATCTAAAGTACTAAAAACAGGAA
Organism: uncultured Candidatus Saccharibacteria bacterium; assembly: GCA_965245025.1. Taxonomy (GTDB): domain Bacteria; phylum Patescibacteriota; class Saccharimonadia; order Saccharimonadales; family Saccharimonadaceae; genus Nanosyncoccus. The sequence continues at coordinate 31,202 of CBDEYN010000003.1, read as the reverse complement.
GGCTTTTTGATGGTATTTATAATACTATTCGATGCTGGTAATTTCACCGTCTTTGAGATGAAGTAGGCGCTGGTTTTTGGAACCACGGAATTTTAGGGTTAGGTCACGCTGGGCGAGGACGAATGGTCCATCAATTAAGGCATCAAGGGTTTTGAAAAATTCCCATTGATCGTTTTGCTTTGCTTTAATTTCTTCATAAGTGTAGCCAGAAAATGACCAAACATTCCAACCGAGCTCTTCTTTGACGAATTTAGCGATTTCGATGCAGGATTCGGCTTGAAGTGATGGTTCCCCACCACAGAAAGTAAGGCCGGTTTGCCCCTTAAGGGAGCGGAGTTCTTGCTTAATATCTTCAATATCAACGAGAACTCCACCCTCCTCGTCCCAAGTTTCTTGATTTTGGCAACCTTCACAGTGGATAAAGCAACCTTGAGTCCAAATCACGGCGCGTAATCCGTAGCCATTGACAATACTATCATGTTCGATCGGACCGGAAAGACGGATGTGGGTTTTATCGGAACCAGGGACGCGGGACGGCATTTAGGCCTTTCCTAGAGAGGATTTAGCGGTATGTTTGGCGTGTTCGCGAGCGGCTTTTTCGGCTTTGTTGTAGGTGCCAGAAACATTGTGCTTAACGCGATCATGCTCTTCGGCACGCTTCGCATCATTCCAACGATCGAGTGAACCAACGAGGTAGCCGGTGATGCGACGGAGGCGTTCAAAAGGAATCTCTCCTTCGAGACGACCACAGGATGGACAACGTTCCCCTGGAATAATTCCAGAAAAGCCACAGACCGGATCGCGGTCGACTGGATGATTGACGGAACCATAGCCAATTCCAGAGTCGTGCATCTTACGGATGACGGCCTCAAAAGCTTCAATATTTTGAGATGGGTCGCCATCGAGTTCGACGTAGGAAATGTGTCCAGCTGGACAGAGGGCATGATATGGGGCTTCGATCTCAATTTTTTCAAAGGCTGAGATTGGGAAGTAAACTGGAACATGGAAAGAATTGGTGTAGTAATCACGATCATTTATGCCCTCAATGAAGCCAAATTCCTTGCGGTCCATTTTAGTAAAGCGTCCGGCGAGACCTTCGGCTGGGGTACCAAAGAGTGTAAAATTGAGGTGATACTTTTGGCTATAATCGTCACATCGCTTGGTCATGTGCTCGATAATTTCAAGACCTTTCTTTCTGGCTTCTTCATCTTCACCGTGATGTTTGCCGAGCATAGCTTTTAGGGTTTCGGCAACGCCGATAAAGCCAATAGAAAGCGAGCCATGTTTAATTACATCGCGTAGAGTATCGTCTGGTCCGAGTTTTTCACTACCAAACCAGTTTCCTTCACCCATAAGGAATGGGAAGTTACGAACATGTTGATTGGCTTGGAATTCAAAGCGCTCAAGTAATTGGTCGGTAACTAGATCCATTAATTCGTCGAGTTCCTTATAGAAACCTTTCCAGTCTGCCGTTTTACGCTCTTTTAATGCGATGCCATGTTTGATACCAAGGCGAACTAGATTAATGGTGGTAAAAGATAGGTTGCCACGGCTAGTTGCAACTCCATCGGATTCTGGAAAAATGGAAGAGAAAACGCGAGTACGGCAACCCATGGTAGCAATCTCGGTATTATAGTCGCCTTTCTTGTAATACTTAATATTGAATGGTGCGTCGATAAAGGTGAAATTTGGGAAGAGACGCTTAGAGGAAACTTCCATACTGCGTTTGAAGAGATCGTAGTTCGGATCTTCTGGGTTGTAATTAATTCCCTCTTTAACTTTAAAGACTGAGATTGGGAAAATTGGAGTTTCACCACGTCCAAGACCACGTTCGGTGGCTTCAAGTAGCATCTTGGAGACAAGACGACCAGATTCGGTAGTGTCGGTACCGAAATTAATAGAGGTAAATGGGACTTGGGCGCCAGCACGGGAATGCATAGTGTTAAGGTTGTGGATGAAGCCTTCCATAGCTTGGAAAGTTTGGTTTTCAGTATCCTTCTTTGCTTCGTCAATGACAATGGCTGGAATCTTGAGGGATTTTAGGGTTTCTTCGTCGCCGTATTTAATATCTTCTGGAATGGTTATATCAACTTTTTTACCGGAGAATTCGTTATATTTTTTAAGATTAGCGCGGAGAGTTTTCTTGAAGGTTTTGTCGACACCGGGAGCCATAGCGTAGTCGAAATTTGGAATAGCCTGGCCGCCGTGTTGCTCATTTTGATTGGCCTGAAGGATGATGGCAGCAAGTGCAGCATAGGAGCCGATGGAATTTGGTGTACGGAGATGACCATGCCCGGTATTAAAGCCGCCATTAGCGAAGAGTTTTAATGGATCAGTTTGGCAGCAAGTTAATGTACCGGTGGCATAGAAATCTAGGTCATGAATATGAATGTCACCACGGTCATGAGCGGCACCAAAACGTGGTTCCATGAGAACGGATTTGGCGAAAAACTTAGCACCTTCGGCACCAAATTGAAGCATCTTGCCCATGGCGGAATTACCATCAACGTTAGCGTTGCTACGTTTAATGTCTGAATTTTGCTTGGCATCAAGTACAGCAATAGTACGATAAGCATCCATAAGACTGGTTTGAGCCATGCGACGCACGGTGCGCTCATTGCGGTAAGAAATATAAGCTTTGGCGGTCTTCTTATAACTTGATTCCATGAGAACTTTTTCAACAATATCTTGAATTTGTTCGACGGATGGGGTTTTCTTCTGATCTAGTTTTTCGAATTCCGAAACTACTTTTTCAGCTAAGCGTTTGGCGCGTTCTTCTTTGAATTCTCCAGTAGCGGCGCCGGCTTTTTTAATAGCGTTAGTGATTTTTTCGATATCAAATGGGACCACTTTTCCATCTCTTTTGACAACTTTTTTGAGCATAAAAAATAAATCTCCTTATTCTAACAGTCTTCTCTTTTAGTTATTTTTGTTTGCTTTTTACGCTATATATGTTTTGGCAATTACGCTATATATAGTGTCTATGCTTATTCTATAACGCTATATGTAGCGTGTCAACATAAAATTCATTGTATTATTTAGACATTTTATGTTATAGATGTATAATATTCAGAGATGAGAAAAAAGTTAAACAATAATATTATTATGCCGGAAAAGTGCTGGGTGGGTGATTCACAGAAAATCTGTTACAAGACTCGTGAAGAAGCCGAGGTGGCCGCTATGGTGGCGGCGCATGATTACCACGCGCCGGCTCTTTCAGTGTATCGTTGTGAATATGGCGACCACTATCACTTGTCTTCTCGGTAATTCTTGACAGAAGTTTAAGGTGTTGTATTTTAACACATCTACTTAGAATACAGTCTTCTCTTAAGATATCTAGGCATGCCAGAGTCAGGTACGGCTGGAATAAGTTTTTTAACATCTTTATCTTGATTAGTTTTTGAGTCTGACTGCGTCTGATGATTGGATTTTTCTTTTGATTCTATGCTCGGATGAGATGAATGATCTTCTTGGTGATTTTCTGTGTTAGGGGCATCGGAGTTATTGTTATGGTTTTCATTATTTTTCTCGGAATTAGAATGCTTATATGGTTTAGATTTATTATCAGTTTTTTGCTTATCGAGCTTTCCGCTCTCTGGCTCCTTTTTATCTTTGGACTCCTTTTTGCCTTCGGATTCCTTTTTATCTTCGGACTTTTTATTAAAGATGCCTCGGAGTCTGTCTGTGAGATTTTCGGTTTGTTCTGAAAAGGCATTATGTTTTAGAATATCTAATTCTCGAAGTAGGTCGCCAAAATGATTGTCTTCAGGCTCCTCTGGCGGTTTCGGTGGCTCGGAAGGGTCGGGATTGGTGGAGTTATTCGGATTGCTCGAATCGTTGGTCTTATTGGAGTCGCCTGAATTGCTTGGATTATCTGAATCTTCCGAATCGTCGGTTTTATCTGGTTCGCTATCCTTGATTGGAATGTTTTGCTCTTCGGTTTTATAAATCCTAGCGTCATCGCCGATATGGTGGATTAAAATATGATGAGCTTTGGTTAGATCGAGTTTGTCAAAATTTAGGCTGTCGCTGGAAGTGAACCCTTGAGCCACACCGTCAATAATCAGTAGTTTCTGTTTGGTTTCATGGTGATAATTTGGGTCAGAAATTTTAGTCGGAAGTGGGGTGATTTTAGCACGCCATTTGCGACCTTTGAATTCAAGTTCGACGATTTTTGGTCTTAAATCTTCAAATTCGACAAATTTAGTAGCATAGTGTTCAGGATCTTGCTGTAAGCGCAACGGCTTATCGGTATAGGTATTGGTGATGCTAAAATTATTTCCATCAAAGGTTACAGTATAAGTTGGAATATCGCCATTTTGAGCACGAGTCTTTGGCTTATTCTCCACCAGCTCTAATTTTTCATCGATGAATTTTTCACTGGCGGCATTACTAAAATAATGGCCATGCATATCGAGGGCGAAATTATAAACTGAACTGGTGTATTCTGGTCTACCGCCATCACCATTGACAATAAACGGTGTGAGATGTTTGGCCTCTAAAAGATATTTAAGTTTCTGTATGTATTCGCCACTAGCGTAATCGAAATAAATTTCGGCTGGAGTAGAAAGGATAAAACCTTTAGTGGTGTCGTGTTGAAGTTTTTGTTCGGACGAAATTTGATAGATTGCTTGGTAGAGGTCAATGATCGATGCGTTTTTTACGGAGGTATTAGACTCGTCGTAATGTTGTTTTAGTTGCTGCTCTAACTGAAGTAGATTGTCAGTGTTGGTATTAAAATCTGTAATTTTTTGATATTTGGCAAAACCATGATGGTCGGTAGCGAAATCTACTTTATAGATATGAAAAAGTGCATGCCTATGTTTTCTGGCTTCGATATTACTAATTAGTTTTTTGTATTGCAAAGACAAAGCGGCTGGATTGGCTTTATTAAAATTAATGGCGACAATATATTCATGATCGATACTATTGATTTTTGGATGAGCCAAACGATTCTGGAGCTGCTTAATAAAATATGATGAATAACCAACATTTAGAGTGCCAGGTTTTGCGAGTTTTTTGGCACCATGTAGAATTTGGCCAACTATATGTGCAGATTCGGCGTAAGCATCGCGATCTGCATAGGCAAGATGCCCTGAAATAAGGTTTTGATGGATAAACTGGAATTTTCCGAGATTAATTTCGGAAAAACCTAGTGGGTCGAAGAAGCTGCCACACATAAAATCACCGGAATTGCACCAAGTGCCAATTTTTCCGGAGAACTTGGTGTTTGGTAGATAAGGTTTTTGCGCCCCTAGGATGCCATGCTCTACGTCGCAATCGGGGACATTAATGCGATAATCGGAATGTATACCATGATAACATGGTTTGTCTTTGCCTTCTCCTTCTGGGAAATGTAATTTAGGATCGCCGAAAGTTGAGAGGTAGATAATTTTTTCGGGATCAAGTGTGCGAATGGCATGACTCATCACGATAGCGCCCTGAGAATAACCACCCAGTATAAATTTAGTATTCGGGCAACGCTTGGTGATGTCGCGATATAAGGCATGCATCTCTTTAATGCCTGTAGTGACACTATGATTGAAATAATCGTTTTTACCAGCATGAATATAGGTGTCGGTGATAGCTTTTAAACTTTCAACACTAACTGCAGGATATTGGTAACCATAACGGTTTGATTCTCCTAGATCGTAAAAATCATGGGTTTTGTTTGCTGTTTTTAACACTCCAACGAGGCTATCTTTAAATTTTTGGTAGTTAATATTGGTCTGTGCTTTTTCTCCAGAGCCACGTGCAAATACGACTTGAATGTCTTTACATTCTACGGATTTTGAATTGACCGGGGCCAGCGGTATAAGATTAGCCACACAAATAGCTAATGCACTGGAAAAATAGAGAAAGCGCGGAGTTTTCTGTGGTATTTTCGGTTTGGATTTAGGTTTTTTACAAACAACAAAATGAGACTGTCTGGATGAGGACATAATTTCCTTTCTATTTTGTATTTTCGGTAAAAGTTCTAATTTGATTATTGGCTGAAATGAAAAATAAAACAAGTGAAAATTAGTAAAAATGATGGAAAAACGAACTTTCTTCTCTGTTATTTTAAGAAAAAATTAGTTAAGCATAAGCAAGTTATGAGGAATGAAAAATAATCAAAAAAAAGAACCACTACAACTCTGGGATAAAAATATTTTATTTAAAACTAATTTTTGAGTTTTGGTAAGACTAGTTCAGCGATTTTTTCTGGGGTCTCGTAATTAATGAGATGACCGCCCTGAGGTATAAAATCAACCCCAGCGTGGAATTTTTTGGCAATTTCTTTTACCTTGCGGGATGGATTCATGCGATCTTTTTTACCAGCTATGAAGTAGGCTTGTTTTTCGAAATTGAAATCGGAAATTGAATGAGACATGGAGAAAAATGCGGCACTTATTTCGTCTCTAACAGAAGTAATTTTACGCGAGCATTTATAGGTGAGATCAAGAATTTGACGTTTTTTAGGACGATGGGCGCTAGCGATGAGAAATTCCGTGCAGACATAGCCAACAAATTTATTTGGCACAAGTGCTATCAGTGGAATGAGTGGTAGGATGAATTTTGGTGGGTGGGTGGCAATGGGGCTAAGGAAAAAAATTTTATCATGAATAAGATGACTATATTTTTCGGCCGTTGCTGCAGCAAGAATGGAACCCATGGAATGTCCAATGAGGATGGGGTGATCTAGATGATTGTCGAGAATATAATTAGCGATAAAATCAGCGTAGCCATCTTTAGTAAAATCGGTAAAATTTGGCAAAGTTTCATTTTGGGTGTTAAAAGCTGGTGGGATATCGGGACTAAAAACTTGATATCCTTCAGCTTCAAGTAATTTTTGAAATTCGGCCAAACCTAAATGATTGCCACGAAAGCCGTGAACAAGAAGAATAGGTGGTTTTTGGTCGGATTTTTTCATAAATTAAACAGCTTTAATTTTTTCGAGTGCGTTCAAGATACCTTCGCGGTCAAAACCAAGAACTTGAATAGGATTTTTGTCGGACTCGTCAGTAATAATAGTGATAGGAACCGCAGAAATACCTGGAAAATTACTGGCATCAAGTTCAACATATTCAAGATTTTTTTGCTCTAACCAATCGATGAGAGCGTGGCAGTAGCCGCAAGTAGGACTCGTAATGACTTTGATCATAACATCCTTTCGTAATTAATTATTATATTATTCTAAAACATTTTAGGAAAAATCACAAGGATTAAACTAGAGCGTTTTAGCTTTATCAAGTTGAGGGTCTTTGTCTTCGGTGATATCCTGGACGGTGCGATCAATTTCGACGTCTGGCTTAATGCCGGTCTTATTGATTGAAGAGCCATTCGGTGTATACCAGTGAGCGGTAGTGACCTTGAGTTTACCGCCATCACTGAGATTGAGCATGGTTTGCATGACACCTTTTCCAAAAGAAGTCATACCGACAATGGTGGCTTTTTGATAATCTTTTAGTGCACCAGCGACAATTTCAGAGGCGGAAGCAGTGGATCGATTAATTAGAACGATGGTTTTGGTGTCCTTGAAAATAGGATTTTTGCCACGAGGGACGTAGTCGGTTTTGTCGTCGTTGTGGATGGATTTTTCAATCATATATTTATCGCCGCCGTTAAGCCAAAGTGAGAGCATTTCACCTGCCGCCGAGACGTAGCCGCCGCCATTATTACGAAGGTCAAGAATAACTTTATCAACCTGCTTGGCTTTAGCTTGCTCAGCGAGCTTGCGTACGAGGGAGCCGGTGTCTTCAGCAAAACGGTAAACAGAGATAATGGCGGTTTTGTCACTATAGGAAATGTCGGCGGAGACGTTGTTAATTTTTTCGCGAGTCATTTCGAAAGTCAGAGTGTCGGTGCCACGGAGTATTTCAACTTTGACTTTGTCTCCGGCTTTGCCGCGGAGTTTTTTGGCGACATCTTCGGTGGTTTTGCCATCTACGTTTTCATCACCAATTTTCACAATACGATCACCTGGCTTGATGCCGGCTTTACGGGCAGGATTGTCTGGAAGTGTGCGTACTACCACGGTGTGATTATTACGAAAAGTTAGCTCCATGCCAACTCCGGCTTCATTAATTTCACCATTGAGATCGGATAAGAATTCATTCCCTTCCTTGGCAGTAAGATAAGTAGTGTAGGGATCATCAAGCGCAGCGGCAATACCACGCTTAGCCCCAGTGAGAGCATTTTCTTCGGTGACTTCACCATCATAGAAGGATTTTAATTCGGTGTAGATTTCGTTAAGAGAATCCCAATTGGCCTGTTCGCTTTTACGAAAGCCAATATAGGGAGAAAAATTAGTAATTATAAATTGCCAATTAGAGCCAACAAAAAATCCTGCAACGAGGAAAATAAATGAGGTGATAATTGAAGTGCTAAGATTGATTTTTCGTGGTTTCCACTCTGTTTTCATTACTTAATTATAGCATAATCGGGAAAAGGGTATTCTTTTAATTCTTAGAAAAATACCACCGAATGGAGGGTGGTATTTTAGTAGTTCCTGGTTGATTAGAAAGAGTTTAGTCGAAATGGATATAGCTGGTGAATTGATTTGGGCTGACGCGAGTACGGACGCCGAAGTCGCCCCATTGACCAGATTTAGATGAGTATGGGTTGTTATATTCAGAGACCGTAATAGTGCCATCAGCATTAACTGATTCGACCCAAGCAACGTGACCGAATTGACCACTAGTGGTTTGAGCGATAGTGTGGGCAGCAGGTACGCGGTCAACACGGTAGCCACGGGCGCGAGCGGCAGCGGCCCAGCTATAAGCGTTACCCCAACCGGTAATACGAATGTTGCGGCCATAGTATTCGACAGCCTTGTAAGCGGCGTAGCTAGTACATTGACAAATGTAGTATGAATCGAGTACGCCAGCAATATTGTCACGAGGGCAAGAATATCCGTAATTGCCGACAAATGCCCCGTAACTGTTAAAACCGTCAGCTTTGGTACCGAATCCAGCACTAGTGGAAGCGCGGGAGAGATATTCCTGATACTCTTTATTAATTAACTTAATCTTTTCTTCCCTGGAAGCGGCAGCTTCTGCAGCGAAGGAAGCGGCATTATCTTTATACTTTAAAATTAATTCCTGTTGCTCAGCTTTTTTATCTTCGATAGCCTTGCGCTGGATTTGTTGGTCTAAAATAATGCGGTCAATTTCAGTCTTTTGCTTTTCGAGATCGTCTTTCATGGTCTTTACATTTTGAGCTGAGGAATTCACCTGGTCTTTAGCGGTGTCAATGCGAGATTTCTTTTCGGCAAAATCTGAAAGTGAGTTACTGCTAGCTAACACCATGATAGCGTCGGTTTCACCTTCAAGGTGAATATTAACTAGCATATTTGCAAGAGCTGCACGTTGAAGTTTGAGTTTTTTAGTAGTATCTTCAATCTTGATTTTGAGGTCACTTGCCTCAGCTTCGTTCGCCTTTATACGTGCTTCGTAAACGATGATTTCCTGTTGCATACGTTCGACTTCACCTTCGAGAGTGACAGCGGCTTTAGCGGCTTGATTGGCTTTTTCAGCGGCTTCGACTTCAGCTTTTTTGGCGGTACGGCAGGCAGCGCTAGTACAGTAGGCCTCACTCTCTACTGCTGAAACATTAGAGTCGTTCTTTTGAATGAATGGAATAGAGCCTAAAATGAGCGCAAAAATTAGGGTAAAAATAAGAGTACGACCTTTTTTCATGGTTTTAACTTTACGATTATTTCTTGCGTTTTTTCGAATCTTAAAATTGTTTTTTATTTTGCTCATTAAACTATACTCCACTATAATTTAATTTGTTATTTCAGTATCTTACGATACTTTTGCTATATTTTAGCACAGAATAATAGAAAAAGGCAATGCTTATTTTGACTTGGTGAAAGAAAAAGCTCTGCTTATTTTTAAGCAGAGCGGAATAGTGCTGTTTGATATTTTAAGCAGATCGGAATGATGAGAGTGGATTTTTTAAGCTAAGCGGAATGTTTAGAGGCGTTTGAGATATTTGCGGACGGCAATGGAGGACGAGAGGAAGGCGATAAAAATACCAAGTAAGGTGAGGGCTAGGCCAATTAGAAAGATGCTTGGCGAATTTACGAAACTAGAAACTAGGGTGACATCAATGTCATAGCCACTGAGTTTTGGGGCAATGAGGCGGAAGAGGAAGAAGCCGATGATAGTTGAGATGATGCCGGCAAAGAAACCAGACATGATCGCCTCGATAAGAAATGGTCCACGTATGAAATGATTATCGGCGCCAACTAGTTTCTCCATGTAGATTTCTTCGCTACGAGAGTAAATAGCCATGCGAATGGTGTTGAAAATGACTAGAACAGAGATAACCAAGAGGATGAGAGAGATGGCGAGACCACCAGTTTTGGCAATGTTGGACCAAGAAGTGATGGTTTCGATGGCGGTGTCATTAGTATCGTAGGTCGGTTCCTTCTTTGGATCGAGATTTTCGTGAACTTCCGAATCAGTATTAACGATTTCTTTAATTGTATTAAGTTTATTTGTATCGTAAACTTTAATGCGAAGTGCGGAAGGCATGGAGGATAGCATAAGCTCTTTCATGTCTGGATCGTCGAGAGTAGAAAGGAGGTTATTTTCATTATTTTTCTTAGTTTCCTCGACGAATTTATTGAATTCTTCCTCGGTAGTAGTATAGGAAATTTGACGAATATTAGAGTCGACGGAGAATTTTTTCTTGATTTTTTCAAGCGTAATAATTTCGGTATTTGGTTTAAAATAAATGGTAATATCGACTTTTTCGCGCATTTTATCGGCGGTAGAAGATAGTACCAAGCTAGCAGTGGCGGTAGCAAAAAGCAGTGTTAAAGTGAGAGTCATCACGAAAGTTGAAGTGATAGAAAGCCAAATATTACGACCATAGCCAATGATGCCATATTTCATGATGCGAAAATTAGTGCGAAGAAGATGTCCGCGACTATTTTTCTGCATGGTTTTGAGTTTTCTTAAGGTTTCATTTTTTTGTTTCATAGGCTTCCTTATTGAATTAAACGGTGATTGCGCGAGCGTTTGGTCGGGTTGGATTCAGGCGGCCTGGAGCTGGTGATAGAATTGGAATTTTCGTGAGGAACTCTGAGCTGTGAACGTTGAGTATCGCGGTAAAGTTCGGTTTCACGTCGAGGGGTGGCTTCGCGTCGAGATTCAGTCTCATGACGGAATTCGGCTTCGCGACGAGGTTCAGTTTCTCGACGAGAAGTGGCTTCGCGGCGAAGCTCAGCTTCGGCGGTTTTATAAAGATAAGAAGTCGGGCGCATGTGGCCTGGTTGTGGTAAATCGGAAATACCGTCATTATCGGTGTCAAGGCGATAAATACCGTGTTCTTTTTGGTCGGAAATAATTTTACCATCACGCATAGTGATAACGCGTTTTTTCAAGAGGTTAACGATATTGGCGTCGTGGGTAGTGACTAGAATAGTGGTGCCGTAATTGTTAATTTTTTGCAATAAATCAATAATTTCCTTAGAGGTTAAGACATCGAGGTTACCAGTCGGCTCATCGGCGATGAGGATTTTTGGTTGACGAGCCACGGAACGCGCAATCGAGACGCGCTGTCTTTCCCCACCGGAGAGGTCGGCTGGAAAACGATTAGCTTTGTCGGAGAGTCCGACAAGATCAAGTACCTTTGGTACGGTATTTTCGATTTCATGATTCGACATGCCAGCAATTTCAAGTGCGAAGGCGACGTTTTCAAAAACTGTACGCGATGGTAGTAGTTTGTAATCCTGAAAAACTACACCAATACGGCGACGATAATCTGGAATATGGCGACGTTTTACGTAATCAAGGTCGATGCCACCGATAATAATTTTGCCGGAATCGGGAGTGGCTTCCTTGGTAATCATCTTAAGTAAAGTGGACTTACCGGCACCGGATTTACCAACCAAAAAAACAAATTCATTAGCACTAATATGCAAGGAAATATCATCGAGAACAGCGCGGGTGCCCTTACCGTAGCGCTTGGTGACATGATCGAACAATATCATACTCTTATATTACCATAAACGGGAAGAATTAAAAAATGAAAAAGGCGGAGAGCAAGCGTTTAGTTATTACTGCCGACTAGAGACTCGAGATAGGCGTCGATAAAATTGTCAATTTTGCCGTCAAGCACGGAATCAACATCGGTTTCTTCGTATTTGGTGCGAGTGTCTTTGACGAGTTTATAGGGCTGCATGACGTAGTTGCGAATTTGTTGACCCCAACTGGCAGACTCACCGGCACGTAATTGATTAATAGATTCGGCTTGCTGGTCTTGCTGCATTTTAAGTAGTTTACCGCGAAGAATTTCCATGGCTTTCTCACGATTTTGGAGTTGTGAACGCTCATTCTGGATTGCCACTACAGTATTGGTTGGCAAGTGAGTGATGCGAATAGCGGAATTAGTGGTATTGACGGATTGTCCGCCGTGTCCACCAGCGTGATATGTATCAATGCGAAGATCTTTTTCGTCAATTTTAAGATCATCTTCGCTGTCAAGAATTGGTAGAACTTCGACGAGTGAAAAAGAGGTTTGGCGTAGATTATCGGCATTAAACGGTGAAAGACGCACTAGACGATGTACGCCATGTTCGGATTTGAGATGGCCATACATTTCTGGTCCGTAAACTTCATAAACGGCAGTTTTGATGCCAGCTTCCTCTCCGGTGCTACGCTCAATTAATTCAACGTCGTAGCCGTGTTTTTCGAAAAATCTTAGATACATGCGCTCTAAAATGCCAGCCCAGTCCATAGCTTCAGTGCCACCAGCACCAGCGGTAATACGAATAATGGCGTCTTTTTGATCGAGTGGATCGGTGAAGCGGAGAGATTTTTTGAGTTCAGCGTAAGTTCCCTCGTGAGCGGTAAGTTGAGCCTCGATTTCCTCAGCGAGATCTTCGGCGGAAAGTTCGATTAATTCATGCAGATCGTTCGCCTGAGATTTAAGAATTTGCCAGGTACTAAGTTCGTTTTCGAGTTTTTTGAGTTCAGTATTGACGGATTTGGCACGAGCAAGATCATTCCAGAGTTCAGGCTTGGCGGATTCTTCTTGAAGATGGGCGAGTTTAGCAAATTTTTCATCAAGATTTAGCTTAGCCCAAGTATCATCAATTCCCTCTTGCAAGAGAGTGAGGCGTTTTTCGAGGTTATTCATATAATTATTATAACTGATAAAGTGACAGGAGCCGAGGAAATGTGGTATAATAAAAAACACATTGGAGATTCGCCAAGTGGTAAGGCAGTGGGTTCTGGTCCCACCATTCGGGGGTTCGAATCCCTCATCTCCAGCCAAGTTGAAATTATTTCCCCCTAGACTTTATAGTTTAGGGGGATTTTTTTATGTAGCTAAATAATAGTTAATGTATTGCTTATGGAATTGATGCTAATAGTTAGTGGTGGCGGATATTTTATTGAAAAGATATTATAATATTTTTATGGTGGTTTACGATACATATTTGCCGGCAGAATTAGAAAAAATATTATCTAATTTAAAGTTGAATGGGAGAATTATTACTAAAATTGAATCTCCTAGCTATGTTTTTGGTTCCATAAAAAAGGATAGACTCGATACTGAAACGGGAAAATATGAAACCTGGTATAAGGATGCAGAGATTGATATGTTAACTTTATTAACGTTGGATGACGGGAGGCGTATTGGTTTTGATTTTAGTTCGGCTTCTCATGTTTCTGTACATATAAATCCGGATTTTGATATAGAGAAAGAAGCAGAGTATAAAGAAGGTGATGTATCCGTTGCTAGTATATTCTCAAATATTGTTGGTAAGAAAATAAAAGATTTTTATGTCAAAAAGGATGATGATGTGAATAAAATTCTTAAACATGGTGGCTTTATTGATGGGGGATTTAATTATAATCAAGATTTTTTTATCACGCACCTCGGTATTAATCTTGAAGATGGTGGGTGTCTATATTTTGAAAATAATATTGACTTCACGTTGGTCTGTTATAAGGATATTTAAGTTATTGTGGACGTAAAAATGATATTCTGATGTGGGTAATATTTAATGAAAGAAAAATCCCTAAATCTTGCGATTTAGGGAACATAATTTTTGTGGCTGGATCGGCAGGATTCGAACCTGCGAATGCTGGGACCAAAACCCAGTGCCTTACCGCTTGGCGACGATCCAATCTGTTATATTTTAGCACGAAAAATGATTTTTCACAATAAAATTGGTGCTAAGGTGGGTATCCTGCTGGTGATTTGGGGTTTTATGAGAGGTTGGGATTAAAATTAGACTTCGTAATAGTGTAGGGTGCAATTAGACTTCGTAATAATGTAGAGCGCAGTTTGGATATGGTTCTTCGATGATATTATCGTAAAGGAATGAGTAAAAAAGTTGTTCAGCAGTGCCGCCACGCAAAACAAAGTCAATCAGGCGAAGAAAATCACCGTGTGAAACGATTAAAACTGTGGCATCTGGGTCATTATTTTTGAATAATTCATTTTTGACAAAATCTTCTGCGCGGAGATACATGGAATGAATGCTCTCCATGTTAAATCTTTCACTATTGAAGCGGTCTTTCCAGCTAATGCTGTGTAATTTTTGGCTATCCTTTCCTTCGAAAACACCAAAAGCCCGTTCGACAAGACGACGGTCATATTGAATATGGCAAAGATGCTGATGGTCGATGTGGCTGGTTTTAGGATCGAGGTGACCAGTGACGATTTGAGCGGTTTTACTAGTGCGCATCAGGGGTGAGGCGTAGCAGTGGTCAAACTGCACATCCTTTAGTTGACGTTTGATTTTGAGAGCTTGTTTGACGCCAGTGGTATTAAGATTGGTGTCGAGCAATCCAGCGCTCACACCTTGTTTGTTTGCATCGGTTTCGCCGTGCCTTAGAGTATAAATTTTCATGCTAATTTGCGGCTCCGTAATTATTTAAAAAATCTTTGAAGAAAGGTTGGTTTTCGTAGGTTTGATTATAGTCGAAATTACTTTCAGGTACCGGGAACGGGAGGTTGGCGTAAAGTGGCTGCCAATAGCTGGAATTATTTGAAAGCGCTTTAGAGGTGCGGGAAGAAAGTGGGTTTTTCAAGAAATTGCCAAGGCCGAGACGCTTGGTGGCTTCGGAGAGGCCGGAGATGAGGCCGCCGTTATTTTCTTGATTAAATTGTTTAAGGTCTTCAATAAGAATTGGCGGAGAAGCCATGCGATGATGATAAGCGGTGCGTAGTTCCCCGACTTCGCCAACACATTCGAAAGGTTTCATAGTATTATCGACGCCAAGTAAACCTTTGAAGGTATTGAAAAGCTCAGGTTTTTTGAAGAGATCTTCGTCGTTAAAAAGAGATTGGAGATACTGAGGTGGGACAAAGGGGCAGAAAAGTAGGTAGGAATTGGCACATTTGGCACATTTGCCACACCATTTGAGGGTAGAATTTTGATTCTTTTGTTTATAGTTGGCTTCATTACAGGAGCTGAAGCTATAGCCATACTCTTTCCAGCATTTTTGCACAAAAAGTTCAGCAATTTTTAATTCGGTATATTGACGGATGATTGAGCCGACATGAAGTTCTGGTGAAAGATAGCAGTGCACGTATTCGGTGAAGAAACGTTCGGCGTCCCAGGTTTTGGACCATTGATGGTTGACTGGGAGATCGCCAATCATGGCATGAGGCTCGGCACCTTCGTGGCCAATACTAGTAAGGACTACATTTTGATTATTCAAGATAGCCTGAATTAGGGCGAGAGCTTCGACGATGAAGGTAACTGGAACGTGGCCATTGAGGCCGTGGGATTTTTGAAGATGTGCAATATCAATCTCGCGGTAAACGATACTGGCGTTCATGTGGGTGAAAGAATCGCCTAGCGTATCGATGACGTGAGGATGTGAAAGGCTGGGGTCGCTAGTGACGTACCACGGTTCAAACGGAATGTTCTTTTCTTTAAGTAATTTCGCAACCAGCAGACTGTCTTTACCACCAGATTGTAGGGCGAGATTACCTTGACCGTTATATTTTACGGCTGGTTTGGCTTGATAATTCGGGGTCGGTTGAAAGTGAGCTAAATGAGCACGAGTGAGTCGATTTTCAAAGGCGTATTGACTAAGGCCTTCTTGATAAACTGTGCTAAAAAATTGTGCTTGAAAAGCATCGATGGGTACATCGAGTTTAACTGCAGGGGTGGGATGGGTTTTATAATAGCTGGTACCAATTAAGATAAAAGCAAGAAACATTGCGCTGTCGAGTAGTTGGTCAAGGGCGGGATCGGCGGTGGGATTGAAGCGATATTTTTTATCGGTGTCGGATTTTTTAGCGAAATGAATTTTTTCGGTGAAGAAAATATTATCAATTCCCTGGTAGACAAAACTAGCGGTCAAAGAGGCGCGATCGAGATAGTAACTGACAAAGCGAAAAACTGGATTCCCAGAGGAAGGCTGATTGGTCGAATTAGAAAAACTAATAGCGTTTTCGTTCATTACATTAATTTTATCAAAAATGGGAGATTTTGGTAGATGGTTATGGTTATTTTAGGTTTGGGAGATTTTGGTAGATGGTTATGGTTATTTTAGGTCTTTCACGAGAGCTTGGAACTGCTCGCCGCGATCACTGAAATTTTTGAACATATCAAAACTGGCGGCGCCTGGACTCATTAAAACAATGGCTTCTTTTGGGCAGTTTTTAGAAATTGGCAGACAAAGATCGTAATTACTGGCGACTAGTTCAGTCTGATCTTCGGCAAGTTTTCTTGCGATATTGACAGCTTCTTCGAGAGTTTCGGCAAAGCAATATTTTTCTGGGTCTTCACCTGCGGCGAGGCGAGTTTTGGTTTCGCCGATGAGGATGATTTTTTTGAGATTTTTGGCGGAAAAGAAACGCTGCTTCATCTCGGTGAGATCGAGCCCGCGATCAAAACCTCCGGCGATTAAGAAAGTAGGATAATTTTCGAAGGCAGCGATGGCGACATCAGCAGCTGGGAAGGCGGAAGAATAATTGTCGTCATAATAGCGCACGTGATTGAGCTCGCGGACGAATTGTAGACGATGCGGTAGGCCCTGGAATTTATGAAGTCCCGCGGCGATTTTTTGGTAAATCTGATGATTTTCTGGTAAGAAAAGTTCGTCGTAAGAAATATCAAGTAGGGCGAGCACAGCCAAAATGGCGGCTTCGGCATTTTCGCGATTGTGTTCGCCAGGAATTTGTAACTGATCAAGTAGCGTGTTTAATTCTTCGAGATGGGATTTGATTGGGTAAGAGAATTTTTGGCCCTTGCTAAGTTCACCAATGGTTTCAGAATAAAGATTATTGACGTAATAAATACAGGAATCTTCTGGGGATTGATTCAAAACGATATGAGATTTGGCATCGACGTAGTCATCGAAATCTGGATGACGGTCGAGATGATCAGGCTCAATGCGTAAAACCACGGAAATGTGGGGAGATTTTTCGAGATCCCAGCATTGAAAGCTGCTCATTTCGTAAACTACGATATCTTTTTCGGTGATTTGATCAAGTTCGAGAATGGCGGGGTTGCCAATATTGCCGACCAGATGGACGTGCTCGAATTTCTCAGAGAACTCACGTAAAATCGAAGCGATAATCGAGCAAGTAGTCCCTTTGCCCTTGGTGCCAGTGACGCCGATAATTGGGGCTTTGACGTGACTAAAGAAATAATTAGTAATGGTGGTCCAATTATCGATGAGATGAGATGATTTTTGCTTGGCTAGGTAAAGTGGATGTACAGAAGGGCTACGAAAAACCAGGTCAAAATTTTCTAGACCAAAAGAATCAAGCTCTTCATCGGTGAATTTTTCGAAAAAAGTAATTTCGTCGTGTTTGAAATATTCGGCGACGGCGTTACCCTCCACCCCTTTACCTAAAACTGCAATTTTCATAAGTCTATTATAGCACTCTGGTAAAATTTAGTTTTAACTAGAAAACCAGACAATTAGCAAGCTGGTTAATAATTTGTTTTTCGACGGAGCCAACTGCAACCATGGCATGGATGCCAGAGCCGGCAAATTCGCGAGCTAGTTCGACGATCAGAGGTTTACTAATTTGCTTAATAATATTGGGGAAATTATCATAAAATTCGACTTTTTCGGTCATAAAATAGTCATCGGTGTAATAATCGGAAATCTGGCTGACGGTCTGGGCGCCCATTTGATAGCGACCAAGAGCATAGGTCTTCACGGCTTCGATATCGGTGTCAGAAATCTCACCATTGAGAGCCTTAATCATTTCGAGTTGAATTAAGGTAAAGAGTTCTTCAGAAGTTTCGAGATTAACTTCGCCATCAAAATCCCAGGAAGAATAATGATTGGTGCTATTAATTCCACTGCCCATACCATAGACTAAGCCGCGACGACGAGCTTGGCCAAAAATGCGACTGCTCATAGTACCATTCAGTAGGTGATTAAGAGCGCCCATAGCTTGAGTTTCTTCGGTGGAAAGGCGTCTCGGAGTAATCATAGAAAAACCAAAGGTGATATTGCTAGCGTCTTTACGTTTGATAAGGACAGCGTTAGAAGAGTGTAAATCGTCGACAGGAATTTCGAAACGTTCACCGGGGCTTAATTCCCAGCTTTCGAGGTTGCGAATAATTTCTTTTTTACGATGTTTGGTTTGGCCGGCAATAATAAAACGCATATTGTTCGCGGTGTGAGTGCGGCGGTAATGCTCATTAATGTCATCAAGGGTGATGTTGTTAATGGTGGAAAGACGTTCGCGTAAATTCAGAACGTTTTCGCCAATGGCTTTTTGGAGACGTGGCCAAAGTAGGCGGCCATAATCGTTCATGTAGCCAGTGAGTTCGGCGCGAACGTTGCCTTTTTCACTTTTTAATTCCGCGTCGTTAAATTTGGGTGAAGTAATAGCAATGCGTTTGAGATCTAAAATACGATCCCATTCAAAATCCGCACATTCGGTTTCGTAACAAACAGAATAGTCTGAAGTCCAGGCGTTATGATAGGCGCCGTTTTTGGTAAATTCCGCCTCGTAAGTGGATTCATCAGGGTATTTAGCGTTAGCGCCAAAACTGAGATGCTCAACAATGTGGGCAATCTCGTAAAGTTCGGGACTTTTGGCGAAGCGCATACCGCCACGAAATTGGACTTTCATGTTCATGACGGAAGCACCCGGTACGTCAATCAAAAGACCTTTGGCACCATTCTTTAATTCGATTTCTTCAATGGAATGTTTCATGTTTAACGGCGGCCGTGCTTTTTGTTTTGACGTTTAGCTTTTTTCTGTTTTTTGGCTTTATTGCGCTTTTCGCTGAGGCTAGCGGATTTGGTTGGTTTTTGGGAAAATTCGCTATCGAGGTTTTTTTCACCGGCTTCGATAGTATTCACACCACGGTTAGTGGCAGATTCGGCCATCTTGGTGAGCTCAGTATCGTATTCTTCCCCGTCAATCGTGTCGGTGGCGACAGCTTCTTGTGGGGTGATAGAAAGGAGAATCTTTAAGACTTCTTCGCGGAGGTTCTTTTGAAGACCTTCGAAAAGTTTTTGAGACTCGGTGCGGTATTCGACTAGTGGGTCACGCTGACCGATCGAGCGCCAGTGGATACCTTCACGGAGGTACTGCATGTTTTCGAGGTGTTGCATCCAGAGAGCGTCGAGGACTTTGAGATAAACTTCACGTTCAATTTTGCGCATAACGTCGGCGCCAAATTCAAGTTCCTTGGTAGCGTAAGCTTCTTTGACGGCAAGAGTGGCAAGTTTGGCACGCTCTTCTTCCTTGCGTTTGAAACCAATTTCAATAATTAAGTCGCGATCAAGATCGAAAACAGATTGGAATTCTTTGATGAAATTACGGTTAACACGGATGCTTTCGGCGGTTAAGTCAGCGACAGCTTCCTTGATGAGGCGATTAATTTCGTCAGAGATATTTGCCCCTTCGAGAATTCGGCGACGCATGAGATAAACGATGCGACGGTGGCGATTGATGACGTTATCATACTGCACCACGTTTTTACGAGAATCGAAATTGAAACCTTCGATACGTTTCTGAGCAGCTTCGAGCATCTTGGTGACGCTGCGGTTTTGAATTGGGGTATCTTCGTCGATACCGATACGATTAAGCAGAGCGCCAATTTGATTACCTTGGAAAATGCGCATAAGATCATCTTCACAAGAGACAAAGAATTGAGTGATGCCTGGGTCGCCTTGACGACCACCACGACCACGGAGCTGATTATCGACGCGACGACTATCGTGACGTTCGGAACCGATGACTACCAGACCGCCAAGTTCTTTGACTTCGTCAGTGAGCTTGATATCGGTACCACGACCAGCCATGTTGGTGGCGAGAGTGATAGCGCCTTTTTGGCCAGCTTTTTCCACGATGGCGGCTTCACGTTCATTGTTTTTAGCGTTAAGTAGTTCGTAAGAGAGACCGGCTTCGTCGAGATATTTAGCGATTAATTCGTTCTTCACGATGCTAGCTGAACCAATCAAAACTGGCTGACCTTTTTCGTGGAATTTCTTTACTTCTTCGACGATAGCACGAAGTTTACCGGCTTCGGTGCGGAAAATTAGATCATCCTTATCGATACGGATAATTGGGCGGTTAGGTGGAATTTGAATTACGTCGAGCGCATAGATTTGCTGGAATTCTTCTGCTTCGGTGAAAGCGGTACCAGTCATACCGGAGAGCTTATTATAGAGACGGAAGAAATTCTGGAAAGAAATGGTGGCTAGAGTCATAGATTCTTCTTTGACCACGACGCTTTCCTTAGCTTCAATAGCTTGATGGAGACCTTCGCTATAGCGACGACCTTGCATGAGACGACCAGTGTTTTCGTCTACAATGATCACTTCGCCGGAGTTGGTGACGACATAGTCGCGGTCACGCTGGAAAACTACCTGAGCGCGTAAAGCTTGATCCATATGATAGACTAAGCGGGTATTGTCAGCAGAATAAAGATTATCGATGCCAAGCATGCGCTGGACTTTTTCGATACCAGCATCGGTGAGTGAAACAGAGCGGTGTTTTTCGTCGAGCACGTAATCGTCTGGACCGAGATGAGAGGCGATTTTGGCGAATTGATAATAAGAATCTGGATTATCGCCGGCTGGAGCGGAAATAATTAGCGGTGTCCTGGCTTCATCAATAAGGATTGAGTCGACCTCATCGACGATGGCAAAATTGAGTTCGCGTTGGCGGAGGAAGTCAACTTCGTTCACCATGTTATCACGAAGATAGTCGAAGCCAAATTCGTTATTCGTACCGTAAGTCACATCAGCTTGATAAGCTTGTTTTCTAGTGCAAGGCTTCAAGTGTTGCATGCGTTCATCAGTATGTTCTTCATTAATATATTCTGGATCATAAAGGAAGCTGGCGTCAGCAATAATCACACCTACACTCATACCGAGGAAGTGATAAACTGGAGCATTCCAGCCGGCGTCACGTTGGGCGAGGTAATCGTTGACGGTGACGACGTGGACACCACGGCCAGTTAAGGCGTTCAAGAAGGATGGCAAGAGTGCCACCAAGGTCTTACCTTCACCGGTTTTCATTTCAGCTACATTACCTTCGTGAAGGACGATACCACCGATTATCTGGACATCGTAGTGGCGCATGCCAAGGACGCGTTTAGTGGCTTCGCGCACTAAGGCGAAGGCGTCTGGTAAGATTTCGCTTAAAATTTTGGTTTCGTTGCGTTCAAGTTTTTCTGATTTAACAGAGGTAGACTGCTTCTTAGTGCCGTCAGTAGATTCAGCTTTTGTCTCAGATTTTTTGGCTGAAGCTTTTAGTTTGGCACGAGCAATATTGGCCTCGGTCTTCTTGTTAAGGGTATCAAGACGTTCTTTTAGGACGTTGGTTTGAGCTTTGAGCTCGTCGTCGGACATGGCTTCGTATTTTGGTTCGAGGCCATTGATGATTTTAACGATTTTGCGCATGCGGGTGAGATTGCGCTTGGCTGGGTCACCAAAAACACCCTGCAAAATGCGGGTAGTGGTGGTTTTATCAGCTAATTTATCGGTTGGCTTGCGTTCTTTTTTAACTTTTGGGGCCTTAATCTTGGCTTCCTGAACTTTTTCAATTTTTTTCTGAGACATAAACAGTCGAAACCTCCAAATCGGAATAATATTATAGGGATATTTTATCATAAAAAATACATGTTTTTAAGAGAACATGTATTTTTAATTGAGTTTTAGTTTCTGAATTTCAGACTAAAATTAAGAATTGGATTTTTTACCAAAAAAGCGAGAGAAGACCCCACGACGAAGATGTGGAGTGCTCTCGATTTTGTAACGACGAATTTGACCCATTAGCTTAGCCTCAATAATGTCGATGCCGGCGAAAATATTGGAACACTCGTCCTTAGCGGCGATGACTTTACCGCCTGGGATTTCCATGGCGGCGGAAATTTCATATTTATTACCGTGAGTGCGTCCGACTTCGGTGACGACGATTTTAGCAACGATATCTTTTTTACTACCGTGAGGTAAATATTTATCGAGTTTGCCAATGCGTTTGACAGCGTATTTGTGAAAACTATCTTCGATTTTGTAGTTACTACCACTAATTTCAATTTTTTCGATCATAATTTCTCCTTATGGCTATTATAACATGTCGGTGCCGAGGTATGGCTGCAGTACTTCAGGGACGCGGAGTTTGCCACCTTCTTCAGCGAAGTTCTCAAGTACGGCTACCATGGTGCGAGCAAGCGAAATGGCGGTTCCGTTCAGGGTGTGAAGCACTTCGACGGTGCCATCTTTGCGGCGGACGCGGATATTGAGACCACGAGCTTGGAAGTCAGTACAGTTCGAACAGCTGGTGATTTCACGGTATTTTTGATCAACTGGAGACCAGTATTCGATGTCGTATTTCTTGGCGGCTGGAGCACCGAGGTCACCGGCAGCGATATTAATAATATGGTATGGGATGCCAATTTCCTGCCAGATTTCCTCTTCGATGCCGCGAAGTTTTTCATGAATTTCTTTACTTTGCTCTGGAGTGCAGAAGGCATACATTTCGAGCTTGTTAAATTGGTGAACACGGAAGAGGCCACGGGTGTGCTTACCATAGGCACCAGCTTCCTTACGGAAACAAGCGGAGAGGCCGGCATAGAAGAGCGGTAATTTTTCTTCGTCGATAATTTCGTCCATATGATAACCAGTAATGGACATTTCAGCGGTAGCAATAAGAGCGAGGTCTTCCCCCTCGATGTAATATTCATCGCTTTGTTCAGAGCTACGTGGGGCAAAGCCAGTACCTTCGAGGACACGGGAGTTAACGAGATCAGGCACATCCATGAGGGTGAAGCCGTGTTCAACGATTTTTTTGATGCCGAACTGAATCAGGGCATTTTCGAGCAGGGCGAGGCCGCCTTTAACATAGTAGAATTTTGCACCAGCAACCTTGGCACCACGTTCGAAATCTACCCAATCACGAGAGACGGCATAGTCGAGATGGTCGACGCCGGTAGTCTTGCATTCGCCCCATTTTTTGACTTCCACACTGGCGGATTCGTCACCAAGTGGCACATCGTCAAAAATCACATTAGGGACGGTTTTGAGTTTAAGATTTAATTCTTTTTCAAAATTAGAAAGATCGGCTTCCAGGGTACTGAGTTTTTCTTTGATTTCCTTACCTTTGGCGATTAATTCCTCGCTTGGCTTGCCGTTTTTCATTTTGGCGGTATTATCATTGCGCTCTTTGCGAAGGACTTCAACTTGTTGAAGGAGAGCTTTTCTTTGGTCATCCAAGGCGAGAATTTCATCAAGATTGACGTTTTTGTACATTTTTTCTTTGATGGAATGTTCTACGAGCTCTTTGTTGTTGCGGATGAAATTAATGTCCAACATTTTAACCTCTTTTCTTTAATAATTTTAATTAACGATTTTGAATTCTGAATTATGCGCGAGTGGAAGATTCGGCGGAATCTTCGGAGGTCTTTGACTCTTCGGATTCGGATGATTCTTCAGAAGTATTTTCAGAATTGGCGCGGCGCTTAATGATTGGGAACGGGACGGCCTCGCGGCCGGAGACGCCTTCAAGTAGCCAGAAATTACGTTCGGAATTACCCCAACCACAGGCTGGTGGCATACCATACTCGAGCATTTCGACGAAATCTTGGTCAAGCATTTGAGCTTCATTGTCGCCGCCATCGCGCATGGCTTGCTGTTCTTCGAAGCGAGCGAGCTGATCGAGTGGATCGTTTAATTCGGAGTAGCCGTTACCCATTTCGGTACCGGCAATAACCGGATGGAAACGTTCAGTGACTAGAGGATTTTCTGGAGAAATTTTAGCGAGTGGTGAGAGTGAAAGTGGTTCTTCGATCAGCCAGAATGGACCGCCGGATTTTTTGCGAATTAGCTTCCAGAGGTTATCGATAAGGCGAGAATCGGCCTGTGCGGCGGTAACTTCGACGCCGTGAGCTCTTAAGATTTCGGTGATTTTAGCGCGATCTGGATTGAAAACATCAATACCAAACTCTTCACGAAGTAAGTCGGCGTATTTGATGCGTGGCCACTTGACTGAGAGGTCGATATCAAAGCCATTAACCTGGAATTTGAGGGTGCCCCAAGTTTTTTCGGCGACATATTTAATCATTTCTTCATAAAAATTCATACCGTCTTGATAATCTTCGTAAGCGGCATAAGATTCGAATGCGATATGCTCTGGCAAATGCTCGTCATCGACACCTTCGTTGCGGAAACGCGGGCCGATATCGTAAACTTTTTCAAAACCAGCACCGAGTAGGCGTTTTAGTGGTAATTCTTGAGAAATACGAAGGTAAAAATCTTCACCCAGGGCATCCATATGAGTGACGAAAGGCGTAGCATCGGCGCCACCGGTGGTATGTTCGAGAACTGGAGTATTTACTTCGATAAAACCGTGCATATTCATGAAGTCACGGGTGGCTTGCCAGAATTTGCTGCGACGAACCATGCGTTCGCGCACTTCGGGATTAACATTCATGTCGACATAGCGACGACGGTAACGCTCCTCTTTATTTGTAAAGCCATCGCGACCCGGCATCGGGCGAAGGGTTTTGGTGAGAAGTTTAACGGCGTTAGTGAACAGTGAAATTTCGCCAGTTTGAGATTTGCCGACGAAACCCTCGGCTTCGATAAAGTCACCAGTATCGAGCAGTTTTAATTGTTTAGTGCCGACAAAGCCTTCTGGGGTTTCGTCTTGCTTCATGAAAAGTTGAATTTCGCCAAAATAATCACGAATTTTAACGAAGGCAAGCTTGCCAAAACTACGAATAGCAACAATACGACCCGCAATAACAACTTGCTTACCATTAAGTTCGTCAAAATTATCCAAAATTTCAGAAATCTTGGTGTTACGATCGGAATGAGATGGATAAGGATTAATCCCCATTTCCTTTAAGGTGGTGAGTTTTTTGAGTCGTTCGTTGCGGTAGTCGTTTAATGTAGCCATAGTTTTTCTTGTTAATTAGATTTTCATAATTTCGGCTTCTTTAGCCTTGAAGAGTTCGTCGATTTTAGTACTGAAATCTTTGGTGAGGTCGTCAATTTCTTTTTCACTACGTTTCTTGATGTCTTCGGAGAGGTCCTCGATAGATTTTAATTCTTTTCTAGCGTCATCGCGGATTTTACGGAGAGCCACCTTAGCTTCTTCGATTTTTTGAGAAGTGGTCTTAACGATTTCTTTACGACGTTCTTCGGTGAGTGGTGGCACTGGAACGCGAATCACACGACCATCATCGGCTGGGTTAAGATTGAGAGTTTGATCGGCACGAATTGCATTAGAAATACCAGCGATGGTAGACGGGTCAAATGGGGTAATTAAGAGCATAGTTGCATCAGCAATGGTGACATTAGCTACTTGATTAAGTGGCATGTATTGACCATAAGCTTCGACCTTGATGCTAGAAAGCATGTCTGGATGAGCGCGACCAGTACGAACTTTCTTAAGTTCTTGTTGGAAGCGATCGACGACAGCTTGAAATGCAATTTTATATTCGGTGTTATCAAACATAATTTTTCCTTATATACTTATCTATATTTTATCACATCGGAGAGAAAAATACCCCTGATTCGGGGTATTTAACTTTTAGAGTGAATTCTTGAATTCTTCAAGGCCGATAAGCTTGGTTTCGCCAGTCTTACGGTCGGTGATTTCGACTTGGTTATTCTCCAAGGTTTTTTCCGAAATTACTACGCGATAAGGGATACCAAGAAGTTCAGAATCGGTAAGTTTTTCACCAATGCGCATATCGCGGTCATCGAGCAAGATTTCTTTGCGGTGAGCATCATGAAGTTCGGCAGTGATCTTCGCGGCTTCATCGCCAAGACCAATCAAGTAGTACTTGAAAGGTGCGATGTTTTCTGGCCAGACCAGACCTTTTTCATCAGCAAACTTTTCAGCAATTACACCCATAACGCGGGAAACACCGATACCATAGCTACCCATGAAGACGGTCTTCTTTTCGCCATCCTTATCGTCGTATTTGAGGCCGATTGGATCGGAGAATTTATAGCTAAGAGTGAAAATATTACCAACTTCGGCAGCGGCGGTAGAGTGAAGGTCTTCCTTTTTAACGCCGAGGTCATTTAGAACTTCATCGATTACGACTTCTTCGTTCAAGACAATAGACTTATCATCGTTGAAATAAATAACGTCTTCACCAACTGGAGTGATAGTCTGGAATTCGTGACTATACTTAGAGAAAGCACCACCAGAAGCGTAAGTTTCGTAGGTGCAATCACCAAGACCGAGACGGACATAGATGCGCTTGTAGGCCTCTTCGACTTCGTGGTAGAACTTCTCGTGAGATTCTTTATCGGTCGAGAAGCTGTAAAGATCTTTCATAAGGAATTCGCGAGTACGTAGAATACCAGATTTGGCACGAAGTTCGTTTCGGAACTTGGTTTGGAATTGGTAGACGTAGACTGGGAGGTCCTTGTAAGAAGAAATGTATTTGGTCATTAAATTGGTGAGTGGCTCTTCGTGAGTAGGAGCGAGACCCAATTCGCCGCCAGCATTAAGTTTAGTTTTAAACCAGACATCGATTACATCATCGCGCCAGCGATCAGTTTTGACCCAGGATTCGGGGTTCTGAAGCGCAGTCATTTGCATCTCCTGACAGCCGATGGCATCGAGCTCGTCGCGGATGATATCTTGAATTTTGTTTAATGTGATCAATCCGAGTGGTAAGAAGTCATAAACACCGGCCATCTCCTTGTAAATGTAGCCAGCGCGGATGAGAAGTTCAGCGTTGCGGCTGGTTTCTTCTTTTCCTACTTCACGGAAGGTCTTGATAAATGATTGACTTAACTTCATCCTTTACCTTTCCTGTTTAAAATAATAATATTCTTATTGTATCACAAAAAATATAAATAACAGAGATAAGTTGACATTTTTTGGGGCTTCGTGTATTTTTTAATGAAGTAATTATATTAAAAGAAAGATTGTATTTTTTATTCCTATGAAAAAAACAGTAAGTTTAACTCAAGATGGTAAGAAAAATCTTGAGAATGAGTTGAAAAGTCTGATTAAAATGCGTCCAGCAATCGCCGATCGTTTGGCTACCGCCCGTTCCTTTGGTGACTTGAAGGAAAATCAGGAATATTCTGATGCCCGTGCGGAACAACGCCAGGTAGAAAGTCGAATTTTGGAAATTCAAGAAATCTTGAAGAATGCGGAAATTATTAAGGCGGCGAAGGGCGGTAAAATCGCCGTAGGTTCGACAGTGAAAATTAAGATGCTTGGTAAAGAGCATACTTATTCTATCGTGGGCGCCGTGGAGGCCGATCCATTGAATGGTCGTATCTCAGATATTTCACCAATTGGTAAAGCTTTAATTGGTAAAAAAGAGGGTGATGAATATACTCTACCAAATGGAAATAAGGGTGAAATTCTCGAAGTTGCTTAAACTTTGGTTATTTTAAAAAATGAGGCCGAGCGGCCTCTTTTTTAATATATTTATTTAATTAAGGCTAGTATTAGGCCATAAATAGAAAATAAAAGGCAATGGTGTTTTTTAGTATATGTAAAATAATTCCAGCATAAATCGTACCTGTGGTTTCGCGCATCAAGCAGGCGACCACGCTGAGTGCGAAGACGTCGACGCCGACGTTCCATTGTCCATGGAGAAAGCCGAAGAGAATGGAAACGATCAAAATCGAAGTAATTAGAGAATGTTTTTTGCGAAGTTTACCGTAGATGAGTCCGCGGTAAATAACCTCTTCGAGTATTGGCCCAAAAACTACCAGGGTAATGGCCGCAAAGACTTTGTTAAGTGGTGAGATTAGGGTTGAATAGAGGAGTGGTTGATTCTCTGTAAGATTGAACCATGGAAAAACGGAGAAAAGTGCGGTAAGGATGGCAGAAAAAGCTAGATAGCCGAAAAATCCGGCAATAGCGAGACCGATGTCTGAGAAAGTAATCAAATCCTTTAGCCCAAGCTCATTACGGGTGACGGGATCCTTAAGAGGTTTAATGTGTTTTAAGGTGAAGAGTAGAAAAATAAAACTTAAAGTATAGACTAAGGCGGAAAAAATTGTAGCAGCGAGGGGTGTTTTTAGGGTATCAGCACCAAGAATAACTAGCATCGGTACACCTACGATAAATTGCGCGGCATAAAAAGTGATAATAGCTAAGATCGGAAGATAGATGAGATCTGAACCGGATTTTAGCGATTTGACAAGTTTGCTTGAAAATGAAGTTTTTGATGGCATATTAATGGAAAATACGAATTAAATCTAAAATAGTGACGAGAATAAACATAGCAAAGAGAAAGAGGAAGGTGGTGGCGATAATTTTCCCTTCCGCCTCGGTCGAAAGTTTCTTCTTGAGTAATTTAGAGATGGTAATCATAGTCCAGCGTCCGCCATCGAGGGCTGGAATTGGCAGGACATTCATACAGGCGAGGGAGATGGAAATGATGGCGGTGAGGAAAAATAGTTCGGTGAGACCAGCGCTAACGAAACTTGGGAAAATTACACCAATGATACCGACAGGTCCAGAGACGGATTCACCAGCTTTGACGAGTTCTTGTTTGCCAGACTCTCTGGTCTCTTGATTGCCGGTAATTTGCTTGGCGATTCCAGAGAAGAGGTTTTTCACCATGTCGTAGAGGCCACGGAAGGTTTCACCAGTAATCTGAACGGTGGTACCAAGACCGATGAGCGGTGCTTCGATTACAGAATAACGCGCGAGGAATTGTCCATCCATACGCATGGAGACGCCAAGTGCGGGTGAGTTTTTGTCGGAATTTAAGGTGACTTCATGTTCACTAGTGTCCTTGGTGGCTGGATCGAAGGTACGATAGACTACGGTTTGTCCGAGATGGGATTTATTAAAATCTTGGACATCAAGAGTGGAGGTTAATACTTTCCAGTTATCTTCATTTTTAGCTTTGGCGTCATGAATTACGGTATTAGTCCTCAGGGTACTACGACTAGCTGGAGAATCTTCGAGAATTTTATCGATATAGATTTTTGGCATAGTAAAATGCGCTTTTTCATTAATATTAAATTGATTATTCATGAATTGTGGCATACCGGTGACGGCAAGAATAGTAAAAATCAAAATACCATAAAGCCAGTTCATAGTAACGCCACCGAAAAGAATTGCGGTCTTCTGAAGATAGTTAGTGGCGCCAAAAGTATGAGGTTTGGTTTCGGCGTCTGATTCCCCATCCATGGTGCAGAAGCCACCGAGTGGGAGGAGGTTAATGCTAAAAATTAAATAATCTTGTTTATAAAGCGGGTCGTCTTTATATTCGGTGTTTGGGATGAAGAACCAGACGAACTTATCTTTTTTGGTTTTGTCTTTCCCCATGGCGAGTAATTTTTGAAGACGTTTTTGATTAACTTTGGCTTTAGACTCGGATTTTAATTGATCATAAAATTTTTGGACTTCTTTGGCCGGTAAGTGAAGCCAGGCGAGCTTGCGTGGCGGTAAACCAATGCCGAATTCGTTGACTTTGACACCGGATTTTTTAGCCATAATGAAGTGGCCAAATTCATGAATGACGACGAGTAATGTGAGGGCGATAAGGCCGATAAAAGCACCAAATAAAATATTCATATATCTATTTTAGCACAAGAAAAATAGAATAGGTTTTTCGCCTATTCTATTTTTTGGCTGAACAAATATTTTATTCAGTAACGCCGAGTTCGATGCGCTTGAATTGCTTGACGGTGATGTTTTCACCAGTTTTTGCAATCATTTCCTTGATGAATTCTGCGACAGTCTTAGAATCATCGAGAATGTAAGGTTGGAGCATCAAAACTTTGTCGGAGAAAGCTTTCTTAACTTGGCCAGAAAGGATTTGTTCCTTCATATTTTCTGGGCCCTTGAAGTTAGCTTCGAATTCTTCCATTTTAGCCTTCATAGTTTCGGCTGGAATATCTTCTTCGGAAACGTAGAGTGGAGACATGGAAGCAACTTGCATAGCAAGTTTGTGAGCGAGATCTTTGAATTCATCGGTGTTAGCAACGAAAGAAGTTTCACAGTTAA
The DNA here is from genome assembly GCA_965245025.1 of uncultured Candidatus Saccharibacteria bacterium. GTDB lineage: Bacteria > Patescibacteriota > Saccharimonadia > Saccharimonadales > Saccharimonadaceae > Nanosyncoccus. The sequence goes on along the minus strand of CBDEYN010000003.1, from coordinate 809 downwards.
CTTCGATGATAGCGCCGAGGCGGCCGTCGTGAATGTAAGCGTCGACGATACCTTCGCGGGTTTCACGGTCGCCACGCTTTTCAGCCTTGGTGAGACCTTTTTCACGCATGGCTTTGAGAGCTTTGTCAAAATCGCCATCGGCTTCGACGAGAGCTTTTTTAGCATCGGTGAGACCTACGCCAGATAATTCTTTAAGTTTTTTGATATTTTCAATGGTAATTTCTGCCATTTTTATCTCCTTAATAGATGAAATTAGTTTTTGGCGGATTTGATAGCTTCGACGAAGTAATCAAGAATGAGTTTTTCAGCCTTGGTGGAATCGTCGTTAGCTGGAATGACGATGTCGATATCGGTTGGGTCGACATTGGTGTCACAAATAGCGATTACTGGAATGTGAAGAGTTTTAGCTTCCTTAATGGCGTTCTTGTCTTCGCAAGCATCGGTGACAATGATAGCGGCTGGTTGATCAGTCATATCTTTGATACCACCGTAACGGGTGTTAAGCACGGCAATTTCTTCTTGGAAGCGTTGGACTTCGAGCTTAGAATAGCGAGCTTCGAGTTCACCAGTTTTCATGCGACGTTCGAGATCTTTAACCTTCTTGATTTGGCGGTTAACGGTTTCGACGTTAGTTAGAGTACCACCAACCCAGCGTTCGGTAACGTATGGCATGTCGACAGATTCGGCAGCTTCTTTAACGATGGCTTTGAGTTGCTTTTTGGTACCAACGAAAAGAATTTTCTTGCCGTCTTTGGCGATTTTCTTGGTAAGAGCGAGAGCTTCTTCGAGGCCAGCTACGGTCTTTTCAA
>CBDEYN010000002.1:0-58793 GCA_965245025.1 uncultured Candidatus Saccharibacteria bacterium | reverse complement strand
TTTAAAAAAAAAATAAAATTAATTGGTAATAAATTATATCTCATATGAGATGTTTTGGTTTTGGGTAATTTTGAGATTTTTTGACGTTACAGGTGGAAATCAGGGGAGAAATTTAGTATAATCAAGAGAGAAAATTAATTGGATGGTGGGGTGAAGGAAGGCAAAATGGCAAGTATTTTTTCAAAAATTATTGCAGGTGAGATTCCATGTTACAAAATTTACGAGGATGAGAAAACCTTGGCTTTTTTGGATATTCACCCAGAAACTAAAGGTCACACTTTGGTGGTGCCGAAACTTGAAGTTGATAAACTTTATGATTTGCCAGAAGATTACTATTTTGCGGTAATGAAAACAGTGAAGAAATTGGCTTCAAATATGGAGAAAGTGCTGGGAGAGAGGACGCTAATTAAAGTGATTGGCACTGATGTACCACACGCGCATGTACACCTAGTGACTTTTGACCCAAATTATAAATATGGTCAGGTGGTGGAAGTTTCCGAGACAGAAATGGCTGAAATACGAGAAAAATTATTCTTAGAAAGTGAGGAAAAATAATGAAATTTGCTCCGGCATATAATCCGGCGGATTTTGAAGCGGATATCTACGCGGCTTGGGAGGCGGCGGGAAAATTTTTGCCAAAGAAAGATGAAACTCGGGCGGATGGCAAGAAAGCAAAACGCTATTCGATTGTGATGCCACCACCAAATGCGAACGGAAATTTGCATATTGGCCACGGTTTAACAGTGGCGGTGGAAGATTCCCTGACCCGCTATAACAGATTGCGTGGGCGTAGGACTTGGTATGTACCAGGGGCAGACCATGCTGGTTTTGAAACTTGGGTAGTTTACGAACGTGAACTTGAAAAATCGGGTCGTTCCCGTTTTTCGATGAGTCGTGATGAAATTTATAGTGAAGTCTGGAATTTTGTACAGAGTAAACGCGGTGATATGGAACTACAGTTGCGCGCGCTCGGGGCTTCTTGTTCATGGCAGGATCTCACTTTCACACTTGATGAAAATGTAGTGCGCCGCACCTATAAGACCTTTGAACAGATGTGGAAGGATGGTCTGATTTATCGTGGCGAAAAATTAGTAAATTATTGTACGAAACATCAGACGGCTTTTGCGGATATTGAGGTGGAATACAAGGATGAAAAAGGTATTCTTTACGAGATTAAATATCCATTCGGGGCGAGCGTGGACAGTGACGCTAAGGTGGAACTTCTAGATGAAAATGGTGAAATTGAGAGAATAATCGAGGGTGGTGTGGTAGTTTCGACTACGCGCCCAGAGACCTTATTCGGTGATACGGCCGTGGCGATCAATCCAAACGACAAACGTTATGAATTTTTGCATGGCAAAACTTTAATTTTACCGCTAACGGGTCGTGAAATTCCGGTAGTACTCGATGAACATGCCGAGATGGGTTTCGGTACAGGGGTGGTGAAGATTACGCCGGCGCATGATAACGATGATTTTGAGGTGGGATTACGCCATAATCTTCCGAGAATTCAGGTGATTGGATTTGATGGTAAGATGTTGCCGATTTGTGGTGAAGAAATTGCGGGATTGACTGTCGAAGAAGCACGTAAGAAGACGGTAAAAATGCTCGATGCGGCGGGATTACTCGTGGGTGAGAAGAAAATGCAACATTCTGTAGCGCACTGCTATAAGTGTGGCACGGTGATTGAACCAATGTTGAAAGAGCAGTGGTTTATTGATACCTCGAAGCTAGCGAAGATGGCAATCGAGCGCCTAAATAATAATGAAATTAAGTTTTATCCTGAGAATAAACAGAAGGTTTTGATTAATTATCTCGAGGGGTTGAAAGACTGGAATATTTCACGTCAGATTCCTTGGGGGATTGCAATTCCGATGTTCCATAAAATCGATCCAAATGCGGAAGGTGAAGAATGGGTGTTTGATACCAGAACGCATCTGTTTGAGATTGAAATTGGCGGCGTAAAATATCGTCGTGATGAGGACACTTTTGATACGTGGTTCTCTTCTTCGCACTGGCCAATTGTTTGTACGAACTGGGAAGAAGGCTTTAAAAATGAATTTTACCCACTAAATGTGATGGAAACTGGGGCGGACATTTTGTTTGCTTGGGTGGCCAGAATGATTATGATGGGGGTCTATGTGACGGGCGAGGTGCCATTCCGTGAAGTATATCTACATGGTCTAGTGCTCGACGCGAAGGGTAAAAAGATGTCCAAGTCCAAGGGCAATGTGATTAACCCGATGGAATTGATTGAAAAGTATGGTTCGGATGCCTTCCGTATGGGTATTTTGCGTGGTCGCTCAGCGGGATTAAACCAGGCTTTCTCAGAGAATTCAGTGATTTCGAGCCGTAATCTTTGTAATAAATTGTGGAATGTTTCACGCTTCGTACAAGGAATGGTGGATGAATCTGCAGCGGATTCAACAGAGACAAGCGTTGTAGAATATACAACGGAAAATGCGGGTGAAGACTGGATTTGTCATGAAATTAACCGGGCCAGCTCGATGCTTGAACAGGCGATGAGTGAATATCGTTTCTCTGAGGCGGTGGAAATTGTCTATAGCTTGGTCTGGGATAAATATGCGGACTGGTTCCTGGAAAGTCAGAAGATTTTTAAGAATATTCCACTTCTGAAGAAGACCTTGGAAAATGTTTTGATGATGATGCATCCTTTTGCGCCTTTCGTAACAGAGGTGATTTGGCAAAATCTTTCTTGGACTTCTGGTATGGTGATCGACGCGGGTTGGCCTGAAATTATGAAATATGATGAGATTTCAGCGATGAATTTTGAACGGATGATTGAGGTGGTGACGAAGATTCGTGCGACGAACAATTCCCTGTCGCTTCTAAATAATAATAAGAAATTCGGCTTACTCTTCGGTGAAGATGTAATGGCGATCGAAAATACTTTGCTTTTGAAATTCTTATCACACGTGCCTTATATTTCCTCGACAAACGGTACGCCGAGGGGTCTGAAGTTAGCGATCGCAAACCACGAATTATACCTCGATGTGACAGCTGAGGTGGTAGCTAAATACAAGGATGAATTAACCGAGAAGATTTTGGCAGTAGGTCGTGAACTTGACGGATTAAATTCTCGTATGATGAACCCAAATTATGTGGAAAGAGCCCCAGCGGAATTAGTGCGAGAGACGCGTAATCTGATTGCAGAAAAAGAAAACCTGATCGAAGAAATGAAGATGCAGCTAAATGTAATATGAGTAGTTTAGTTTCCCCTGTTATAATGTAACCCAAAAAGTCCGGTGCTTCCCCGTTAAAATATACTGGAAGTTGTATATAGATTAAAAAAAACTTCGGTGAAAAACCGAAGTTTTTTGTGATATTTGAGATGGAGGCTAAGATTTAAGCTTAGTGCGCGTCTGTGTCTTTAGATACAAAATAATTAGCGTAGTTCCCTTTCAGTTTTAATTTATGGAGATCAATTAGTATCCCAGATATAATTTTAAAGATAAATTTATGTTTCTTAGCATCCTAATAAGAGCATTTTTTTATCTAATAAAAATTTTGACATAAAAATACGATGCGCTGTTTAAAGGTTATTTGATTCCCTTGCCTATTGTGAAAATTGGCGTGAAAATACAATGCTTCCCTGTTAAGCACATGAAAAATGTTGCATAATGTAAAATGCTAATGTTATATGCTTGACAAATAAGCATAAACATTTCCTAATAAGGTACTGATCTGTTCTTTTATGACCCAATTACCGAGGCGCTATCGTATTTAAAATTATGTGTTCCGTTAAAAAAATTCGATAATTGTTATGTCTATATTAGCGTGAGCGGGTTGCTAAGTCAAGTGGGTTCTAAATATAGGGAAGAATTGAAATAAACTTATGCACTTTCTGGAAAAGTCGGGGGAATAATGGTGGAAAAGATTGATATTGATATTATGGGATTAGATTGGATAAGGGAATTAATGCAAAAAATGCACGGGTTGGGATATTCGGGCTTGGATCTGGTTATTGGTTTAGGATGTATAGGAATTTTCTGGAAGGGAACTAGTGCAAAAAATGCAGGGGTTGGGCGGATAATGTTTTTTGAGGTAGATTGGAAAATATTGAGGATGGATGGAAAAGGGATGAAGGTTATGTTAAAATGTGGTTGTGGTATATATTAGAAAATTTAAGACAGCTTCAGGGGCGACTGGTGTGCAAGTTTGCTATAAAGAGCATGGTAAGGTTGTGAAACTGGTGCATGTGGGTTCAAGTAACTCAGAGCTCGGGCTAACGAAACTTCTAAGAAAGGCCCAAGATATTATCGATGCAGGGAAGCGCAGACTTTTCTGATCAGATGATCACAAATTAAGGTTATTTTTGATTGATTTTTAAATTTGTTTGAAGAGTAATTTAATAGGTGCGGTTAAAAATAACTAAATTTGGTTTATTTTTGATGGATTGCCGTCAAGAATTTTGATTAGCCACTGCAATGAGGTTTATTTTTGATGCGGTTTTTCGATTTATTGGTACTGGATTTGGTCTTTAGGGTAGATTTATTTTTACTTAGATCGGTTTTGGTCTTCTAGGCAGTTTTATTTTGACTTATATTTTTAGTTTTTACGAATTTTGTTTATGCTTGAAAAATTTAAATTTATTGATATGATTTGAATTAGCTTGAATTATTATTCGACAGAGAAACGTTGGTTTAGTACATTAGGAGGTTGAAATGAAAATCATGGAAACAAGTGCAAGATTGTTGAATCCTTTTTTGGATGAGCTTTCGGATGAATTTTATCTGCAGATATTATTAAAACATGTAGAAAAATGCGGAAGAATCTGCTATCTGAGTGAGCCGAAAGATCCGGAGGGAAGCACCGAGAAGTTTGTTCGGATGCTGATCAAAAATGGGCATGAGTCACCATTGGAGCATGGAAGTTGTACGTTCAAAATTGTGACGGATCGGGCAATTTCACAGGAAATTGTGAGACATCGTTTGGCGTCTTACTCTCAGGAATCTACGAGATATTGTAACTACGCGAACGGGAAATTTGCAAGGGGGATTACAGTGATTGAGTCGAGTGGCCTGGCGGAAAATGAGGCGAGGGAATGGCTGAATTTAATGGAGATGTCGGAGAGGACGTACCTACATCAAATTGATGCTGGTGTGAAGCCGGAAAAGGCGCGGGATGTGCTGCCGCTTTGTTTGAAAACGGAGTTGATGATGACGGCGAATTTTAGAGAATGGCGACATTTTTTGAAATTACGTGGTTCGAGAATGGCGCATCCAGAAATTCGGAAAATTGCTAATCAGATCTATCAGATTTTCCAGCAGGCGATTCCGGTACTGGTGGAAGATATTGAGATTTTTGATGATGATGCTGCTGAATAATTTTGCAGGTAGAATTTTGTTCAACCAAAAAGACTCGCGGAGGACGAGTCTTTTTTACGTGCTGAATTTTCTCGGAGAGTGAGAGAGGGAAGAGGGAATTATCAGTTCATCCTCACGGGGAGGATGAGGGGGTGTACATATTTATGTAATTGAATATTTTGCGATGGATCTAGAACTATGGTGCGGCTTTATAAGTGAAGTAGCCAGGTTTACCGCTACTTGGATCATCGATACGAGCATAAGTACGGAAGCTATCATAGTTATTCTGACGAGTACCAGCACCGCCAACCAGTTTTGGCGTATCGGCAAATAGACGATCGGTGGAGTTGTAATAGGTTACACCATAAACAGCTGGAACGAATTTTTCTGATGTATAAATCGTAGTAAGTTCTGGGTTTTCATAGAATGCGCCATACATATCGGTAGTTCCGGAAGTGTCAAATCCAGGAATGGAGATTGTAACAACTTTTTTCATATTATGGAAGGTGTAATACATGGTTTTAAGAGCGTTAGTAGTCTTAATATGACTTAAATCTAACTCAGTAAGAAGTTGGGAACCATCAAACATATAGTTAATGTTCTCTGCTTTTTCAAGATTGAAATTGTTGATATTTAGGGTCTTAAATCTATTCCCATTGAACATATACTTAAAATCTGTAACTTTTTCAGTGTTAAAACTAGAAAGATTAATATTTCCGGCATAGCAGCCTGCAAACATATAAGTCATATTGGTGACATTTTCGGTAGCGAGAGGCATATTAAGAGTGTAATTGTCCGGTAAAGAGGTAAGACCAAAGAAGGCACGCTCCATGGTAGTAACTTTGGATGTATTAAATGGATTTGGCAAGATGAGTTCAGTAACTGGAACGCTATCAAAGAAGGATTGAAGTGAGGTGGCCTCAGGTAGACCTACGAAATTAGTGAGATCTGCTTTTCCGATTTTGGCATTTTTAAACATGTTTACAACGTTGGTAACTTTTTCAGTATTAAAATCTGCGCCGAAAATAGCTTCTTGGCTTGGCCTTTCGGTAAAAGCTTGATCAAACATGCTTTCCATATTGGTGACATTTCTTGTATTGAAGTTGAAAGCTTGTGGACCCTGCATATATTTTGCTTTATAGAACATGAATCCCATATCAGTGACAGCTGAAGTATTAAAGCCAGATGATGGTAAGCTATTAACGAGAGATTCACTGAACATGTGATTCATATTGGTGACGGAACGAGTATCAAACCCAGCGGAAGGCAGATATCTAACATAGGAGTTGTTGAACATGTAGGCCATATTGGTAACTTTACTGGTGTCAAAAACGGCTGGATAGGTAATAATAGGACTGTAACTGAAATAATCATTAAACATATAAGACATGTCAGTGACATTTTTGGTATTGAAGCTTGAAAGATCTAATTTTTCAAATCTAGTTCCATTAAACATGTAGCTCATGTTGGTAACTTTTTCAGTATTAAAGCCGGAAGTATTAATAAAATTTCGAAGGCTGCCTGCATTTGAAAACATAGCATACATATTGGTGACATTTTTAGTATTAAAACCGCTTAGATCGAAATCTTTCATATTTCTACAGCCTGCAAACATCATATTCATATCTGTGACATTTTCGGTATTGAATTTATTACCAAGCTTAAAGGTTTCAACGCTGTTAGCGTAGAACATTTTAGCCATATTAGTAACTTTACTGGTATCAAATTTGTCGCCAAGATCTAGATTTCCTAGGTAAGAAATTCTAGAGAACATTCCTTCCATATTGGTAACGTTTTTAGTGTCAAAATTTGGACCTAGGGTTAATGAATCTATTTGTTTGCTATTATTGTCATTATCGCTACCAAAAAGATAGCTCATGTCAGTGACATTTTCGGTATTAAAGGATGATAAATTGAGATAATTGTAACTACCAGTTTTAAGGTTTTTGAACATATTTTTCATTTTTGTAGGCCTGGAAATGTTGGATTTGTTTGGTAGGTAGCGAATTGAGTTGTAATAACCGCCATAACTTTCAAACATACTTTCGGCGTCCTCTAGTACAGAGAAAGTGGCTTTTTCAAAATTAATCATATTAGATTCGGAATTTTTATACATCGAATTAGTAGAAGTTGTGTATTTTCCGAAGTTTTCGGTAGCCGTTCGGATTCCGTAGGAAAACTCAATATTGCTACCTTCGAAGAATGAGGTCATATCTGAGCTATTCTCAAGGAAGTTGCCAGAAAGAGAAACTGAATATTTTCTCTTTCCATTGTTTTTAAACATGGAATTTGTTGAGACCGGACCAGTTGTGTTGATGTTGACATATGGTTCAAGGTTGGATAATTCAAACATGGAATCTAAATTAGTAGGATTGGCTTTTGCGATAGAATTAACCATATTAGAAGAGTATTTAATATTGTAAGATGCGGACTCGTTCACATTACCCAATTTATAGAACATATAAGAAAAATCTTTAGTTTTTGAAAAACTTACCTGCCCATCTTTTGGCCAATTATAAAACAACCCAGTAGAAACACTATTAAGTCCAGAGAACATATATGACGAATCAGTATTGGTATAAATGTGATGCGCGTTGGACCAGATGGTTAAGGCATAGCTATTAGTTGAGGATTGTACGGCGGTGAGATAAACTGGTTCCTCGGAATTTTCAGTAGAGATTTTGACGGTCTTTTTGGAAGTAGCTGTTGGTTCAGTTTTGGCAAAAGTTAAATTGTTTATATAAACTGGAAGTTCAGATTTTGGATCATTAAGAATGGTAGGATCCGTGGTGTTGACAGCTTCACGAAGTAGCTTATTGAATTCACGACCAGTAACTAAAGTGGAGCTAATTTCTTCATTAACGATAAGGGAATAAGTAATATCACCAATATATTTTCCGGAGACAATTTGTTGGTTGGCGCGAGCGAAAAGATTAGCTTTGTAAGTATAACCGTCTGTAGGGGTGGCAGTGTCGGATTTCTTTAAAAGGGTTGGGGTGCTTGGTTTTCCGATTGGGAAATAGCTAGAACTACACTGAGTGGTACTGTCATAGTATTGGTAACAGAATCCCCAAATATTGATTTGGTCGGCAGCAAAAGAATAGTAAGCGGAGCCGTTTATTGGTTTAAGGATAGAATTTGAAGCTTTTTCATTAACGAAATTACCGTTTTCATCACCACCAGACGCGTAGAGGGAATAACCTGCAACACTAGTGGTTTTAGCGGTAGCTTGCATACCGGAAGCGCGGAGCATGATTTGTTCGGTACCTTGAGGAGTAAGATCGATATTGAAATTCCCTGTAACTGTTAGAGACGCAGATGAATCCTCGGCATAAACATTGTTTGGGGAATTAAAAATAATAAAAACCGACCCAATTAGGGCAAGCAGAACTAAACTTCTCTTAACCAAAAAATTAATTCGGTTAAGACGTAAAAGTCTCAACACAAATAAACCTCCAATAAACTAATTATGCTTAATTATATATGAAACTAGTCAGATTTTCAAATAAAAAAATTGAGATTGGATGATAATTTGGAGACTATTTAATTTCGGAACGGGGAAGGATATTGAGTTTGTATGGGTCGGAAGGTTGGACGCCAGATAGAATTTCATAATAAGCGGCAGAAGCAACCATGGCAGCGTTATCACCAGAAAATTTCGGGAGTGGGAAATAACATTTGAGATTTTTGAATTTTGATTCCAGTTTTTTGGCGTCTTCACGTAGGGTTTGGTTAGCGGAAACTCCACCAGCAATGACGAGAGATTTGGTTTCGGGATTCTGCTTGATGGCAGCAGTGATTTTTTCGAGGAGAATATCGGTGACGGCCTGGTCAAAAGAAGCGGCGAGATCAGCTTTGGTGGTATCGTCGAGTAACTCGGCGAGTTTGGAAGAAGGATAGGAAATTGGGACGTTGACTAGATTTTGGACGGTGCGAAGGAAGGCGGTTTTGAGACCAGAAAAAGAAAAGTCGAAAGAATTAGCGAGTGGGTGGGGGAAAGTGAAACGATGAGGATTACCAGATTTAGCGAGCTTAGAAATAGCTGGGCCGCCCGGATAGGGAAGACCTAAAATTTTGGCGATTTTATCAAAACATTCACCGACGGCATCATCGCGAGTAGAGGAGATAATTTCAAAATGATTGTGGGAAGACATGCGGATGATTTGAGTATGACCACCGGAAATGACGAGGGCAAGGAGGGGAAATTCAGGTTTTTCGGTGAGCCAATTGGCATAAATATGAGATTTAAGGTGGTGCACTGGATAAAAAGGAACATCATGCAAAATGCTAATAGTACGAGCGGAAAGTGTACCAACGAGAAGCGAGCCAAGTAGCCCCGGAGTGTGAGTGACGGCGATGGCGTCAATTTGGGACCAGTCGTTCGGTTTTAGACCGGCATCAGTGAAAGCTTGATGGATGACCGGCTGGATGGCTTCGAGATGGGAGCGGGCGGCAATTTCAGGAATCACACCACCGTAATTTGCGAAGATATCGATTTGAGAAACTACAATATTGCTCAAAATTTGATCACCATTTTCAACAATGGCAGCGGCAGTTTCGTCACAAGAAGTTTCGATACCCAAAATTTTCATGAGTAAATTATACCACGAACAGGGAAGAATGGCCTAAGATAGGAGTCGAATGAAAAAGAATAAATCAGATGAAGTGAGTATGAGCTGAATGATGCAAAAATGAATTAAATGTAGTGAGATTAGCGATTTGGCTGTTTGATGGAATCGATAGGATTTTTGCCAGCGGCTTTGAGTGACGGAATAGTACCAGAAATAAAGCCGGTGAAAAGGGCGACACCGAGAGCGATGGCAGGAATTTCTGGTGAGAAGTAAATTTTGAATTCAGTGAGAAAGGCGGTGACGAGAAGTGCGGCATAACCGATAATAAAACCGAGTACAGCGCCAGAGATATTGAGTAGGATGGATTCGAAAATAAACTGTAGGAAAATATTAAAGTGAGTAGCACCGATGGCTTTTCGGACGCCGATTTCGTGAGTGCGTTCGGTGACCGTGGCAATCATAATACTGGTAATACTAATTGAGCCGACAATAATAGAGATAATCGCGATAATGGAAAGTAAGACGGTGATAAGTTTGATATTAGAAGAGGCAGGATGAGAAATCTGCTCTTCAGATGCGAGCTGGAAAGTACCGGAGAGATTAGGATTTTCGGAAAGTTTTTTATTCAGAGAATCTTTCACGGAAAGCATAGTGGTATGATCTGGTAATTGAATAAGCACTTTTTCGATAATGGGATTCAAAGTAGCTAACTGATCGAAATTCACCAGGCCGACTTGGTTGAAATTAAAGCGAGTGAAATTACGCGGATTGTCCTGATTTTCGAGAACGCCAGTGATAATGTAACGTTCACCCTTGATATTGACGGTTTTGCCAATACTTTCGGCGGTGCCAAAAAGTTGAAGGGAAAGGTTGTGACCGAGAACGATGGTTTTGAGGCTGGCATCACTTTGGAAGGAACCGGTTTTGATTTTAAGGCCGAGAATTTTAAGGGCAGATTCATTGAGGCCAAGAATACTACCGTTAGCGACGAGATTATCGCCAGAAAGATTGCAAGTAATAGGGGCAAAAGGTGAAACGGCGGCAGTGGTATTAATAGATTTTTGGACAAGTTCAACAGTTTCTTTATTAAAAGGAGAAGAAGTGAGAGGTTTGGCGGTGAGAATGGAGGAAATATCGGTGGCTTCATCAGATTTTTGTTGAAGCACCAGGAGGGCGTCGTTAGTTTCGGCCTTAACGAGATTTTTGAAACTGCCAATAATACCAAAAGTATAGACGATGCTAGCGATACCAATAGCAATACCAAGAGAGGTGAGAAATGTACGCAATTTTTGACGCTTCAAGGAAGAGCGGGCGATGGCGTAATTCGTGCGAAGCAACAATGACATTATTTGTGACCTTTCTTTTTTGCAGATTTTTTAGTGTGAGATTTGGTGTGGGCGGAATTATTTTTAGCGGATTTTTTGCCGAAATTAAGATTAAATTTGAGTGCGGAGTTAGATTTATTACGTTTGATTGGGGTAATGGTGGCAATTTGGGAAACACGCTCAGTTTTTTCTGGTTCATTTTCAGAAACTGCAGGCTCAACTGGTTCGGTTTCAGTTTTAGCTGGAGGGAAATATTCCTTGACTGGAGCAGGGGTTGGTTTTTTAGTAGAATTTGGAAGTTCGGAAACGGTACCAAGATTGTAAGAGAGGGGTTTATCGGAAGGTTTTTCGGGAGTATTCGGAATGAATTTTGGTTCAAAAGGATTAACGGTGGATTCTGGACTACGGGTAATTTTGGGACGAGGAGTTTCAAGTTTTGGTTCTGGTGCAACGCGAGATATCTCAGGTTTAGTAACGCGAGGGGTTTCTGGTTTAGTGACGCGAGGTGCTTCAGTATTAATAACTTGAGGAGCTTCTGGTCTAGAGGTTTTGGAATTGAAATGAATATCAATGCGTTCTGGCAGATTATGGTCGGCGACGAATTTGAAATCACGGTCAATCGAGCCGTCGATCATATGAAGGACACGAGTGGCGTACTTGGTGAGAGCTGGGTTGTGAGTCACCATAATAATAGTATTACCGGCTTGGTGGACGCGGTGGAGTTCTTGCATCACGGCTTCAGAACTTTTGGTGTCGAGACTACCGGTCGGCTCGTCGGCAAGAATAATTTCCGGATTAGCGACCAGGGCGCGAGCAATAGCAACGCGTTGTTTTTGACCGCCGGAGAGTTGGTATGGATAATAATATTCTTTGGTTTGAAGATCGAAATTTTTTAGAGTTTCGGAAGCCTTAATAATAGCTTTAGTGTGGCTGGCGCCAGCGTAGATAAGAGGTAGGGCAACATTCTCAAGAACGGTGAGAGTAGGAATGAGGTTATATTCCTGGAAAATAATACCAATTTTTTGCGAACGAAGTTTGGCGAGACGACGACTACTGAAATGAGAGGTTGGGGTTTGATTTAAAAAGTATTGGCCAGAGGTCGGGTGGTCGAGAAAACCGAGAATATTAAGTAATGTGGTTTTACCACAACCGGACGGACCCATGATCATGATAAATTCGCCAGGTTTGACCTGCAAATAGAAATTTTGGAGAGCGTAGGATTCCGCTTCGCCGATACCAAAAACACGATTAATATCATGCAGTTCGATCAAATTATTTGGGGATGTTTGTTGATTGTTTACCTCTTGTGCCATTAGTCTTATTATAAACTAAAAAGAAAAATATGTTATGATTATGTAGAAATTTATCGGGTTTTTATGGCAAAGAAAAAAAAGTCGAAGAAAAGTGGGGTAAACCAAAAGAAAAATCATAATCACGCTAGGAAAAAAATGGCGGTGAAGGATTTTTCCAATGCTAAAAATTATGTTGAAAAAGCAGAAGCAGTTTCGAATGAAGTCGACTCAAATGTGATGCCGAAAAAGGATGCTGAAAAAATAGCAAAAGCGGAATTGAAAAAAGCAGAAGCGGTTTTAGAAAAAGCAGAGGCGGAATCAAAAAAAGCGGAAGCGATTCCAGAAAATGCAGAAACTATTTCAAAAAAAGCGGAAGCGGAACTTGATGTAAAAGGCAAAAAACCAACGACAAAAAAATCAGACAAGAATAAAGTGCCACTTTGGGCAAAAATCGTGATGATTACATTGTCGGTGATTTTGGTTTTAATTATTACGGCAATCACTTTGATGTATATGTTGCTTTCTCATTCGACCGCAGTGTTTAAGGGTAATCCGATGGATATTTTGATTAGTTCGGAATTGAAAAAGGACGAAAATGGGCAGACGAATTTCTTGATTTTTGGTACTTCGGAAGATGCAAAAGGCCACGGTGGACAAGAGTTGACCGATTCAATTTTGGTGGCTTCGATTAATCAAGAGAATAAATCGGCAAAAGTTTTTAGTGTGCCACGTGATTTATGGGTGAATTATTCGGTGTCTGGCAGTGAACCAATGAGCTGCACAGTGGGGAGTCAAGGAAAAATTAATGCAACTTATCTTTGTGCGCTGGAAGAATATAGAAATACAATGAACGGAACTAGCGCAAAAGAAGCAGCTTCGTTATATTTTGCGAAAAAAATCTCTGAGGTGACGGGTTTTTCGATGCATTACTATGTGGCGGCGGACTGGAGTGCGGTAAAAATGATTGTGGATAAAATTGGGGGAATCGATGTGGATGTTTATGCGGACGACGAGGATGGGATTCATGATTCATGTCAAGGAATTGATCTGAAAAAAGGCATGTATTACAACATGAACGGGGATCTGGCGATGAAGCTTGCGAGAGCAAGGAATGCAGCTTGTAAACCTGGGGATTATGGATTATCACGTAGTAATTTTGACCGCGAGATTAATCAGCAGAGAATTATGAATGCGATTAAAAACAAGGTTTCGAGTATCGGAATTTTGATGAATCCGGGTAAGGTGATGAGTATTATTGATGGGCTGGGGGATAATTTGAGAACAAATATTGTGATGTCGGAAGTGAGGACTTTGATTGATTTTGGCACGAAACTAGATGGGGGAATTCAGCCAATTTTAACGATCGATCAATTTGGTACGGGAAGAATTGGATTATCGAGTGTGGTAATTCCGGCGGGTGCTTCAACTTATTCAGAAGGTTCGCTATATAATTACACAAATTTTCAGAGATATCTGCGTAGTCAGATTGTGGTGCTGAAAGAAATTAAAACGGAAACTTCGGCTGATGCGAAATAAAATGGGGGATTAAAGATTGCTGAAAACGCAATCTTTTTTCTGATAATTTTTTGTATAATGAAGATAAATAACCTTAAGGAGAAAAAATGGCGGGAAGAGAAAATAATAAGAAACGCTTCGTGGTTTGCAATACGGTGCTACTACTAATTTTAGGATTTGTGTCGGGGTCTTTGACGGTTTGGGGAGTGAGTCAAATTAAGACTGCAATGCGTGCAGGGGTCGAGGTGGATAATGCGCCAGCGATTTGTCATGATGGAACCGAAAAGCACGAAAAGTTGATGTTAAAAAATGCTTGGCTCTGCGAAAGGTCGGAAGAAAAGAAAAAGGAAGATGTAACGAATAATGAGTCGGCATTGTTTATTTTTGATCGCATGAATCACATGACGGAATTAAGTATATCTGCAACAATGATAGCAACTATAGTAGTAGGTAGCATGGTAACACTGGGAGCTTTCGTTTCGGCGTTGGTGTATTTCTTGCACAACAAAGAGAATCGCTAAAAATAATTAAAATAAAATAAGACCCTCTGGGTCTATTTTATTTTAATGGCGGAAGCGAGAGTGTGAAGATTTTATTTCATAAAATCTTTCCGTTCCTCCTTGCTCGCAAAATGAAAATAAATTTTCTTTTGTCTCGCTTCGTCGTCCGGTCTAACCTGCGGTTCTCATCCTCTCACAAGTTAAAATAAAATAAGACCCTCTGGGTCTATTTTATTTTAATGGCGGAAGCGAGAGGATTCGAACCTCCGATACGGTTCCCCGCATACACGCGTTCCAGGCGTGCTCCTTAAACCACTCGGACACACTTCCAACAATTTTCTATATTATAACAGAATTTAGGGAGAAAATGAAGAAAAGTCTGAGAAAATAGACTATTTTTATTTAACGTTTATGCTAATATGAAGGTATGTAAAAGTTAATGGAGTGGGCGAAAGGAGAGGTGTCCCATGAAAAATAAAGACGAAAAACAAAACGAGAAGCATAAATGTAAATATATCTTCGTGACCGGCGGAGTACTTTCGGGAGTAGGAAAGGGAATTACGGCGGCTTCGATCGGGGCTATTTTGAAGGCCAAGGGCTTTAAGGTGACAATGCAAAAGTGCGACCCGTATCTGAATGTGGATGCAGGACTTTTGAATCCGGTGGAACATGGTGAATGTTATGTGACCCATGATGGGGTGGAAACCGATCTTGATCTCGGCCACTATGAACGCTTCTTGGATTTTGAAACGAACCGTTACTCAATTACGCTTTCGGGTTCGATTTTTAAGGAATTAATTGAAAAAGAACGCGCGGGAGGTTTTCATGGTAAAACCGTACAGTTGGTGCCGCATTTTACGGATTTAGTGCAAGAAAAAATTATGAATGCTTCGAAAAATTCGGATATTCATATCGTAGAAATTGGTGGTACGGTGGGTGATTATGAGGGATTGTCGTTTATTGAAGCGATTAGGTTGTTCGGAAATAAGGTGGGGCGTCGAAATTGTCTTTATGTGAACGTGGTTTACGTACCATGGATTAATACTTCGAAAGAATTGAAGAGTAAACCAGCACAAAATGCGTTAAAAGATTTACGTGGATTTGGAATTATTCCAGATGTGGTGGTTTGTCGTACGGAAAAACCAGCGCCACGCGAAATTTGTGAAAAAATTGCCAGATTTTCGGGAATTCCAGATGAGGCGGTCTTGAATTTACCAGATATTGATTCAGTGTATGATGTACCGTTTAATGTCTTGAAATCTGGAGTACTGGAGATTTTGAATGATTTTGTGGGGGATGACGGTGAACCAGATATGTCTGATTGGGAAGAATTTTCCAAGAAGCGTGCTCAGGTTAATGAAAAAACCGTGAAGGTGGGTTTGGTGGCGAAGTATGTCGGGAATGAAGATACCTACATTTGTGTAACGGAAGCTTTGAAAGCAGCGGCGGCTTGGAATGATGTGAACTTGGATCTTAGGTGGATTAATGCGGAAAAAGTTGACGAAAAAATGTTGTCGGAAGTCGATGGTCTAGTGGTGCCAGGTGGTTTCGGTAACCGTGGGGTGGAGGGAAAAATCGCGGCAGCAAATTATGCTTTGGATCACGACGTGCCTTATCTCGGATTATGCCTAGGGATGCAGGTGGCTTGTATTGCAGGGGCGAGAAGAGCAGGACTTAAGCATGCAAATTCGGAAGAATTTGATAAAGAAACTAAGGAAAACGTGATTTATCTGATGGATGGACAAGAGGGGAAGGAATCGACGGGCGGTAGTATGCGTCTCGGAGATTTTCCGGCGAAATTAGTTAAGGGGAGTAAAACAGCTAAAATTTACGGAAAAACTAATATTGTGGAACGCCATCGCCATCGTTATGAAGTGAATCAAAAATTCCTTAAAGAAATCGAGAAAGGTGGCGTGGTGGTTTCGGGTACTTCGCCAGACGGAAAATTGGTGGAATTTGTGGAAGCGCCAGGGGAGAAATTCTTTGTTGGAACACAAGCACACCCAGAGCTGAAATCGAGACCTTTACGTGTACATCCATTATTTATGGAGTTTGTAAAAAGCTTAAAATAAAAAACTTAAAGTTTTAAAAGTGAGTTTTTAAATAGCAGTCTAAGAGCTGCTATTTTTTCTTTGGCTAGGGAAATTACGATTGAGATTTTATGGATTTTTTGTATTTTTGGGAAAAATGTTGTGTAATTAAAATTGTGATAAAATAGAGATATGGAAGAAATTCAAAATACCCTAAAAAAGACGATTGTTGAACTATACGCCGTAGAAATGGATGCAGTTTTGACGCCCGCGCCAGAAAATACTGGCTGCGACTTCGCGACCAATGTGGCGATGTTATTAGCGAAAACATTAAAGAAAAATCCGATGGAAATCGCAGAAGAAATCGTGCGTAGACTCGGCGAGACGGATTTGGAAGTGGAAATCGCACGGCCTGGGTTTTTGAATTTCAAATTAAGCAATAAGAATCTTCTAAAAAATATCGATAAGTTCGAAAAAGATTTTACAAAAAATATATCATCAGACGAATATTCTGGCCAGACGGTGATTTGTGAATTTTCCGATCCGAACCCATTCAAGGTGTTACATGTTGGCCATCTATACACTTCGATTGTGGGGGAAGCAATTTCACGCGTGATTGAATATGCCGGCGGTAAAGTGGTGCGTGCAAATTTCGGTGGTGATATCGGATTACATGTGGCTAGAAATATGTATGGCATGTTACGTAAAATTGACCAAATTCCGACGGATTTATCACCGGAGAAAGTGGCAGATTTACTGGCAGAATGTTACGTGTTTGGCACCAGGGCTGATGAAGATAGTGCAGAAGCGCACGCGGAAATTGTGAAATTAAATAAGATGATTTTCGAAATTGCGGAAGCGGGGGGAGATGCAGATTATAGCGGAGACCCAGAACGTGCCAGAGTAGCGGAACTTTACTTCTGGGGTCGCAAGAACAGTTATCAATATTTTGAAAATTTCTACAAGCGCTTGCAGGTGAAATTTGATAAATATTACCCTGAATCTACGGTGGCGAAGACTGGTTTGGAAACCGTGCGCAGGGAACTAAAAAACGGCGTGTATGAAATGTCGGATGGGGCAGTAGTTTACCGTGGTGATAAGCATGGACTTCATACCAGGGTATTTATTAATAATAATGGCCTGCCAACTTACGAAGCCAAAGATACGGGTTTGATTTTTGAGAAATATAAAGATTTTCATTTTGATAAATCAATCATTATTACTGGTAACGACATCATTGAATATATGAAAGTGGTGCTTTCGGCAATTTCGCAATATGCGCCAGAGCTTTCGAGTAGGACTTTACACATTACACATGGTCAGGTGAAACTGCCAGGTAATGAAAAAATGTCTTCGAGAAAAGGGAACTTTTTACGCGCGATTGATGTGATTGAAATGGTGCGCGAGGCGATGGAAAAATCGAGCGACGAGAAGGTTTTGATGGGCGCTCTGAAGTATGCATTTGCTAAATACAAGATTGGCGGAGATATCATATTTGATATAAAAGAGTCAGTTTCGATGACGGGAAATTCCGGTCCGTATCTGCAATATTCGGCAGTGCGTGCGAAGAAAATTTTGGGCAAAATCTTCAGTGGCCGAATCAGTGGGGAATTAAATAAGGTTGAATCGGAGGCTGAGGCTCTAATTTCAGAAAATGATTCGGCGGGAAAAGAAGAAAAATATCTAGCAGATATTTCGATTTACGAACGTAATTTGATGAAGAAATTGATTCAGTACCCAGATGTTTTGAAAGAAACTGTGCGAGAACTTTTGCCAAATAAAATTTGTACTTACCTGTATGAATTGGCGCAAGAATTTAGTCGTTTTTATGAACACGTACAGGTGGCGGGTTCAGAATTTGAGCTAGAACGAGGCAAAATTATTTTGGTTTACCTAAAGATTTTGACTCACGGTTTGAATTTACTAGGAATTGAAGTGCCGGAGCAAATGTAATGCTAAAAAAAGCGAAATTACTTTGGATGGACCTGGAAATGACAGGTTTGGACCCAGAAAAAGATAAGATTTTGGAAGTGGCAGTAATTGCGACGGATTGGGAATTAAATCCGATGGTGCAAATGACAGCGACGGTGAAAGTTTCGGAAAAATTGATCAAAGAACGCATGGTGGGGGAGTTTTGGGAAAAACACGAAGAGACTTATCAAAAACTTTGTGAACAAAATAAGGCTGGACTTCCGGTGAATGAGGTGGAAGAGATGCTATTAAAATTCATCGATGATCATTTCGGCGAGGAAGTATATCTGGCGGGAAATTCGATTCATCAGGATAAAAGATTTATCGTGAAAGAGTGGCCGAAATTGAACGAACGATTGCATTATCGCATGCTCGATGTGTCGGCCTTTAAATTGTATTTCGAAAATGTAATGAAGAAAAAATTTACCAAAAGGGAAATGCATTTGGCGCTCGATGATATTTTGGGGTCGATTGAAGAATTAAAATACTACAGTAAATATATAAAGAAATAAGATGTTTGAAATAGAAAAAGTTAGTGGAATTGGGGAATTTAAAAAAGAAAGATTTTTTGATATTCACGCAGATACGAAAAATCCGAATTTAGAAGAATATATTTATTTGGCGCCAAATGGAAAAGTGTTCCTAGTAGAACGCAAAAATACTTTGGAAGTACGATGTGATCGAAATTTGTCGAAGATTTTAAAAGAAGAATTCGAATCGGTGATGACTTCGCGTTATTTCGGTGTGGGAGGAGTAGAAATTGTGCTGAGTGGCCAAGTGGAAGAAGATAAAATCGAGGATTTGGTGCGACTAAGCTATAATCTGACTAAGGAAATGGTGGATTAGAATTCCAGGATGATAAAATAGGTCGAAAGGGCCTATTTTTATCTAGATTAATTTGCCAGAACGAAAAATTTTCCATATAATGAGCCTATGAAAAAAGAATTGAAAAAACTCAAAAAGAATGTCGAAAAGGTAAGTAAATCGAACTTTATGACAGAATTTAAGGAATTCATTAATCGTGGTAACGTGCTCGACCTTGCTGTCGGTGTGATTATCGGTGGTGCATTCCAGAAAATTATTTCATCACTAGTGAATGATATTATTATGCCAGTGGTGAGCTTGATCGTCGGTGGAGTGGATTTCCGCAATTTGGAAATCACGATTCCAAACTTCTTTGGTCAGAATTCTGCGGCACATATTAACTACGGTAGCTTCTTGCAGAATATGGTGGATTTTATTATCATCGCTTTCTGTGTGTTTATTATTGTCAAGTTGGTGAATAAATTCTCCAAGAACTTCAAGAAGGATGAAGAGGAAAAAGCCGAGCCAACTACCGATGAACAAATTCTCGAAGTTTTGAAAGATATTCGCAAGCACCAGAAATAATCGAAGTCTTGAAAGATATTCGCAAGCACCAGAAATAAGCTTGATAAAAATAGGTCGCGAGGGGCGACTTATTTTTATGCCGTGATTTAAGGGTTTTACGAGACGGTTTCTCAAGTTTTATGAAATGGATTTTGAGTTTTATGAAATGGATTTTGGAAAAATTTTTGTAATTTTAGATAGCGGAAGATTTAAAATTTTCGTATTGGGACTTAATATTTTCGAGGTTTTTCACGCGCTCGACGGTGTTGGCCTTAACTTTTTGATTAGTGGTACGAGTTTCGGCTTCAGTCTGATAATTGATCAAATAGGCAAGAAGTAGAGGGAATTCACGTAAGGCGAAGCGGTCGAGACGAGCGGAGATGCGGCCATTTTCGAATTGTTCAGCGATTTTGGCGACGGTTTCTTTTTGAGTAGTAGCAAGATTAGATTCGTCATAAGTGGATTCTAATTCAGGAATACCAAATTCAGAATTTAGCAGATTTTTTTCATTTAATTCAAGTTCAGCAAGCACGGCTTGAAGCGAGGCGGTAATACCGCGGACATCAGAGGACTGCATGTAGTCCTTATATTTGTCGATAAGTTCCTCATTCATATATTTGGCAAGATAAAAGCTTGAAACTAAATTATCGCGATCACGATTTTCGACAATTTTTTTGGTGCCAGAAAAAACACTAAAAAGAATCAAGATGAAAATAGCCCCGAGAGCGATAGAAATATTGCGCAGGGTAAGATAGGGGATGATTTTATCGAGAAAGCCAAAAGGTGAACTCTTTTTGCCTGAATTCGGCTTGGAAGAATTAGAGGCGATTTGTTGAAGATAAGCCATATTGTCCATGCTTTAATTATAGCATAGAGGTTTGTTATAATTGAGTTATGCAAGATGCGAAGGAGGAAATTCGAGCCAGGCTGCCGATCGAAGATGTGGTATCGGAATATATTGAGCTGAAGCGAAGTGGTGCGACTTTGAAGGGGCATTCACCTTGGGGTGTGGATAAAACACCTTCCTTTATGGTGTCACCGGATAAGGGGATTTGGCATGATTTTTCAGCCAATAAAGGTGGGGATATTTTCTCATTTGTGATGGAGGTAGAGGGGATTAGTTTTCCGGAAGCTTTGGAAAAATTAGCGGCGAAAGCGGGGGTGGAGCTAAAAAAATATTCGAGCGGAGATATGCAAGTATCGCGTACGAAGATGAAAATGCGAGAGATTTTGGAACTCGCCACGAAATTCTATCAGG
This sequence comes from uncultured Candidatus Saccharibacteria bacterium, assembly GCA_965245025.1. Taxonomy (GTDB): domain Bacteria; phylum Patescibacteriota; class Saccharimonadia; order Saccharimonadales; family Saccharimonadaceae; genus Nanosyncoccus. Next base: position 37,636 of record CBDEYN010000002.1, on the reverse strand, counting down.
CGTGCTTAGTGAAAAATGAAAAAATTCGTGACTATGCATTTTATCAGAGAAACTTGGATCGTAATTCAATCTTGAATTTTCGGATTGGTTATGCGCCGAGCGGGAAAGATTTTTTGGTAAATTTTTTGAAAAAACGTGGCTACAAAGAAGCAGAGATTAAAGAAGCGGGTCTGATGAATCGATTCGGTGGAGATTTTTTCCGTGGTAGGATGATGATTCCGTTTATCGATGCAAGTTCCGATAATGTGATTGGTTTTACGGGGCGAATTACGGAAGCCGGTGAGCCAAAATATTTGAACACTTCGGAAACTTTGCTGTTTAATAAGGGTCGATTTATTTTTGGTTTGAATTTAGCAAAAAAAGCAATCAGGGAAAATGGTTTTTGTGTGATCGTGGAGGGAAATATGGATGTGATTTCATCGCATCAGGCAGGGGTACAGGAGGCGGTGGCGACTTCGGGTACAGCAATGACGGAAAATCATTTGAAGATTTTATCGCGATTAACTTCAGATATTCGTTTGGCCTATGATGGCGATGCGGCGGGAGTGGCGGCGACGGAGCGAGCGATTTTGATGGCAAGTAAATTGGGAATTTCTTTATCAGTAGTGTCGGATTACGGTAAAGCGAAAGACCCGGATGAATTAATTCGTTCGGCACCGGAAAAATGGCGTGAATGTGTAATGAAACCAGTGCCAGCGATCGACTGGGTGTTAGGAAAATATGAAATTCGATGTAATTTGCGCACCGGAATGGGGAAGAAACAATATTCGGATTTGGCGATGAAATTGATTGTGGAAATTCATGACCCGGTGGAGCGTAAGCATTACGAGCAGATGGTGGCACGGAAATTGGAAGTGACGGTGGAAGATCTGAAAGAGAAAAAAGTGCAAGTGGAAACTGTGCGACTTAAGCCAGTGAAAGAGATGAATGCGGCGGCAGGTCCGAGTATTTTAAAAGTACTTGAAAATGATTTACTGGCGATTTTGGTTTACGGGGGAACAGCAGGAGCGGAAATCGATTTGGAGATTCCGATCGATGAGGTGAAATTGGAAGAATTGTCACTGATTTTTGAGGAAAAATTTGCGAAAAAGAGTGAGGCGGAACTTTCGAAATTAAGTCAGGAACTGCGTCAACGTTACGAGGTAGAACGTAATAAAGAGAAAAAGAAACAATTGATTTTAGAGCTTGAATCTTGTGAAGACGAAGAGCGAATGACGGAAATTTTGAAGGAAATTGAACGGTTAGGATAGTGAAAATTTGAGGGAACAATTTTGAATTTAAGTGTTAGTTTTTGGGACTGGCTGGTTGATTAAGATTAAAATAAGCGTTATACTTAATCTAATTTGAGGGACTAAAATAACAATGAATCCAAATAAATTAGGTAGTGCGGCTCCAGGAGGTGGGGCGGAAAAAACTGGTAACTTTACAGCGGAGCAAAATCCGGTGAAGAATTTTGAGGTAGAAAAAAATTCAGAAAAGCCAAAAACGGGGGCGGAAATTTTTGAACTGAAGATGCATCAGATTGCGGATCGTCGCGATATGATTGAGCAGATGAAGTTGGAGGGGAAACTTAGTTTTGATGATTATAAAACCAAGAAGCAGGCGCTGGATTTAGTCGAAACTAAATTGACGAAGCTTTATAATATTTATGAAAATCGCGAGGTGAACGAGGCGGAGCGTGAGAAAGAGCTTGAAATTCAAAATCGTCACCTTGAAGAGAGTAAAGATTCTTTAAGAAAGCTTAGCCAAGATAAAGAACTGCCAAGAAACGAAAAAATGAAGCTAATGGAGAGCTTTTCGCAGCGTCTAGTTGAGAGTTCCGATAAAATAGAAGAAATAAAGAAGGCTCGGGAAATGGATGAACGGGTTTATCAGTTGTTTGGTGGAAAGCCAGGTGAGGAAAAGCCGAAGACCGAGACTAAAGAAAAGACTGAGGGTCAGACTGAGGGGCAGACTGAAGAAAAGACCGAAAAAGAAACCGAAGATAAATCCGAGGGAAAAACCGAAGATAAGTCCGAGGAAAATACTGAGGAAAAGATCGAAAATAAAACTGAGAGTCAGACTGAAGAGAAAACTGAAGAGTCGACTGATAAATCTAAAGCTTCAGAGAAAAAACCGGCCAGTACTTTCTCTTGGACTGGTGGCGTGGGTGGACCGATGTTCTTTTCTGGAGGAAGTGCACCGACGGTAAAGGTGAATAAATCAGTTGAGGGTGCGGGTTCTGCGGAGACAGCTGGTGCTAAAACCGAAGCTCTAAACGTGACACAAAAAGAGGTATTGAGACAAGCGGAAGATAAATTCTTCCAAGAGAACTTAAAGACTCTCGGTGGGGCAATGGCGGCGAATGGCTACAAAGAGATGGATAATCGAAACTTCTTGATGCCATTAAAAAAGCCAGAGGCCGGCAGCCCAGATCTTGCGTCTTTTGATGAACGAAATAAGTTACACAATGAATCGATTGAGAAGATGAAGGCTTTTGAGGCAAAATTTGACTTAGATCAAATTAAGCTCGATGTCGGACGTGCAGTGTATACCGGAAATGTGGGCCGAGAATTTGGTATTGGGCTTTATCGTATTGATGCTTCGAGGAATGAATTACAAAAAATTATTGATGATAAAAGAAGTAGCGAAGAAGAGAAGCAAAAAGCCATGCAAGAGCTGGAAATGCTCGATCAGGTGAAGGAAGGTTTCTTAGAAAATATTGGCTCACATGTGGGTGAAAAATATTCCAATGAGGAAATCGCTTCAGTACCAGAGAACGAAAGGAAGAATGCGAACAGGTATCTTTTCCTTCAGAAGGTTAATGGAATAATGAAGATGCCGCATAATATAGCTCTAGCCCATGCACGTATGGCACTAACAAAGGCTAGCAAAATATTTAAAAAATAAAGAAAGGGGTAGAAACAGAAAATCAAGGGAGAGATTTTGACGTGTTTGATTTTTTGTGATATAAATTGGTGCAATGGGAAAAAATGTCGTGGAAAAAGATAAGAACAAGATTAATGAGGAAGAAGAGCTCCTCAACTCCTTTAGCTTGGACGGTGCGCCAGAGCCAGAATATGACGATTTAGTCTCGGAAGATGATTTGACCGATGAAGATCTCGAGATTACAGCAGAGAACGTAGATCAGTTCGCGGATGACTCGGTGCGTCTATATTTGCGTGAAATTGGTAAGATTCCACTACTTTCGAATGAGGAAGAAGTAGATTTGGCCTATCGCATTGTGAAAGGTGAGAAAAAAGCCAAGGATAAAATGGTGGAAGCCAATATGCGTTTAGTAGTTTCGATTGCGAAGCGCTATTCTGGTCGAGGTCTAGATTTCTTGGATTTGATTCAAGAGGGAAATACCGGCCTTTTGCGTGCAGTAGAGAAATTTGATCCGGATAAGGGTTTCAAATTTTCAACTTATGCCACCTGGTGGATTCGTCAGGCAATTACCCGTGCAATTGCTGATCAGGCACGTACGATTCGTATTCCAGTGCACATGGTAGAGACAATTAACAAGGTGCTTCGTGCAACGCGTAAATTGACTAATGAACTTAATCGTGAACCGACCGTGGAAGAAATTGCCAAAGAAATGGGCATGGAGCCAGAAAAAGTCGACTATGTGATGAAAATTAAGCAAGATATTGCTTCACTTGATGCGACAGTAGGTCGCGACGGTGATGATGAAGATTCGGTGCTCGGTGATTTTATCGAGGATGAAGGTCGAGTTTCACCAGAAGATGCCGCGGCAGCACAGATGTTGAAGGAGCAAATTGCGGAAATTCTTTCTAGTCTTTCAGAACGTGAGCAAAAAGTAGTGAAACTACGTTTTGGGATCGGTGGGGGTCGTCCACATACTTTGGAAGAAGTGGGTGCGGAATTCTCGGTAACCCGTGAGCGTATTCGCCAGATTGAGGCGAAGGCGTTGTCGAAACTTCGTAAGCACAAAGATACGAAAAAACTTCACGAATATTTACATTAAAATAGGGGAGCGAGTGATTTTCGGGCAGGAAACTGTGCGAAAATCACAAGATACGCTATAATGAAAGTAATGAAAAATTTTTGTCAAAAATTATTAAATTTGCTACCAGCTTTCGCGATTTTTTGCGTCGCAGCGGCAGCATTTTTACCGGTAACTAGAGTATTCGCGGAGGGGGAAGATTGTGGTGTACCAACTGCGATTATCAAATGTGGAACTTCGGATAGCGAAGAGGCTTTCTTTTCGATTATCGGTAGCGTAGTGAATATTTTGACTTACGGAGTAGGGGTCGGCGCCGTGGCTGGTTTTACCTACGTAGGTTTTCTCTATATGACTTCACAAAATGATCCAGGAAAAATCAAAATAGCAAAAGATCGCGCAATGCAAATTGTGATCGGACTTTTGGTTTATGCTTTGATGTGGGGAATTTTGAACTTCCTTTTGCCTGGTGGTATCTACGGCAACGGGAATTAAAATGTCGAAAAAAGCCGATCTTGAACACATTAAGATTCGCCTAAAGGAACTCGCGGGGGTAAGAACGCGAGTGATTTTGGTTTGTAATTGCAAGAGTACAGGCCATAAACGGGTGGAAAAAGAAGTGGTGAAACCACTGCGGGAGTTTATCTTACAGCAAAAGGGAATGACTTTTTTGCGCTTTGATGTGGAGTCGCCGACGCTGGAAGAAAATGCGGAAAGACTTTCGAAATTAATTATGGATGGGGACGTGGTGCTTACGGCGGGTGGAGATGGTACGGCAGGAATCGGGGTGAATGGAATTATGCAATCTGGTAAGGCGGCGAAATTTTATGTAATACCGTACGGAAACTTTAATGACATTATCCAGGTACTGAGGGGAAGTTCTAGAAAACAGGTTTATCCAATTGAAGCTTTGATAGATGGAAAACATTTTCGTTATGCTTTGGCGTATTTTACGATTGGGATGATGGCGGAATCGACGAAAATTTTTGATGATGAAAAAATACGTAGAAAATTAAGAAAATCAAAATTTAATTTGATCTTTTCTTTGAAGACGCTTTTGATGTGGTTTTTCGTGAATCGCAAGAAAGATTATATTACGATTGATGGTCAAAAATATTCAGATATTTTAGTGGTGAACGGGAAAAATGTGGCGAGATTGATGAAAGGTGGGGAATATTATTTGGGAGAGAATTTTCTTTACACCGAGCAACGTTTGAATAATTTATTCGCGATGGTGTTTTTTATGTTGCAGGCGATGTTTAGCGGAATTCCAGGGAAGAAATTGAAAAATAAGAAGATTCGCTTTGAAGAGAAGCAGAGAATTTTTATTCAATCAGAAGGTGAATACGAGGATTTGGTGGTGCAAGAAATTAGTTTCTTGAAGAGTGAAAAGTCGATCGAAATCCTGTAAGAAAAATTAAAGATTTCTATTTCGCTTATGTTATAATAAGGCTATATGAGTCTATTACGTGGTGTGGGCGATTTCTTCGCATTGGATATTGGAACCAACTCAATTCGCATGATTCAATTATCGGGCGATGTTGAGAAGGGTTGGGCACTGGAAAAATTTGCCTATGTGCCGGTGGATAAAAAAATTACGATGGATGATTCGGAACAGGGTCGTAGGAAACTGGCCGAAACGATTTTGGGTGCAAAAAAGCAGGCGGGTATTACTACCAAAAATATCGCAATTGGCTTGCCGGCGCGTAAAACTTACACAGCAATTATTGAGGTGCCAAATGCGCCAGAGAAGGAACTAGCGAAAACAGTTAAGTACGAAGCTGACCAATATATTCCGATGGCAGTGGACGATGCGAAGATTGATTTTGCGGTCTTGGGAGTATCGCCTAACGATAATACGAAGGCAGAAATTTTGATTTCATCCACGGATCGCGCCTACGCAGAAGAAAGACTCGAAGATATCGAGATGTTGGGCTTAAATGTGATTGCTCAAGAACCAGAACCAATTGCGATGGTGAGAGCTTTGGCACAGATTGGGGTAGAAGATGCGCGGATGATTATCGATTTTGGAGAAAATTCGACGGATCTGGTAGTGATGTATCTAGGAGCACCAAGATTAGTGCGCTCGATTCCGGGTGGACTTTCGGCCTTTATTAAAACTGTAGCGAATGGATTGTCGATTTCGGAAGCACAGGCAAAACAGTTTATTTTGCAGTATGGACTTTTGCAGGATCAGTTTGAGGGGAAAATTTATCAAACGCTTTCGAGTAATTTGGAAGGTTTTACGATGGAATTAGTGAAGTCGGTGCGTTTCTTCCAGAATAAATATGCTGGCGCGCAATTTGGGGGAATTATTCTTTCGGGTTATGCGGGAATTATTCCGCTTATGGCAGAATATATTGAAGCGAAGACGGGTATTTCGACGATTCAGGGTAATCCATGGCAATATGTACGTGTTAATGAGCAGCAACAAAAATTACTACTTCCAGTAGCCTCGGAATTCGGAGTGGCGATCGGTCTGGCAGAAAGGAGCAATGACTAATGAAAAAAATCGATTTTAAAACCATGCATCTTTCTGATATCCCTGATGTCGTCAAGAGTATTTTTACTGGTGAAACCGATAATGAAATGATGACGGGGCAAACTGGTAAATATGAAATTAATTTGGTGCCAGATATCAAGACGGATATGCTGAAGCTAATGAAGCTACGCAACATGATTGTGTTTGGTTGTGTGGTGGTGATTATTGCTTCATCGGTTTTTACGGCGTTTCTGGCGATTTTTAAGGGCGCCCAGGATTTGACAATTGCAAGTCAGGGAAAGCATATCGAGAATCTTTCAAATACAATTAACCAATATTCGGAATTGCCAGATTTCTTAAATATCCAAGATCAATTGGCAAAATTGAAATCGATTAACGATAATCGTTCAGTGTTGTCGCGAGTTTTTCCGGTGTTAAAAAATCTTTTTCCAACCAATAAAGACACGATTAAAATTTCGGATTTGAATGTGAACCTTTCAACTTCGACGATAAATTTTGATGCGCAAGCCAATGCGGGGGAAGAACCATACATTGATTACCGCGTACTGGAATCATTTAAGAAATCAGTGAATTTGATGAAATATGATTATGGACGTTATGTGGATGCACAGGGAAATTTGATTCCATCACGTTGTATTGAGGAAACGGATGCCGCGGGTAATATTTTGACCGATAATGGTAATACTTATGCGATTTGGAAGCGCGGTTTAACAGATTGTGACCCTTCACGAAATGATCATCAAAAGAAATCAGCTTTGACTCAGTCAAATAATAATTCGAACGTTTCGAACACAAACTTAAAGAGTGATTTTGGTAAAGTAAAAGCCAAATCAAATGTTTCGGACGACGTCGAGCATGTGGAAAATACGGAAAAGAGTGGCAATGTAGAGAATAATGGCGATGTGGTCAAGACAGATATTCAGACGATTATTCCAGATGAAAAGATTTGGCGTAGCCCACTATTCGATCTTTGGTATAAGCACGAAAAAATGCGTACGGCGGATGACGGAATCCAAGATACGCTTGATACCAACGCAGAAGTTTCGGAATCAGAAGTGAATGGCGTAAAGACCCGCACGCAAAAAATTAAGAATGTGAAAAATTACATCTATACACCTTCGATGGGATTGGACGGTAAAATTTCTAGCGTGCCGCACTTTGAAAGTAGCTGTATTACTTATAAGGGCGAAAAGAACGGTGATAATGTGAAATGGTCAGCGGAAAATAAATGTAAGATGGTGCCAAACGGCATTCGTGTGACGGATTCTTCAAACGGTCGTGATTCGAGTTCTAATTTAGTTTTGCGCTTCTCGACAATTATTAATGTGGATCCAGAACTTTTCAAGTTTACCAACAAGCATATCATGACATTTGGTCCATCCGGTCAAAACGTAACCGACTCTTATCTCCAAGTGGAAGGCATGTTCGCAGCACCAGCAAAGGAATGTGCAAAGGATGATGCAGAATGTGTGGGGCAAAAAACTTCAGCAGGAACAAACAATTAAAGAAGGTAAAAAATGAGTGAATTAATTTTAACAAAACGCGTACGAATTAATAAAATTAGGCAACAAATTACCTTGATTGTTTTGGCAGCTTCGGTCTGTTTTGGAGTTTGTTTGGTGCTTTCAGTTTACTTTATTAAATATATGAGTTTTAATGGCAAAGTAATTGCGGCGCGAGATACTTCAATCAATAATTATTACCAGACGATTAAGAATGTCGGTATTTGTGAAGATACGGATAAGGATGGTAAATACAACGACAAAGAACTGGCAAAATGTGACCCAAACAAGGTGGACGTTTCGAAATTAGCTAACACTCTACGCTATAACGCTTTGGTGACGATGGCAAATAATACGAATTTGGAATCGATTGCGAGAGATGGCCAGAAGAGCTGTTTTGATGAAAATAAAAATCGTATCGATTATTCGAAGTTGTATTTGAATTCAAAAACTGATAACGAAAAAGCCTATAATCTCAATATGATTAAGATGTGTTCGGCCCTAAGGGTAATCCCGGATGCGTTGCCTGCACAGAAAAATGATGAGGCTTTACTCGCTTCTATTAATCAAATTTTCTTACTATCAGGATTTGAACCAGAACAATTATCGCCAGGAAATTCTTATAAGAATAGTGGAATTGTCGGTGTCTCAACGATTCCAGTTTCGATTTCGGTAAAGAAAGACGAAAAAGATACGATGAAAGTACTATCGAACTTGGAAAAATCGATTCGTTCGTTCAATATTGAAAGTGCGCAGATTAAATGGAGTTCGAATTTAACTACCAAATCTTCGAGACTTGAACTAACCGCTCAAGGCGCGGCTTATTACACGAAGGGTGCGGCGGTGCGTGAAAAAGATTCGACAGTTTATGCTTCAGGTAAGGCTCGTACGCAAGAGTCGAAGGACAAGGCAGACGCGGCAGCAAAGAAGAAGGCAGAAGAAAAAGCCAAGAAACAGGCGGAAGAAGAAAAGAAAAAGCAGGAAAAGGAGGACGAGAAATGAGACGTTCAGACATCTTCACGGTAACTTTTGTAGCCAGCGTGGGGGTCTTACTAACATTTATCGCTTGTAGTTTCTTGCTGGGCGATCCAGATACACGTTATTTGAAACATAAGACGATTGGTAAAATTACGGCAGATTTGACGAGCCCTGATCCGGAAGTCTTCAATGTGGATGCGATTAACCCAACGGTAGAAGTTTACGTGGGTAGTTGTGAAGACGTGGACCGTAACGGAATTTTGGACCGCGCCGAATTAGTGGCTTGTGGTCGTGCTACACCAGAAACTGCGGCAGAGGAAGAAAAGAAAGAAAAAGCCTCAGAAGAGAAAAAAGAAGAGGCCGAAAAGAAAACTTCTGACGATGAAAATGAAGATTCTAAGACGAAGGCAGATTCAGATAAAACCTCTGAGGGCGAAAATAAATCGAAAAATGAAGCTTCAGATAAAACTTCCGGAAATAGTTCAACTTCGACGAATAAAACTTCGGAAACTAAGAAAGAAAATTAAAGGAAAAGATTTTGTTTACACATGACTCGCAAGAAAAAGTAATTCAGCTCTTGATTAAAGAAGGGTTGGTTTTTGAGTCGGATGTAAAAAGAGTAGTAGAAGAGGCAGAAAAACGTAAGCAGCCACTACTGGCTAATTTGGTAGCGCAAAAAATTTGCGACGCGGAAACAATTTCGCATGCCACGGCGGTAATTATGAATGTGCCGTATGTGAGTTTGCATAACGTGAAAATGGACCGCGAGATTTTGACTTTGCTGCCTTATGATGTGGTTTCGAGATTAATGGTGGTTCCACTAGGGGAGAAAAACGGGGTTCTGTATGTGGCGATGCTGGATGTGTCGAACGTGCAGCAGATTGATTATCTTTCGACTTTGACTCAGAAGCAAATTCGCGGTATGGTGGCCAGCGAGGCGGGAATCAAGAGTGCGATTGCCCAGTATCAGGGTGATTTTCGAGCGGTTGAAAAAGCGGTTAAAAGTAGCGACGAGGAAGATGCGAATTCTTCGAGTGTAAAAACCATTACGCAGGATTCACCTATCTCGAAGGCTTTGACCACAATTTTGGATTATGCGACGAAAACGAAAGCTTCGGATATTCATATTGAACCTCTAGAGGCGGCATTAGTAGTACGTTGTCGCATCGACGGTGTGTTGCGCAAGGTGATGGAACTTCCGAAATCGATTGAACCGGCTTTGGTTTCAAGAATTAAGATTTTAGCGAACTTGAAAATTGATGAACACCGCGTGCCACAAGACGGTCAGTTTACGGTATCGGTGGAAGGCACGGAAATTGATTTACGTATTGCAGTGTCACCAGTGATTTGGGGTGAACAGGTGGTGATTCGTATTTTGGACAAAAGTGGGACGACGCTCGATATTGAACAGATGGGGATGACCGGTCATGCGCTGGCGATGGTGCAGCGGGGGATCGAACGTCCGAATGGAATGATTCTAACTTCGGGGCCGACTGGTTCTGGTAAGTCGACGACGCTTTATGCTTTGATTAAACGCATTAAGTCCGACAAGATTAATATTGTGACTCTGGAAGATCCGGTCGAATATAAGATGGACGGGGTGAACCAAATTCAGGTGAATGTGGACGCCGGCCTAACTTTTGCGGCGGGTCTTCGTAGTATTTTGCGTCAGGATCCAGATGTGGTAATGGTGGGTGAGATTCGTGATGCGGAAACGGCTAACTTGGCGGTGCAGGCATCGCTAACTGGGCACTTGGTATTTTCGACTTTGCACACCAACTCGGCGGCTGGTATTTTACCAAGGCTTCTGGATATGGGGATTGAGCCATTTCTTTTAGCCTCAACTTTAAACACGGTGATTGGTCAGCGTTTAGTGAGGCGGGTAGCACCGAAGCGAGAAGTGGTGTATTCGACGGAAATGGAAACTAAGCAGATTAATGATTTGGTAGCGAAATTATTGCCACAAAGCCAGGAACAGGTGGCGATGGTGTCGGAAGATTTGGGCTATCCAGGACTGCCGGTGGTGAATCCGAACGGTTATTCGATGATGCGGGGGATTGACGAAAGAGAAACGCCGGGTGGGTATAAGGGGCGTGCAGGCCTTTATGAAACGATTGAAATTGATGATGATATTCAGAAGATGATTGTGAAACGCGCGACGTCTTCAGAGATTATGCAACTTGCGAAGGAAAAAGGGACTTTGACGATGCGACAAGACGGAATGTTGAAGGCGCTGACTGGGGTGACGACCGTAAGTGAGGTGAACCGCGTAGCATCAGATTTGGCGTAGTGAAGATAAAAAAGTTTATGGTAAAATAAAGATAAGAGGTAAATATGCAAGAAAATCAAGCACAGACGAGCGTACGTTCAGCAGCCGCAGCACAGGCCGCCGCAGCCGCTTCATCACCAACTGCCGTGCCAACTTCGGTGAAAATTGAAACATTATTAGAGGCTTGTATCAAGCACGGGGCTTCGGACTTGCATATTCAGGTGGGGTTGCCACCAATCTTACGTATTGATGGGTCACTGGTGCCAATTCCAAATACGCCAATTTTAACGACGGAAATTGTCGACACCTTGATTTTTTCGACGCTAGATTCAATGCAACGTGAAACTCTGGCGAAAGATAAAGAATTCGACTATTCGTTTGCTTTTGGAGAGATTGCACGTTTTCGTGTGAATGCCTTTAATGAAAAAGGACACCTTGCGGCAGCGTTTCGTTTGATTCCAACCAAGATGCCAACGATTGAAGAGTTGGGTATGCCACAGGTAATTTCGGGTTTTGCAGATTATCCACGTGGTTTGGTTTTGGTGACGGGTCCGACCGGTTCTGGTAAATCGACGACACTGGCGGCAATTATTAATAAGATTAATAGTGAAAAATCGGTACATATTTTGACGATTGAAGATCCGATTGAGTTTACTCATAAATCGAAGCGAAGCTTGGTGGCACAGCGTGAGGTGCATTACGATACTTATTCGTTTAGTCGAGCCTTGAAGTCGGCTCTACGTGAAGACCCGGATGTGGTGCTACTCGGTGAGATGCGCGATCTTGAGACGATTAGCGCAGCAATTACGATTGCGGAAACTGGTCACTTGGTGTTCGCGACACTACATACCAACTCAGCAGCCCAATCAGTGGACCGTATGATTGACGTCTTCCCAGCCGAACAACAGCCACAAATTCGTTCACAGCTCGCAGGGATTTTGATGGCAGTTTGTTCGCAGCGTCTAGTGCCAGCGATCGGTGGTGGCCGTGTTTGTGCGGCAGAAATTATGGTGGCGAATACGGCAATTCGTTCGATTATCCGTGAAGGTAAAACTCACCAACTGGATACGGCAATTCAGACCGGGGCTTCAGAAGGTATGCAGACGATGGATCGCACCTTGGCGAAATTAGTCCAACAGGGAACGGTGACTTATGATAGCGCAAGAGAATATGCGGTAGACGTGCGTGAATTTGAAAGGATTGTGAAAGGCGCCTAATGAACCGATATATTTATAAGGCCCGCGATAGTAAGACGGGTGCAATTATTAAGGGCGTAATTCAGGCAGAGAATGAACGTGCCGCCGGTAAGCTCTTGATTGAGCGTGGCTACACACCAGATACGGTGACGGAAGATACTTCGGGTGACAGTTTTTTTGATAAATTTAAAAACAAAGTTACCACGAAGGATAAAATCGTTTTCACGAGACAATTTTCGACTTTGATTGGGGCAGGTTTGCCACTTTCGAACTCTTTAAGAGTTTTGATTGAGCAAACCGAGAGTAAGCCAATGCGCCGGGTGACGGAATCAATTTTGGCGGACGTGGAAGCGGGTAAAAGTTTGACGCAGGCTTGTGCGAAATTTCCAGATGTATTTAATCGAATTTATCTAGCGCTTTTGAAGGCTGGTGAATCTTCTGGTACGCTGGATAAATCTTTAAGACGATTAGCCGATCAGCAAGAAAAAGATCACGCGATGGTGACGAGAATTAAAAACTCTTTAACTTATCCAGCGATTGTGCTTGCGGTGATTATTGCGGTTTTGGTATTTATGGTGATTGCGGTGGTACCGCAAGTGCAACAGCTTTACCACGACCTGGGGAAAGATTTACCGATGATTACTAAGCTACTGGTGGAGCAAACGAACTTCCTGGTGAATATGTGGTGGCTAGTGACAATTGTGATTGGTTTGACTATTTATTTCGTATTTCAATTTGTGCGCACAGATAGTGGACGTCATGTCTTGGCGAGAATTAAACTAAATATTCCGGTATTTAAATCGATGTTTTGGCGTCTGTATAATGGACGTTTCGCGCGTACGGCGGAAAACTTGCTTTCGACAGGTGTGTCGATTCAGGATACTTTAGCGATTTCAGCCGAAGCAATCAATAATTTGATTATGGAAGAAGAAATTAAGGAAGTTTCGGAAAAAGTGAAGCAGGGTAAAACGCTGTCGGCATCATTGAAGGAACTAGATTATATTTTGCCATTACTTCCGCAAATGGCGGCAATTGGTGAAGAATCTGGTAAAATTGATGAAATGCTGGGTAAGGCAGCGAACGTCTACGAAGACGAATTAGATCAGCAAATTAATACAATTTCGACATTGATTGAACCAATTATGTTGGTGATTATGGCTTTGATGGTGGCAGTAATTATTGCCGGTGTGCTCATGCCGATTTACCAATTGGTGTCGCAAATTCAGAAATAGAGGCAAAATGAGAAAATTATGGACAGATGGAAGTGCGTCACCGAATCCGGGGCCGGGGGGATTTTCTGTAATTGAAGACAAAAAACCGGTAGCGATGGGGCGAGAAGATCTGACGACAAATATTCGAATGGAAGGTTCGGCAATTCTGGAAGCTCTTAAGGTATTAGCGGGTGAGGAAGCGGAAATTTGGACGGACTCAGAATTTTGGATTAACGTGCTGACCAAATGGGCACCAGGTTGGGAAAAGAACGGTTGGAAAAAGAAGAGCGGCCCAATTAAAAATTTAGGTTTAGTAAAAAAAGTGTTCAAAGCTTACAGGGAAGCAAACGCGAAATTGGTCTGGGTGCGTGGCCATAACGGTACGGCGGAAAATGAGTTGGCAGACGAATGGGCGAACAAGGCACGAGAAAATACAAACTACCCGGGTCTAGAAATTTTAACGGTGGAAACGAGTGAAGAATGAAAAAAATTATTGTCAAAGCAGAAGTTAGAGACGTCGATAAATTAGAGAATCGCTTGATGAATTTGGGCTATGATTTTGACCCAATGTATTGGCAGCACTCACGAATTTTTGTGCCACGAAATTATGAAGAACACAATAATTTTGCCAGAATGATTTTAAGAATGGACGTAAAGGCGGTGGACCGACCAGCACGTTATAGTTTGATTTGTAAGAGGCATCTGGAAAAATCGAAGATTGATTTGGTGCATGAAACTTTGGTTTCGAGCTATGCAGAAGCCGCGAATATTTTATTGCAGATGGGGTTGATTATTCAATCAGAAGTTTCGAGAACGCGCCAGGAAGTGGTGCTGGAAAACGGGATTACGATTTATCTTGATCAGATTGAGCATGGCCGCAAATCTTATATTAAGTTCGAGGCGGTTTTGGAAAATGAATCAGAGGCCGAAGAAATACGAAATCGCATTGAAGTTTTGATGATGGATTTAAATATTTTGCCGGATTTGGTGGTAAAAGATACTTACGGCGAAACAGCGAAGTAAAAGTGTGCTAAACTAATAGAAAAATAGTGAGGTGATATGGATTCCGAAAAGACTGAAATTACGAACTCTGAAATTCGAAAATTGAATGATTTTGATGTATTTTTGTGGGCGAATGAGCTTGATGAAGTAAAAAATAATGTGTCGTGTGAACTATTTTTGTTCAATAAAAACTACACACCATTTAAAATTCGCTATTCTGAAAAATTAACCAATTCGGTGAAGCAGATGTTTATGGGCGAAGCGATCGCCTATGTGATTTCGGGGGCGGAAAAAGGTTTGGAATGCCGCGAGTATGAAAAATCAGATGGGGAAAACAAGGTGATTTATCGTACTGATCTTTCGAAAGTGGTACGTGCCGAGAGTCTGCTTAATTTGATTGAAAAAGAATATAAGGACATCGACTATTTTACGGATAATGAACACCAATTTAAGAAGATGAAGGGAATTATCGCGAAGTTTTCTTATCTAGGTGGTGATGATGGAACGAAAGTTTTCTATATCGCAAAGGGTATTTCCGCAGCCTCAGCTTTGAGCGCGAAAACTTCTTGGGAATTGAATGGTGAAAGTTTTGAGCCGTTCTCTGCGGAAGTGGCTTTGAAGATGCCAGACGATAATCAGGTGGCCTTTGTCGATGGATCGGTGGTGATTTTTAATCAGACGAAGTTTGAAAATCTTTTTCAATATGATTTTAAGTCACAAATGTTAGCCGAGGCAAAGGCAAAGGAGATTGAAGAGAAATATAAACTTTCTTTTGCGGAAGGTTTGACTTTAAATGCGCTTTTGATGGACAAGAAACCACTAGTGAAGAAGCTACAAGATATGGATATCGAGGAGCAAATGTCGCAAGAGCAACTAGTAGATTATGCCGATGAAATGAAGTTGGAACTGATGACTGACGATGATGGCGCGATTATTATGATGGATGACAAGGATTTAACGATGTTTGTGAATCTCCTAAATGAAGATTACTATGTTTCACCAATTAATGGTAAACGTTACGAGATTAAATCCAAGAAATTATTAAACGAACCAGAAGGCGAACCACCGAGAGGTTAAAATGCACCATTGTCGACTTTGTGGACATGCGGTGGAATGCGGGAGTGAGAAAGAAACTTCCCGCATTTTTGGCGGTTTGCCAAGATTTTCGATTTGTGCGAAATGTTTGTTTCGGATTTTTCATCTGAGACTTTTAGATAAGCGTGATAGGAATGAAATTTCTCGGGGGAATTGCTTAATTAATTAAATTTTTTACTCAGAATTTTAATAGTAGAATAAGGAGTAAAAATGAAAAATTTAAAAAAGCTATGGGCGGTTTTTGGCCTGATTTTAGTGGTGGGATTATTGGCTTTCTTGGTATTAAACCGAGAAAAATTTGAACAAAAAAAGTATTCAGTAGTGTCGACCAGTTTTCCGGGCTATGATTTTGCCAGAGCAGTGACAAAAAATATGAATATCAGTACAAAAATGTTGGTGAAGCCGGGGGCGGAAACCCATACCTATGAGCCAACACCGCAGGATATTATCGATATTAAAAATGCGGATATGTTTATCTATGTGGGGGGAGATTCCGACACTTGGGTGAAGAAAATTTTGAAGGACGTAGATACGAAAAAGACCCATGTCGTGAAGCTGGTAGATTTAGTGTCGACGGTGGAAGAAGAAATCGTGGAAGGAATGGAAGATGAGGATGAACATGAGCATGACCATGACCATGAGCATCACCATGAGCATGACCATGCGGACCACGATCACGACCACGATCACAAACATGACCACGATCACGAGTCGCATGAGCATAAGCATGATCATGAAGAGGAAGAAGAAGGTCCAGAAATTGATGAGCATGTTTGGACGAGTCCAAAAAAGGCGATGGAAATTGTAAAGAAAATCGCAGAAGTGGCTTCCGAAATTGATGCAGACGAAAAGACTAAGATCAATGATAATGCCGAAAAATACGTGGCAGAAATTGCGCAAGTAGATAAGGATTTACACCAGGCGATTGATGGTAAAATTTCGGAAATTGTGGTGGCAGATCGTTTTCCGTTCCGTTATTTTGCTGATGAATTTGGTTTGAAATATGCGGCGGCTTTTTCGGGTTGCTCAGAACAAACTGAGGCTAGTGCGAAGACAATTAGTTTCTTAATCAATAAAGTAAAACAAGATAAAGTGAAGAAAATTTATAAGATCGAACTTTCGAATGGCAAGATTGCAGAGACCGTAAGTAAAGATACGGGCGCAGAAGTTTTGGAGTTACATTCGGCACATAATGTGACGGCGGATGATTTTTCGAAGGGCGTGACTTATGTCGATTTGATGAAACGTAATCTATTGGCCCTAAGTAAATAGGATTTTTATGGAAAAACAGCCAATCATTGCAGTAAAAAATTTGAGCGTAGAATATGCGAAAACGCCGGTGTTTCGGAAGATTAATTTTGAAATTTTGGCGGGAGATTTTATCTGCTTGGTTGGCTGTAACGGGGCCGGGAAAACCACTCTAATTAAGACGATTTTGGGCTTGATAGAGCCAAGTGCAGGAAGTGTGGAGTTTCTCGGGATGAGCCGTAAGGAGATTGGTTATATTTCGCAGGAGACAGTAGTAACGTCGAACTTTCCGGCGACAGTGGAAGAGATTGTATTAAGTGGACTACTCAATCAGAAGCGGGGGATTTTTTATACGAAAAGCGATAAGGAAAAATGCGAGGAAGCGCTCGCGAAATTTGGCATGAAAAAATTGTTGAAGAAACATTTTGCGGAGCTTTCGGGTGGACAAAAACAGAAAATTTGGTTGGCGCGGGCGGTGGTAGCGACGAAGAAACTATTAATTTTGGATGAACCGGGGAATAATTTAGATTCGAAATCGAAGAAGGAATTATACGCAGAGCTTTTGAAATTAAATGCGCAGGGAATCACGATTGTAATGATTACACATGATCTCGATCATCAGAATTTGGTGGGGAATAAAATTTTGGCGCTAGCGGACGGGGTGGCGACGATGGAGACTACGGAAGAGTATGTGAAAAGAATTCATCGCCATGAACATAGCGAAGGTGAGGGGAAATAGGAGGTGGCGATGAACGGAATTTTGGAAAAGTTTCTGGAAATGTGGCAATACCAATTTATGGTGAAGGCTTTGGTGGTGGGGGTGGTACTGGCGGTGACGGCAGGACTGATCGGGGTGTCTTTGGTCTTGAGACGAAAGGCAATGATTGGTGATGGACTTTCGCATGTGGGATTCGGCGCCTTTGCGATTGCGACGGTGATTGGCATAATGCCACTGCAGTTTGCGTTACCAATAGTAATTTTGGCGGCGATTCTGATTTTGCAGGTGAACCAAAAAAGCAAAGTGGATGCAGATGCTTTAATCGCGATGCTTTCGGCGGGGGCGCTGGCAGTGGGAACTTTGGTGATCTCGGTGGTAAAGGGGGTGAATACGGATATTAATAATTATTTATTCGGCAGTATCCTGGCACTAGATGATTTTGATGTGGTAGTGGGAGTGATTTTTTCGCTCGTGGTGATTTTATTCTTTATTGTGAAGTATCATGAGATTTTCGCGATGACGTTTGATGAGAATTTTGCCAAATCGATTGGACTGAAGACCGAGCGGCTAAATACAATTTTTGCGATTTTATGTGCGGTGGTGGTAGTGCTGGGAATGCGACTGGTGGGCGCGCTTCTGATTTCGAGTTTGATTATTTTCCCGACGGTGACGGCGATGCAGGTAGTGAAAAGTTTTAAGGCGGTGGTTTTTACCTCAGTGTTAGTTTCAGTGTTCTGCATGGTAATGGGAATTATCTTTTCGTATTTTGTGGCGACGCCGACCGGTGCGACGATCGTAATTTTTAATGTGATGGCGTTTTTGATAGCGAAGGTGGTGGAGGTTTTGAGGGGATAGCGACTGATGGTTGTGGAATCGAATATGGTATAATTTAGGTATGGCCTGGTAGCTCAATGGATAGAGCGGCTCCGTCCTAAGGAGAAGGTTGCGAGTTCGACTCCCGCCCGGGTCACCAAATACGTATGAGAAAAATGATTTTTGATGGTCAGAGAGAAGGCGAAGAGGTGCAGTTTGTGTTCCGACGCCATTTTTTGACGGCAAAGTCCGGTGTGATATTTTTAATTTTGATGATTATGATCGGGGTGGGATTAACTTTACTTTGGCCAAATAATATGATGATTTTTGAGACTTTTTTGGCGTTAATTTTGGTGGGGGTTTTGGGTTTCTTATATTCATACATTCTATGGTATTTTTCGATTTATATTGTGACCAATCAGCGGATTCGTCAGATTTCACAACGAGGTTTGTTTAAGAAATCAGTGGTAGACTTGGGCCTAGATAAGATTCAGAGTATTTCCTATGGCGTGAGTGGTATTCGGGCGGGATTGATGGGTTATGGTACGATTGTAATTCAAACAGCGGTGGGGGATTTGGTGATATCGATGGTGAAAAATTCGGAAAAAATTTATAACGATTTACAAAATCTAATTAATGAGAAATAGGAAATGAGCAAAGCTAAATTAGAAAACGAAGTGGATAAGACTATGACAAACGAAACCGATGCCGTAAAAGAGAAGAGACTTTCAATCGTGGCGAAAATGAAGCAAAAGCGCGAGCAGAAAAAGATTGAAGAATTTAAGAACAAGACAGAGCTAGAAAAAGTCGAGGAGCGTCGTGAAGAGGTGCTATCGAAGGGTCGTAAGTTCAAATATCCAATGCAATATGCAAAATATCGCGTGGTGACAGTGACGATTATTTTGTCAGTGATGGCGGTGGTTTTGGCTTCGGGGGCGGGCTATTTTATGCTTTATAAATGGCAGAGTACGAATCCGATTCTTTATCGTTTGACTCAACTTTTGCCAGTATCGGTGGCTAACGTAAACGGCGCGGATGTGCGTTATTCGGATTATCTTTTGATTTATCATAGTACGATTACACCGATCGAAAAACAGCAGGGTAAGCTAGATAATGCGAAGGACAATGATTTTATGGAGCAGCATTATAAGCGCTTGGCGCTGGATGAAGCAGAGAATTATGCTTGGGCTCTGAAATTGGCGAAAGAAAATGATCTGACGGTGACGGATAAAGAAGTGGACGAAACGATTTTGGAACACCGCAAAATTGGTGGAGTGGAACGCAGTGAAGAAGGATTTAAGAAGATTTTGGAAGATAATTTTGGTTTGACGATGAAGGAATATCGTCGAATGATTTATCTGTCATTAGTGAAAGAAAAAGTTTCGCAGGCAATCGATACGAATGCCGTGCAGCTTGCGGCGCAGGTAGAATCCTTGATCAAATCCGGAAAAGATTTGAAGACAATCTCGGAAGAATTGGGTGACAAGGTACTTTACGAAGAAACTGGTGGGCTAGTCGATAAGATGAACGTGGATGGCGGCAGGTCACTAAAAGCGATGAGTCTCAATGCGGGGGAAATTTCGGATAAATTTGTATCAAGTTCAGGAGATGGTTATTACTTTGTGAAATTGGTGGCGAAAACCGATTCGACAGTGAATTATACTTCAATCAAAATTTCATTTACGGAATTTGATAAGCAAATGAAGGAAATTCGAGATTCTGGAAAGATTAAAGAGTTGATTAAAATTGATCGACAAGAATCTTAAGTGAGGCTAATTAGGAATCCACCTCTGGAAACAGGGGTGGACTTTTTAGTAAATTTGATTACAATAATCTATAAGCGTAAGTTAAGATTACGAGTACTTTAAACTTTAGAAAATTCGAAGGAGGGGGATATGGAACTAAAATTTTTGGGCAGAGGCTCGGCATTTAACGTAAAAGAGGGGAATACGGCAGCGTATTTCATCGATGATGATCAGTTGTTTCTGATTGATTGCGGAGAGGATGTGTTCGCGAAGTTGAAGCAAAAGAGTTTGCTGGGCAGAGTGAGGGCAGTGAATTTGATGATTACCCATACGCATTCGGATCATATCGGCAGTCTGGGAAGTCTGGTGACTTATTTGTATCTTGTATTGCATCGACCGTTGAAAATTATTTTGCCGGATAATGATGAATACGTAAAAACGATTGAGCAGATTTTGCAGGGTTTTGGTTGTACAGAAGAGATGTATGATTTGGTGCAAGATACGCAGTATGACGAAAAATTTAAAAGTTTTTCAGGGGTACGTTATGTGAAAACTTGGCATTGCGCGGAGCTGATGAGTTTCGGTCTGATTTTTACCACAAAAGATGGTCTGGTATATTATTCGGGCGATACGAAGGAAATTAAGAATTTGCATTATCTTCTGAGTGAAGGGGTGCAGATCGCGCGGGCATATATCGATGTGACTTCGGTGAGGAATTCGAACGGGGCGCATTTGTTTGTGGGGAATCTCGCGATGGCGGTGCCGGAAGATTTGAGAAAGCGGATTTATTGTATGCATTTCAATGATGAAAACTGCATCCAGATGGCGCTAGGTTACGGATTTTCTGTAGTGGAATGTGAATAGCAAAAGTAAAAAGGGAGCTGGAGGCTCTCTTTTTTCTTGTATAATATATAATATGAACCCTGAATTAAAAGATTTTGTAACTAAGTATTTTACTAGAGTCGGCAAGGCTTTAGATTTAGGATGTGGTGATGGGACCAATCTTAGGGGGTTGGAGAAAGTGGGCTGGGAGTGTGATGGGGTGGATATTATAACTGGGACAAATTTGAACGAAGTTTATTTATCGCCAAATGCACCATATGACCTTGTCTATTCCAATTATGTAATTCAAAAACTTAAAAACCCAGAGTCCTTAATTAAAACAATTAAAATTAACATAAAAGAAGGTGGAAAATTTTTTCTGCATACCTTTGATGAATCCGATGAATTTGCGAGGAAAAAATATACAAAAGAATCAATCCAGGAGCTATTTAAGGATACAGATTTACAACCAGAATCCTGTGAGGTTATTCGAGTTTGGGATGATGAAATAGGGCATCAACATTACCATCAGATTCTGCAAATAAGTGGGACTAAAAAGAGTTAGTGCGAGTAAGACTACTACGTAGTCTTTCTTATGCAGGCGATTCTAAAGAGAAAGAATATAAATATTTTTTCTCTTTAGAATCTGGCGTAAGTAATTTTATAAATAAACTTTCTCGTACAGGCAATCAAAAAAATAAAGAACGTAAACGTTCTTATTTTTTTTGATTTGGTGCGAGTAATCCCGCTTCGCGGTCTTTCTCGGACGGGCGACCATAAAAATAAAGAGCATAAATGCTCTTTCTTATTATGGTCTGGTGCGAGTGGAGGGAGTCGGACCCTCGTCTCTTCCTTGGGAAGGAAATATAATAGCCGTTATACGACACTCGCGTAATTTCATTTTATCATGATTCGAGAGGGATTTTCGGAAATTAAGAAGAATTTCGAAAAATTCACAGTGGCTTCATAATTAAAATTTAAAATAAAAATATGGAGGAAAAATGATTAAAAATGCGGTAGCTTATGTTTTTCGAAAACGCACACGTACGGCGTTGATATTTTTGATTTTAACTTTAATTCTGGCAGTGATTTATGCGGGTTTTTCAATAATGAAAACTAGCGAGAAAATGACGAACGCGATAAATAGCGCGAATGATTTTGGTGTGAAAATTAGATCATTAAAATCTGAGACTTTTAATGCGGAAAGTTTTGATTTGATTGATAGCAAACTTGGGGCAGAGAAGATTTTTCAATATGAAGGGGTGGCTGAGATCAAAAATGGTGAGGTGGTGACAGGTGAACAAATGGTGATGCGAGAAGATTTGCCAGGTTACTTGGGAAATGCGGTTATGCTTCAGGCTATAAGTGATGTGAAGAAAGACCCGTTATTTCGGAGTGAAGTATTTAAGTTGATTGAAGGGAAAAATATTGCGCGCGAGGAAGCTGGAAAGGTTTTGGTGCATGAAGCGCTAGCGAAGAAGAACCAGTGGAAGGTCGGTGATAAGGTGAGTCTAAAAGTTTTAGGGGAAGAGAAGGAATTAGAGCTTTTTATTCAAGGAATTTTTACCGGGAAAAAGCAAGAAAAATATACTGGCATGTCTTCGGATTTTAGTGAGAATATGATGTTCACGGACTACACAACGATGGCGCAAATTTTTGGTAAGAAAAAACTGGTGACGAGTCTAAAAATATTGGTATCTGATTCCGAAAAATTAGCGGCGTTAAAGGCGGAAATGAATAAAAAAAGTGTTCAGTCGGAAGACTATGAAATTAGTAAAGAGGAAAATCAGTTCTCGGGAATGGTGGAGTCTCTAGATATGGTGAAACAGATGATTTCTGTGATGATTATGGCGGTGATCGGGGCGGGAATAATTGTATTGTCCCTGGTGCTAATTCTTTGGGTGCGGGAAAGGATGTATGAAATTGGGATATTACTGGCGATTGGACGCAGTAAAATTAAAATTGTGGGGCAATTTATCTTGGAGTTGGTATTAGTTTCGCTGCCGGCAATGATTTTGGCGGCGATACTGGGAAGAATTTTTGTGGGATGGATTCTGGGTGCGGTTTTACAGAAAGAGAGTTTAGATAATTTAGATTTAGGCAGCTTTACGACTGGTGGTGGGGGATTAGATATTTTTGCGATGAGCTACGGACTTTTGATTTTAATTATGGTTCTAGCAGTAATAGCGGCGTCGTGGATGATTTTAACGAAAAAACCGAAAGAAATTTTAGCGAAAATAAGTTAGGAGGAAAAATGAGTGTACTAAAAATTAAAAATGTTTCATATGCTTACGAGGGAAATCGGGAGAATATTTTAGAAGGGGTGGATCAGAAATTTGAGCGAGGGAAATTTTATGCGATTATCGGAAAATCGGGGGCAGGAAAATCTACCTTGCTTTCACTGCTTGCGGGATTAGATGAACCGAAGAGTGGCGAAATCTTGTTTGAAGATGAAAAGATTGGTAAATACGGTTACAGTTATCATCGCAAGAACCATATCACTCTGGTTTTTCAGAACTATAATTTGATTGATTATTTAACGCCGTTAGAAAATATTAGACTAGTGAATCAGGAGGCGACGGATGAGATTTTAGTGAAGTTGGGGTTAGATAAAGATCAAATAAATCGAAACGTGATGAAGCTTTCGGGTGGACAGCAACAACGCGTGGCGATCGCGCGGGCGTTAGTTTCGGAGGCACCGATTATTTTGGCGGATGAACCGACGGGAAATTTGGATGAAAACACGGCGGAAGAAATTATTGAAGTTTTGAAAAAGTTGGCAAAGGAACGCAATAAATGTGTGATTGTGGTGACACATAGTAAGAACGTGGCGGATTCGGCGGATGTGGTCTTGGAATTAAAGGGAAGGAAATTGAGATAATGTTGAAAAATGCATTTTTATATGTAACGCGAAAAAAGTTAAAAAGTTTGGTAATTTTTTCCGTTGTGCTAATAATGGCGGCACTAGGAATGATTAGTCTGGCGATTCAGGATGCGACAAGCAAGGCGGCGAGTGACGCTTTTTCGGGAGTAACTAATAGTTTTTCAATGGAAATTAATCGTCAGGTAAACCAAGGTACGCCGCGGGGTGGCGGCAATGTGAGGGGAACTGATATTAAAAAAATTTCTGAGTCACCGGAAATTGAATATACGGTGAAAAGAATTAATAGTGTGGCGGATTTGGTGGGTAAGGATATTATCGAGACACCAGAAACGTTGCGCGGAATGTCGGCGGAACGTGCGAAAAATTTTAAACGCACAGTGATGTTGACCGGAGTGAATGATTCAGCTAGGGAAACGAAATTTGTTTCGGGGGCTTTTAAGTTAGTGTCGGGAGAACATCTGAAATCGAATGATAAATATCAAATTTTGATGCATGAAGATTTGGCGAAGAAAAATAATTTGAAAGTGGGGGATAAAATTAAAATTAAATCAAATTTATTTGACGCGGATAATGAAAAGGCGGCAAATGAAACTGTAGAGGTGAAAATTAAGGGGTTATTTACCGGGAAAAATACGGGGGGAGTGACGGCGGCACAGGAGCTTTATGAAAATACTTTAGTGACGGACGTTTCTACGGCGGCAAAAGTTTATGGCAATGATGAAGATACGGCGGTGTATCAGGATGCAACATTTTTCGTAAAGGGCGAGAAGAATCTTGACCAAGTGATGGCTGCGGTGAAGAAATTAGATGTGAATTGGCGCGAGTATAATTTGATAAAAAGTGCCTCAAATTATCCAGCTTTAGATCAATCGATTTCGGGAATGTATGGAGCGGCTAATCAAATGTTTTTCGGTTCACTAATTTTTGCGGGAATGGTAGTGGCTTTAGTTTTGCTACTCTGGATGAATGCAAGAAAAAAGGAAATTGCAATTTTACTGGCGTTAGGTTTGGAAAAGGGGCAGATTTTCGGACAGTTCGTGATAGAGCTTTTAATGGTAAGCCTACCGGCGTTCGTGGGGGCTTATGTCTTGGCAGGAAAATTTGCGAAAATAATGGGGAATGACATTTTAAAAAATGTAACAACTGGGGTGACAAAACAAATGGCGAAACAGGCTGGGGCGACGCAGTTGGGTGGGGGTGCAGAAATGGAAGGTTTTACTAAAACTCTTTCGGCAATTGATGTACAGATGACGACTAATGCAGTGATGATAACGGTGATTTTCATGTTGGCAATCATACTGGTTTCACTTGGGATAATAAGTTACCGAAATTTAAAAAAGAATCCAAAGGAACTTTTGACTGAGCTTTAAATTTGGTATATTTAGATTAATGAAAATATTGATCGTAGAGGATGACCGAATGATTCGGGAAGGGGTGGTAGAATTTTTGCGGGAATTTAAATACGAGATGATCGAGGCGGGGGATGGACTAGAGGCGCTGAAAAAGTTTAATCATGAAATTAATTTGGTGATTTTAGATATTAAATTGCCGTCGATGAGTGGGTTAGAAGTTTTGAAAAAAATTCGTGAAAAAAGTCGAGTACCAGTTTTGATGATGACGGCATTTTCGGACGAAGAATCGCAAATTATGGCCTTTTCGAATTTGGCGGATGGTTTTATGGAAAAACCATTTTCGTTACCGGTTTTAAAAGCACGAATGGAGGCGCTACTGAAGAAAACTTTGGGCGAGGATCTAAGAGAATTTAGCTATCAAGAGACGAAGATTGATTTTGTGAGCTTTCGAGCTGAGATAACGGGGCAACCAGTAGAAGTAAAACCAAAGGAGCTGGAGATTTTAAAATATTTGTTTTTGAATGAGGGGCGAGTTTTGACCAGGGAACAAATTATTGAAAATGTCTGGAAGGAAAGCGAAGAGATTCCGTTTGACCGAGTGATTGATGTCTATATTAAGGAACTTAGAAAAAAATTAAAATTGGATTGTATTTATACGGTGCGCGGGGTGGGGTATAAATTGGAGCGAGAATGAGAAGAATTTTTTGGAAGGGATTTTTCAGGGTCTTAATATTACTGCTCGGAGTAGTGACGATCATTCACGGTGGGATATTTTATACACTTTCGAAATCTTATTTGGAGGAAAAAACAAAGGAAATTAAGCAGACAGCTTCAGAGGTGACGAAAAATTTGGCTGGAAAAAATCGTGAATATGTGGAGCAGGCTTTGGATTTTTATTCCAGAAGTGGCGAGATTAAAGCTTACCTAAAAACGCAGAATGTGGAGAACGAGATGAAAGTTTCGGAGCTTTTAGCGGTGGATCGGACGAGTGAAAATAACTCGGTGATTATTGAAGAAAAAAGCGTGAAGCTCTTAAACGAAGAAGAGGCTTTGGTGCAGTTTGTTTCGACGGCAAATTTAGAAAAAGATGCGATTGATTTGAGTTTGAAGTTTTTGCCGGTGACATTACTGGGATCGGTAGTATTATCATTGGTGGTGGCGGGATTTTACGCGAGACAAGAAACTCTGAGAATGAAGCAAGTGAATTTTGAATTTTTGCGTGGGGCTTCGCATGAATTGAAAACGCCATTGACGAGCTTGAAGATTGTTTTAGAAAATATGCAATTTAAGGTAGGGAAATATAAGGACCGGGATTTTTATTTGGAAAAATGTGGAGAAATGGTGGATGAACTTGACACGGGAATTCGAGAATTACTCTTGATGTCGAAAATGGATAGTTTTGAAAAGTCTGAATGGATAAAAATTTCGGAGGTAGTCGAGGAAGCCTTGAAGCGCAATCAAATTATGATTGCGGAGAAGAATCTGCAAATGCGAATTGAGGTTGGAGAACAAAAAAATTGGTTGAATCGGATGGCTTTATCGATGGTATTAGCAAATTTAATTGGGAATGCAGTGAAGTATGCGGAGAAGGGTGGGAGAATTTCGGTGCAGATGCGAGATGGAGCACTAGAGATTAAAAATTCTTATAGGGCGAGTATTAATGAGCAGAGCGGAAGTGGCTTGGGGCTTTATATTGTAAAAAATCTATTGAAGCGATATGGTTTAAAATATGAAATTCGTGATACGAAAAAGAGTTTTAGTTTTAAAATCGATTTTGGAACGGCAAAAAAGGGAAAAAACTCTTGCACAAACAGGGGAATCAAGTTATAATATGAGGTAGTGGATTCGTAGCTCAGTTGGTTAGAGCGCTGCCCTGTCACGGCAGAGGTCGCGAGTTCGAGTCTCGTCGGATCCGCCAGAATAAAGCCCTACGGGCTATTTTTTGTGGTTTGAAAAATAGGGCTTAATGGAATTTAGGTGGTGGTGAGTTTTTTAGATACGGTTTTGGTTTTTAATTAATTTAACTTAGAGAATTTTTTCAACAATAAATTGAGTGGCGAGAGGTTTTAATTCGTTGAGGGTTTTTTCGTCGTCGATAGTGTAGCAAAGAACTGGATGATTGACCTTGAATTTTTGGATGGCAGGTCGATTTAACATGGTTTGATTAACGCTGAGAAAATCTGGTTTGACGAAGCGCCAAATTAGAGGGTTATTGACAAAGAAATCATATTTTTTGGCAAGATCAGAATCATCAGAAAGGAGAAGCCCGACCGGAATTTTAGGATGATGCTTTTTAATCCAATAGACGACGCGAGGATCGAAGCTTTGGAGATAAATTTTCGGGTCACGATAACTTTTGAGATATTTTTCGAGCGCAGTGAGGACGGTTTTACCGAAGAGGGAAATGTTAGAATGCTCGGTGGTTTTTAGCTCGATTAAGATAGGAACCTTGGCGTGAATTAAATCTAATACCTCGGAAAGTTCGGGGATGGTTTGATTAGTGGAAACACCATCGGAATTAATCAGTGGAAGTTTTTTAAGAGTATAAAGACCGGTATCTTCAAGATTGTAAGATTTTTTAGTCATCCGCAGGGTATCGTGGTCATGAAAAACTGCGAGCTGGTGGTCTTTGGTAAGATGGACATCCAGTTCGATGGCATAATTCGCGAGCAGGGCACGCTTGAATGCGGAAAGAGAATTTTCGGGAAAATTCTTGGCGCCTTGATAAGTCCCGTGCATGCCGCGATGAGCGATGAGGTCCGAGATGAGGCTCTTCATAACCTCATTATACATTAAAGAAAAAATAATGTATAATGTCTCTATGCCATTGTAGCTCAGTCGGTAGAGCAGCTCATTCGTAACGAGCAGGTCACAGGTTCGATCCCTGCCAATGGCTCCATTTTTTTCTGGCGGGAGCCAGTTTTTTAATGACAAATAATACGAAGGCGCCGTCGAATTAATTGAATTTAATTAAACTTGTGAAAGAAATTCAATGGCAGAATTGGCGGCAATGGCGCCGTCAGAAGAGGCAGTGACGAGTTGGCGGAAATTTTTGGAACGACAGTCGCCGGCGGCAAAGAGTCCAGCGAGATTGGTGGAACAAGAGTCATCGGTAATAATGAAACCAGATTGGTCAAAAAGCAGAAGGCTGCGCAAATTACTGTTCTGAAAAATTTCAGTGAGGGAAGAGAGGCGACCAATTTCAACGAAGAGACTGGAAACGGGAAGGACTTGTTGGTTTTTTAAGATGAGAGAATCGAGATGATTGTTTTGACTACTGTGACAGGCGAGAATTTCTTGATTATAGAGAATTTCGATATTTGTGGAATTTTGAATTTGGGAAACTAGGGCTTTTTCGGCAGTAAATTGATTGCGGCGATGAATAAGGAAAACTTTTTGCGCAATATTAGAGAGATAAGAAGCGGCGAGGAGGGCGGAATTACCACCACCGACGACGGCGACAGTTTGGTTCTGGTAAAAGGCGCCGTCGCAAGTGGCACAATAGGAAATGCCGTGGCCGATGAGTTCAGATTCGTTGATGAGATTGAGGCGACGTGGGGTGGTGCCGGTAGCGAGAATCACGGATTTAGCGGTATAAGTTTGGTCGCCGGTTAAAGTGAAATGAGTGGCGGTTTTTTCGAGGTAATTAATTTTATCGTAAGTAAGAGAAAGACCGAGGGATTTTAATTGTTGATAAATTTGTTCGGAAAGTTCAGGGCCACTAACTTTGGCGAAACCGGGATAATTTTCGACGACGGGGGCTTCGAGGATTTGTCCACCGTAGCCGGCATTTTCGAGTAAAAGGACTTTTTGATGGTTGCGTAAAAGATAAAGGGCGGCAGTCATGCCAGCGATACCAGCGCCAATGATGGCGACGTCATAAAGTGAGGTGGAGTTTTCGTTCATAAATATATTATAGCGTAATTAATAATTATGTTTATGGTAAAATAAATCTATATGCAAGGCCAAAAATCACAACTACCGAACCTCACGGGGGGGGGTGGTTTAGCTGGGAACTAAAGATTCTCGGATTATTTTTGGCTTTAATTTCTTTTTCTTTTAATTTTATCTTTAGCGACAATACTTCAGCTTTATTTGTACCGACACTTTCGGTCTCGGTGGATAATTCCTCGGTATCCGTGAACGGAAATCAGGTGATAAATTCCACGGATAAGACCACAGAGATTCCATTCAATTTCATAGTGAATACGAATAACCGTACCGGTTACACTGCTACATTGAGTGCTGAAACGGAAAATACCGCGCTAATTAATGCAACTTCTACCGTAGGTGCGAAGATTAATTCGATAAATACGAATTTATCGCTAAATAATTTACCAAATAATACTTGGGGATATAAGTTCGGAGCGTCTTCAACTTACGCGCCGATTCCAACGCTTTCTACACCAGCGCAGATTGTCCAGACAACAGGAAAAACAAACGGCAACGAGTCGAACCAGCTAAGTATTGGTATGAAATTAGCGGATAATCTCGAGTCAGGGAATTATACGAATAAACTAATCCTTTCTTTTGTCTCGAATCCATATCAAATGCGCGCCATGATGACGAATGGTCCGGATTTTAATACAAAACTAAAAGCCTTAGAAATTGCTACCAATAAAATCAAACACTTTAAGAAGAGCACCGTTGTACCAGCTGCTTCTATGAATGCCGTGAATATTGAAGATGAGGAGTCTGATTATGAAATTAAGCTCTGGCTAGATCCGACTGATAAGACAGCTTATTATTACACTGAGACCGAGAAGGTGTATTTGAATGAGGATATGAGCTCTATGTTTCGTAATATATTCAATCTTACTACCATTAATCTCTCTAACTTCGACACTTCTAGGGTAACAAATATGAGCTATATGTTTTTTAATACATCTAGTCTTACCTCACTTAATCTTTCCAACTTCGATACTTCACATGTGATGAATATGGATTCTATATTTCGTGACATGACCAATCTCACCGCTATTGATCTCTCTAATTTCGATACCTCGAATGTAACGGATATGAGCTCTATGTTTTCAGATATGTATAATCTCACCACTCTTAACCTCTCCAATTTTAACACTTCGAAGGTAAAATATATGAACCGTATGTTTTCCGATATGCGTAATCTCACCGCCCTCAATCTTTCCAATTTTGATACGTCGAAGGTGACAGATATGCACGACATGTTTTCTAATGTAAGAAATCTCACTGCCCTCAATCTTTCCAATTTCGATACTTCTAGGGTAACTGATATGGGCTTTATGTTTTATGGCATGTCTAGTCTCACTTCACTGAATCTCTCTAATTTCAATACCAGTAATGTAACCGATATGAGTTTTATGTTTGCTGAGACGCATAAGCTAAAAACACTAAATCTTGGACATTTAAATACTAGTCGGGTGACGACGATGGAGAGTATGTTTGATAATATGCGGGCGCTGGAAAATTTGGATGTTTCGAGTTTCGATACGAATAATGTGACCAATATGGCCCACATGTTTGGTGGATTATCAAAAATTACGACACTGAATTTAAATAATTTTAATACTTCAAAAGTGACCAATATGCGGGATATGTTTAATTCGATGCTGGCGATAGAGAACTTGAGTTTGCCAAGTTTTGATACGCGTAGTGTAACTACGATGAACGGAATGTTTGGTGGTATGGAAGGTTTGAAAAATCTAAATATTTCAAGTTTTGATACGAGTAGTGTGCAAGACTTTCGATATATGTTCGGACTGGGTACAGTACCAGTTTATGACCATAATTTGGTAGATCATCTGGAGCATATTTATACCTCGAAAAAGTTTGTGTTTTCGGCAATGGAAACAGGTGGTAGTGAGGGGATTTTTTATCGCAGACCGAGTTTGACGGTGGGCGCGGGTTGTACTTATGTTTCGGGAACGGGGAACCCATTTTGTATCGGTTCGACTTGGGTGGTGTTGCTATAATCTTACATTCTGCATGTAATCGGATTGAATGACGCATGGCTACAATAAAGACTTTTGTGTAATCGAGAATTAAGGCTTAATTTTTCATTCCGGATATGCTAAGATAAAGCTATATGGGAATGGGAAAAAGTGCGGTTTTTGATATTTATAAAAAGAATATGAGAAATTTTGCTGGTTTTCTCGCGTTCCTTTTCTTAGTGAATTTGGGATTCATGGTTTGGGGTGAGGAAAGAGTGTCGGCATTATATGTGCCGACGCTTTCGGTTTCGGCATGGAGACCAGAAGAGAAAGTGAAAGGATCCGATGTTTTAAAAACAGAAAACAAAACAACGGAGACTAGTGTATGGTTTCAAATTCAAACAAGTAACCGTACCGGTTATACGGCTAGTTTTAGTACCGATACGGATAATACTGATCTGGTGAATTTAACTTCTTCAACTAATGCAAAAATTTCTTCGGTCAAATCTAATTTTGCTTTAGCTGATTTACCAGTTAATACTTGGGGATATAAGCTGGATTCAGGAAGCTATGCACCGATTCCCAGTCTTTCTAATCCAGTGAATGTTTTTCAAACAGCTGAAACGAATTTAGAGGCTAAATATAAAGGTATATTTTTTGGCTTGAAATTAGGAAATGATTTGGAGGGAGGCAACTACGAAAATAAAGTTATTTTTTCGGTAGTAACAAATCCGTATGAGAAAAAAGCCTTAATGGCAAAAGGTGGGAGTATCCAATCGTATCTGATGAACTTTAATGAGAATGGAGCTAAAACTAAGCGCTTTAAGAGAAGTACTAACTTGCCAGAGCACCTAGAAAATGTCAAGAATATAGAAGATGCGGACTCTGATTATGAGATTAAGCTGTGGTATGATGTAGCGACAGAAACCGCCTATTACTATTCCGAAGCGGAAAAGATTTTTTTGAATGAAAATTGTAATTCAATGTTTGCAGATGATATGTTTAATAATTATAAGTTAAGTAATCTTGAGGAAATTGAATTTTCAGGTTTAGACACAAGTAAGGTAAAAAATATGGGTCATATGTTTTCATATTTAAAAAATATTAAACAATTGGATCTTTCAAGTTTTAATACGAGTAATGTTACTAATATGTGGGGGATGTTTTGGGGATCAGAAAAATTAACAAATCTAGATATATCTAACTTTAATACTAAAAAAGTGGAACATATGGATGAGATGTTTAGTAGGCTAAGTACTATTGAGCAGTTGAATCTTTCTTCATTTGATACGAGTAATGTTACTAGTATGAAAAGAATGTTTGCTGAAAGTAATAGGATTACAAGTTTAGAATTACAGTCTTTTGACACGGGTAATGTAAAAGACATGAGCGGAATGTTTTATGGTATGACGGCGCTAACTAATTTAAATATATCTAATTTTAATACTCGAAATGTAATTAGTATGAGCCAGATGTTTGCAAATATAACAAATCTTACTAATCTTAATCTTTCTAATTTTAATACTGCAAAGGTTACGAATATGCAGGGGATGTTTAAATACTCTAGGTTTAATGAACTGAATATTTCGAATTTTAACACCCAGAGCGTGACCGATATGAGCGAGATGTTTGCCTATATGCCGAAGGTTGTAAATTTAAATTTATCTAATTTTAATACAAGTGAGGTTGTAAATATGGGTAGTATGTTTTTGAGTATGGAGAATTTAACAAGCTTGAATCTTTCGAGTTTTAATACTAGAAAAGTTAAAAATATGAAAAGTATGTTTCAGGGTTGTAAAAAAATAACTGAATTAAATCTTTCGAGCTTCAGAACTGAGAACGTAGAGAATATGAATAGTATGTTTTTTAACATGATGGAATTGAGCGAGCTTAATATTGAGAATTTTGACACAAGAAATGTAACTGATATGAATAAAATGTTTTGCTATACCAATCTCTCTAGGGTTAATGTGTCTAATTTTGATACAAGTAAAGTTACGGATATGAGTTATATGTTTAATAATATGAAGAAATTAACCGAATTGGATCTTTCAAATTTTAATACTAAGGAAGTGACTAGTATGTTTGCGATGTTTTACAATACCATAAATTTAGTTTCGTTAGATATTTCAAATTTTAATACTGAAAAGGTCACTATTTTATCTCATATGTTTTCGTTAGAGGGTGATCAGATTGGTTCAGATAAATTAGAAAAGATTTATGTAAATAATGATTTTAGTACCTCGAAGCTGGAATCTTCAAATAATGTATTTACGAACCGTAAAAAGCTTCGTGGTGGCAACGGTTCATTCTTGGCGGATCCTAGTACAGCAGATCTTTCTTGGCTGCGCGTGGATCGCCCGGGAGTGCAAGGGTACTTTACGCGTAAGCCATAGTGGTTTGGGGGTGATTTTTCTGTAAAATCATGGGGCGTAGTGGGGCTTCATTTGTAAAATCATAGAGGCATGAGTTTTATTCCGCTCTAACCTGTGATAAGATAAAAGTAATGGTGCAGTTAGGTGTAAAAACAAACAAAGGTCGGGGGATTTTTGAATTTTTCTTTGCCAAAAGTCAGCCAGAAGTGAATAGAGAATGGGTGGCGGAAAATCAGCTGAAAATGGCGCGAATTTTTATGGCGGGGCTGGAAAAATATAATCTTGAGAGCGGTACTCAGAATTTAGGGGGAGAGCTTGACGAGAGCGGTGTGATATTTGACGACGGAACGAAGAGTCTGGTTAGTGAAACGGCGGAGCGGGTGCTTTTACCGGAGCAATTTTTACTGGTGGCAGGTTATCACATTGATGAAGATACTAAGACACGGGAATTTTATGATGCGAATGAGGAACTCGCGACCCGTACGGTGACGGAAGCGATTTACACCAATCTTCTGGTGGGATTTAGTTCGGAGATTCAGTGTTTGGTGCTGATGAAAGTAGATGCGGACCTGACGCGATTTGGTGAAGTGTTTGTGTTTTATCCGAAAGATTTTGCGAAGAAAAAATATCGCAGATTTATCGAGCGTTTCGAGATTTATGACCAGACAGAGAAATGGTATGAGCGGATTTTGATGCGACTTTCGGCGAAGCATCGCACGACTTTTTATGTGCCGAGTGAAAGTTTGGGGACTTTGACGGATGTGGAGGGGAATCCGGTGCTGATTTACATGAGTCAGGCGAAAATGCGAGAGCGATTTGTAGAATTTTTTAATAACTGGGAGCAAAAATGAGCGAAAAAAGTGATGTAAAAATCTTAGCGATTGTGGGGATGAGCGGATCGGGTAAATCGGTGGTGGTGGATTTTTTGACCAAAAAAGGCGTGCCAAAAGTTTACTTCGGGGGAATGATTTACAAGGAAATGGAACGCCGAGGAATTCAACGCACGGCGGACGGGGTGAGTGAGCGACAATTTCGAGAGATGATTCGCGAGACCGAGGGGAAGGATTGGGTTGTGCGCCAGGTAATGGGGGAGATTGATAATTTGATTACTTCGGGACAGAAGCGAATTGTGCTGGATGGGCTATATTCCTGGACGGAATATAAGGAACTTAAGAGTAAATATCCGGGACTTTTGACGGTGGTGGCGATTGTAGTGCCGAAAGCGCTGAGGCATTTTCGAGTAGGGAAGCGTGAGGAGCGACCGTTTACTTTGAAAGAAATCCAGGAACGAGATTATACGGAAGTAGAAAATATCGAAAAAGGTGGGCCGATTGCGATGGCGGACTATTATATTCTGAATGACGGCAGTGTGGCGGAAATGAACGAAAAAATGGCAGAAATTTTAACGAGGATGGAATTTTAATGAAAAAATTAGTAATCATTGATGGAAAAAGCGTTTTTTATCGTGGTTACTACGCGATGGGGAATTTGGCGACTTCGAAAGGGGAGCCAACTTCGGGAGTTTATGGTTTCGCGGTGATCGCGATGGAAATCGTGCGCAATATTCAGCCAGACCAGGTAGTGGTGGCGTGGGATAAGGCACGCACTTCGACAGCGAAAAGGCTCGCGATTTTTAAGGATTACAAGGCAGGACGCGTAAGGCCACCAGAAGATTTTTATGCACAGATTCCTTTGCTTCGAGAGCTAATTTCGGCGCTTTCATGGGGTTTTATGGAGGTGGATGAATATGAGGCGGATGATATTATCGGTACTTTGGCGCGTCAGGCGGATGAGACGGGGGATTATATGACTTATATTGTGTCTTCGGACCTTGATATGCTGCAAATCGTGGATGAAAATACCAAGATGTATCGAATTCTGCGTGGGTTTTCGGATCTCGAAGAGATGGATATTCCGGCGATTGAAGAAAAATATGGGATTTTGAAATCGCAATTTTTGGACCTGAAGGCGCTGAAGGGAGATAACTCAGATAATATTCCGGGGGTGCCAGGGATTGGTGAAAAGACCGCGGTAAAATTACTCAACGAATATGGTAGCTTGGAGGGGATTTATGCGCATATTGAGGAAATTTTGGGGGCGACACAGAAGAAATTGATTGCTGGACGCGAATCAGCTGAGATGTCTCTTAAGCTTGCGAAAATTATGACCGACGCGCCGGTGAAGCTTTCGGATATTCCGGCTTTGAAGCTAGATTTTTCGCGAATTTCAGAGGTGTTTAAGCGTTTAGAATTTAATAATTTGCTGAAAAAACTGAAAATTGAAAATGGGCTTTCGGATAAGGATGCTGAGACGGAAGTGGAAGAGGTATCGCGGGTGGAAATTCCTGAAGGGATGCTGGTGGCTAGCAATATTAAAGACTTAATGCATGAGAATGTAGAGTTTCGTGAGCGGGTTTTTCAGGCGAAGAGGCTTTGGGATTTGGACCAAGCAGATTTTCTATTAAACCCATTAAGACGTACAGGGGTGGAGGGGGTTGGTACGATGGAAGAGGTGCTGACCGGCGCGTATTCGGAAGCGACATTGAACAAATTTAGTGAACAATATTTGGCTTTTTCGAAGGATGAAAAATTGAACACAATTTTTACGGAATTTGATATGCCGGTAGTGCCGATTCTCTATAAGATGGAAGCGACGGGAATTTTGTTAGACCGAGAATATTTCGAGGGGTTGAAGACGGAATTTGAGGGGAAAGTATGTGAAATTGAACAAAAAATTTATGAGCTTTCGGGTGAACAATTTAATGTAAATTCGCCACTTCAGATGTCACAAATTTTGTTCGAAAAACTGGGTTTGCCGGTAAAAGGCATTAAAAAGACTTCCAGGGGATATTCGACAGGGGCGAAAGAGCTAGAAAAGCTCAAAGATGAGCATCCGGTAGTCGCAGAAATTATTCGTTACCGGGAAACGATGAAGCTATTATCGACCTATATCGCACCGCTGATTGAACAGGTGGCGGCAGATGGACGCATTCATTCGACGTTTACACAGAATGTGACGGCAACGGGTCGACTTTCGAGTTTGAATCCAAATTTGCAGAATATTCCGGTACGTAGTGAGGAAGGGAAACGTATCCGTCGGGGATTCGTGGCACCAGAGGGGAGAGTGCTAGTTTCGGCAGATTACTCACAGTTTGAATTGAGGCTCGCGGCGGTGCTGGCGGGAGACGAAGCTTTGGTCTCAGATTTTAATCAAGATATCGATATTCATACGAAAACAGCGGCAGAGGTTTATCAGATTCCGATGGAAGAGGTGACGAAACTACAACGTCGGGTGGCCAAGGTGATTAATTTTGGTATTATGTACGGAATGAGTCCGAAGGGACTGAGCGATGCGACGGAGATGAATTTCTTCGAAGCGAAGCGATTTATTGATGAATATTTTAAAGTGCGTCAGAAAATTTATGCGTATTTGAATCATACCCTGGAGGAGGCGCGTGAAACGGGTGAGGTGAGGACTTTTTATGGCCGTAAACGCCCGACGCCAGATGTAAAATCTTCGAACTTTATTATTCGCAATGCAGCAGAGCGGGCGGCGCAGAATATGCCGATTCAGGGAACTGAAGCGGATTTGATGAAGCGAGCGATGACTTTCGTGGATAAGAAATTACCTGAGGGAGCGAAATTGGTACTGCAAATTCATGATTCTTTGGTGGTGGAATGTGATCAGGCCGATGAAGAGGTTGTAAAAGAAATTTTACAAAAAGAGATGGAAGGGGTGGCGCCAGAACTTAATATTAAGCTCAAGGTGGAAGTAACGGCGGGGCAGAACCTCGGAGAACTTTGACGATGAAGCTGGAAATTTATCAAGGTGCGGAGGGGGAGGTATTTTTCGATGTAGATGAAATGAACCAAACGATTTGGGCGGAACAGGGGAAGATTGCCGAGCTTTTTGAAGTGGACCGTACGGTAATTTCTCGGCATTTACGTAATATTTTTGCGGATGAGGAGCTGGAAGCGGAAAAATGTGTGAAGGAAGAGGTGGAAGAGCGACTTGAGGGTGGTCGTCGGATTGCACGTAAGATTAAGAAATACAATTTGGATGTGATTATCT
>CBDEYN010000001.1:0-61650 GCA_965245025.1 uncultured Candidatus Saccharibacteria bacterium | reverse complement strand
CTCACCAAAACCTTAAAAATCCCAAACCGATTATGCTATAATAAGATTATGAAAACATATATTGTGGGCAACTGGAAGATGAATCTGACCATCGGTGAGTCTTCTATCTTTTTGCAGAAATTACTTAAAAAAATCAAACCTAGTCGTGGCCTCGAAATTGTGATTGCTCCAAGTTTTACTTCGCTCTCTAGTCTTTCACTTCAACTTGAACGTAATAAATCTAAGATTAAGCTTGCTGCTCAGAATTTTTATTATCGTGATTTTGGTGCCTATACTGGTGAGGTCTCTATCGCTCAGCTCCGCGGTCTAGTTTCTTACGCTATCATTGGTCATTCAGAGCGTCGTTTCGTCTTCGGTGAAACTAACCGAGAAATTTCTCAGAAGGTTGCCGCTGCGATTCGTAATGATATCACTCCGATTCTTTGTGTCGGTGAGACTGAAAGTCAACGTAATTTTGGTGAAACCGTCGATGTTTTGCGTGACGAAATTTTTGGCGGTCTTTCCGAAATCGATAGCGACGATATTAAAAAATGTATCATCGCCTATGAGCCAGTTTGGGCTATCTCTAGTACTAAGGCTGCTCATATCGCCAGTCCAGATGAAATTGCTGACGCCGTGAAAATTATTCGCGATCAACTTACTTCTGTTTATGGTGAGGAAACCGTTGCTGAAATTCCGGTACTTTTTGGTGGCAGTGTCAATCCAAATAATGCCGGCGCCTACCTTACCGTGCCAGGTGTGAATGGTTTACTAATCGGTAGTGCCGGTCTAGTTTCTGAGTCGTTTACCAGTATCATTGAAACTGCAAAAAAGGTCCGTGAATAATCGGAAAATCGAGTATAATTAAACATGAATATGCAAGGAAAAAACGCCCAAAATACCACTGCCAAAGGTCGCATGATGGATTTTTCTCCTGTCCGCAAAACTGCTGGCACTTTTTCTACTGCCACGAATTCCACTGCTCCTAGCGCAGGTGGTCGCACTGTTACTTCCGCTGCCACGAATTCCGCCATCGCCAGCCCTACTCGTGCTCGCACTCTCACTTCGGCTTACACTTATTCACTTTCCGAACGTGAACTAGAGCGCAAAAAACAGGCAAAAAAAGAGCGCGAACGTCGTGAGGAAATTCAGCGCCAGATTGAACTCCAAAATCAAACCATGGACTATAATCGTCGCCGCATTGAGGCCGCGAAGCAGGAATTAGCTCGCTCTCAGGCCGAAGAATCTTTGCGTAATCGTGAACTTAGATTACAGCGTGAAATCGAAGAAAAACAGCAGGCTATCGCTAAAAAACAGGCTGAACAAGAAGCTCTTTTACGACGCCAGGCTATTGAACGTGAAAACCAGGCCAAACAGAGACGCTACGAGTTAGAAAAACAACGCGCCAAGGAAGAATTAGTCAAGCGTAAGGTTGGTGAATTACCACGTGCTACCGGCCGAATTCCGGTAGGCAGTGCTAGCTTGGCTCCAAAGATGAAACCTACTCCAACCACAATTTCCGTTGCTTCTGTCGCTACCACTGGGAAAATTCCAGTTTCTGGTGGCATAAACTCTCTCGCTGGTTCCGCCATTACTACTGTTAATTCTGCTGCCTCCGCCGCTTCTGCCGCTTCCAAATTTAAGGCGCCTTCGCCGGTTTCTCGTATTCAGATTACCGCCAGCTCAAGTCGCACACTTTTTGGTCGCATCCGTCCAGCTAAAAAAGTTGAGTCTGAAATAAATTCCGAATCTCAAACGACTCACTCAGTCAAAGCCCCAATTCCAACTACCCTGGTTTCTGCAAGCGTGCGTGACGCCTTGCAAAATTATGATAATTATGATGAAATAGAAGACCTTGAGGCACTCTTTGATTCTGTAGATAATGATCAGCTCCATGGCGATAATCCTGCATCTACCTCTGGCAATCCATCTGCTACCATGTATTATCCGACCGCCGGCCGCTCGAATACTATTTCTACTCTGCCAAAAAACCAGGGAAGCACGCTCACGCCTGATTCTATCGATTCTGCCTTCGCTTCAGATGATCAGGAAGATCGATCCGAGGTTATAGCTACGGTTACTCCAGCTCGTTCACCATACTCCTTCTCGGATAATGAAAAGCCAAAAACTACTTCGCTTTATGCTGAGTCCGACATCGCGAATAATAATTCCAACTATGTCCTCGGTGGTCGCAGTCCATTTATTAATACCGACAAGGTACAAAAACGTCCGCTTGCTGCTGGGCAAGATAATTTTACTTCTTCAGAATTTTCTTCTGAACTCCTCGGTCCAGGCTCCAAAATTAAGGATTATACTTTCGAAGAGGAAAATAATTCTCGCAAAACTATTTACGCAAAAAACAAAGCTGAAAAAACCAAGGCTAAGCAGCAGGCCGTTATTATCGATGACCCTTCTATGCGTAAGACTAATCTTTCGCTAGTTTTTGCGCTTATCGCCATGAGTATCTTCGGTGCACTAGTCGGCGCTATCGTCTATTTTGCCTTCTTCCAATAAAGAAAAAGAGGTTAAGAGCCTCATTCTCGTACAGGCAATTAAAAAAATAAAGAACGTAAACGTTCTTATTTTTTAATTTGGTGCGAGTGGAGAGAATCGAACTCTCATCCCAAGTTTGGAAAACTTGTATACTAACCGCTGTACTACACTCGCTAATGGGGTGGGTGATCGGAATTGAACCGACGACCTTCTGGACCACAATCAGACGCTCTAACCAACTGAGCTACACCCACCAAATTTTCAAAATGCGCTGTACGCTTCCTAGATTATACCAA
This sequence comes from uncultured Candidatus Saccharibacteria bacterium, assembly GCA_965245025.1. Taxonomy (GTDB): domain Bacteria; phylum Patescibacteriota; class Saccharimonadia; order Saccharimonadales; family Saccharimonadaceae; genus Nanosyncoccus. The sequence goes on along the minus strand of CBDEYN010000001.1, from coordinate 58,882 downwards.
ACCCAGTTTCTTTTTTCAATCAGAGATTCACTTTTCTTTCCGCTTGTGTTAAAATGAGCAAAAGCATCCAAATAAAAAGGCATATTATGAAAAACCACATCTCCACACCTTGGTTCTTTCTGCTAGCTATAGCTGCTAGTTTGAGCGCCACACTTTCTTTCCAACAAAACACTCATGCTCTTGTCAAGCCAACCCTGTCCGCCTCTGTCGACAGTGCAAATATTCAGGTTAATGGTACCGATGTAATTGAGAGTGCATCTGGTACCACCGACACGCCAGTAAATGTTTCAGTCAAGACTAATAATCGCAGTGGTTATACCGTCACCGTTTCTTCCACCTCTGAAGAAACCGCCCTTACCGACGCTAATCCTCTAAATGACACGAAAATTTCTTCCATTGGTTCTAATTACACTCTAGCTGATCTTCCAGCTAATCAATGGGGTATACGTTTAGATTCTGAGGTACTCTATTCACCAATCCAGCCGCGCGGTCATGCCAAGGTTATCGCCACCACTACCGCCATAAACGACACCGAGGAAACCAATACTTTTCATGTCGGCATGAAGCTAAACTCCAGCCTCCGTACCGGCAATTATCAAAACAAACTCCTCGTTTCTATCACCACAAATCCTGTCGATAACTACGTGGAATTGGGCTACGATTATTTGCTTATGTCTGCCTTTGAACGACTTATTGGGGGTAGAACTTATAATATTGAACATATAAAATATAGTACACAGCCCCCAGCGAAAAATATCACTACCGCCACGATTAATAATGACGATGTGTCCGAGGCTCCTGTTTTAGCTTGGTGGGACGACTCTACTAAAACAATTTATTATCACTCAGAAGCCCCAAAAATTTATCTACCCGTAAATTCTAGTATGTTATTTGATAGTTATACCAATTTAGAAGATATTGACCTGTCTCCTATTGATACTAGCCACGCGACGGATTTTACTCAGTTATTTAATGGAGATAGAAAACTCAAAAAACTAGACTTATCACGTTTTAATACTTCAAAAGTAACAAATATGTCGCGAATGTTTGCTAGTTGTGAAAGCCTAGAAGAACTAGATCTCTCTAGCTTTAATACTAAAAGTGTCAAATCAATGGCTCTAATGTTTGTTGGTGCAAAATCGCTTAAAAGTTTAAATTTAACTAGTTTCGATACTAGTAATGTAATTAGAATGCAGTCGATGTTTAACGATGTTAGGAACCTTGAAACCTTAGATTTAAGTAGCTTTAATACTTCAAAGGTAATGGATTTTGCGTATATGTTTGAGAATAGATATAGTTATTTAAATCCGGCTCCTATTGAAAATAAACTTAAAACCATCTACGTTTCCGAAGATTTTACTACCTCAGCCATCGGCACGCTCATTAACGAACCTGTCTTTAGTAATCGCACAGGCCTTTGCGGTGGTAACGGTACCTGCTACTCATCTAGTCACAGTAATTACGAGTATCTGCGTATCGATCGCCCAGGCGCACCGGGTTATTTTACCTATAAGGCAAAACCATAATAAAAAATGGCCAGACTTCTGGCCATTTTTAGCGTAACTCACCTTAATTAGTGGTACAAGATACGGAAAAGTTGATCAAGAGTATTAGTTTAATCAGAAACTAGGCTTAATCACCGGCATAATATTCCCACCGGAAGGTTTACTACCACCAGAAAAACCAGCGCCACCAGCAGGTCTGCCACCCATTCCCATCATCTTGTCGCGTTGCATAGTTTCACTTGGTGCACGTCGCGCGCCAGATGCCCCACCACTAGATCCAGTTCCGCCCAGCCTTCCGTATCCGCGCTTATATCCATCTCCTGGCGTCACGCCATATCCGCGTCTTTCGCCACCGCTACTTAGTACGCCATATCCACGGTTTTTCTCGCTCTCACTTACTACCCCATAACCACGCTTCAATTCTTCTGAGTTTTTCACATAACCATAACCATGATTAGTCTCTTGGTCATTCACCCGGCCAAAACCATCATTCTGGCTAGGTTCCGAACTGCCACCACGAACATCGAAGCTGCCTTCCATTCCATTTTGTCCGCGCGACCTCTGGTATAGGTCACCTGCCTCTTGTTGCTTGCCGGAATTCCCCCGCATCAGATCACTTTGTCCGTAACTGCCGATTATGCCGCCCATTTTGCCTCCATTTTCTTCCATTATAGCAAATTTTAATCTCTTAGTTTGTTACAAAAAATCGCCACTTCTCACCAAATCCACTCACACTAACTGGTGAACTAAAATCGCAGCACCCCCCCGTAGTTTACTGTGAAAATCTCCCGTACTTGCTTTAAAAAATCTAAAACACTTATGATTATTTTCTAACTATTGAAACTCACACGTCTAAAACGCTAATGCTTGTGATATAACCATTGACATTTTCAAGCATTTATAGTATAATCACCTCAGTCTGTAATCTGGCTTAACCGCTTGAATTACCAAGACGTCCATTAAAATCGAATCATCTCAGGCGTAAAATAATTTCACGCCTGTTTATTATAGATGTAGATGTTGTATGAAACATTTTTTTTGCCTCGAAGAAATCGAGCGCAACAGAGGAGGGAATCAAAATGAGTTATTGTCTAATTTCAGCTATGATTGTTGTCGTTACATATGCCATTCTTTATGCCATATGTGCTCGAAAAACCAAGTCTAATCAAGAGTTCTCGGCGATTGAAAAAGGTCTCCTGAAGGGTTGTTTAGCAAGTTTAGGCTTGCTGGCACTACCAATTTTCGGGAACCTAGCGTTTCCAAAACTGCAACCACAACTTACTGCAGTGATTTTTGTAGTCGAGTTAGCAGCGATTGCGGTGTATAGCCTTCTGGAATTTCGGAAGTTGAATTACCGTAAGGTGAAACTGGTTTGTATTGTGGCGCTATTTGCCGGAATTGCATTAGTTTGGTGTCAGCTTCTTAGCTACTATCAGATGGAACATGATATTTTAAATATCATGGATTTTGCAATGGTAACTTTCCTTTCCTGGTTAGCTGCGATTGTTGTAGTTACTTTTACTTATCTTGGCGGCCCTAAATTAAGAGCCAAAAAGAAAAGTAAAGCTGAAGCTGAAAATGCTAAACTGCGTGAGCAAATTGAGCGCATGCAGAATGAAAGAAATAAGCTTCAGGAAGACAATGAAAAACTTCGTAGTGTAGTCCAAGGAACCAAAAGTGGAACCACTGAGCAAAAGTCAGTGACTGAGGATAAAAAGGCCGAATCAAATCCGCCGAAAAACACTCAGACTGATGAAGCTCAGACTACCACCTCTGCGCCGAAATCTGACGCAGAGGATAAACCCAAGAAAGTCACTAACCCTAGCATGAACGAAATCCAGCAGCAAACGTTGTCGGAAATTCTGGATATGCTGAATAGTGACTCTAGCCCAGAGGATCAATTCATAGCTATTGATGAACTTATTAATAGTTATCGAACCGCTACTGTTCAGGAAGCTGCTACTCAAAAAGAGAAAGCTTTAAGTCAAGGTCCAAAACCCACTGACCCCAAAGTAGACTCTAAAAAGGAGCCAGAAGAGACGGAAGAAGAGGAAGAAATCCTTGATCCTGTTGACTATGGTGATGATTGGGAGGATGATACAATCTTCCCGGATTTATTCACAGCGAATAATCTTGTAAGAGCCGCCTTTGCTGTCGCAATTATCTTCGTGGTATGTGTAGGAATCCGAGTTTTCGCTTAGGAGGAGACGTCTATGAACGAGGAGATGGGATTGGAGTATATCTGTCTGGTTTTGAGACTTGTGGGATTTATCTTCGGGATAATCTCGCTCTGGATTGAAATCGGCAGATTGGACACAGACGGCATTATGCTAAGCTGCATGATGATTGTCATATTTGTAGTTACATTTTTGACTAGACTCCGCCGCATTTCCCACATCGAGGACGGAGTCTCCAAAGGAGGTAAAAAATGAAAAAGTTTAGATTTGGTAAAATCGAAAAGGTTTTATCAGGGATTTTGGTATTTGCAATTGTGGTAGTAGCCATCGGAGCCGGTGTGAAATCTTGTCAAAGAAATCACGCTAATGCAGAGGCAGGAACGCTTTCCGCTAAGGATGTTGAAGCCGAAAAAGCAGAATTAACATTCGACTTTGACGCCTATGAATACGCGAAAGCATATCCGGAACTGAGTCGTGAATTTTGCGACAATTCGATGCCGAATAAGGCAGCCGAAAGAGTCGCAGGATCTGGCTTTAGTGACGCTTTGTCTACGCCTTTTTCCGTGACTCACGGAACTAAGGACGGGGAAAAGTATAGCGAAGACGAAGTAGCTATCATGATTACAGAGGATAACCAGGAAGTTCTAACAAATTATGTATGTACTCAATCGTGGATTAAAATATTCTCGAATATAACCTTGAGTGATGGAACTACTCTCCCTCAGATTAACCCCTGGTTAAATGAGGCACAACTTGAATATGACAGATTCATGAAGGACGGAACTGGTGGTCAGAACTATCTCCGAGAGGAGGGCGGAAAGCTGTATATCAACGATAGACAGCTCAAGCTCGGCGTAGCTACATTGTGGCTTAGAGATCGGCTTATCAACCAAGGAGTACAATTGGTGACTACAAATCACCATTATCCACTGAGTTTGGCGAATACTGATTCCGCCAAACTCACGACGTTTACCGAGGCGCACTACGAGTTTACTCGTGACGCCTTAGTGCTAGCTTATGTAAATAAAGCTGGCACCGAGATCTTCAAGATTGGAATTAACGTACACGATAAGCGTCCAGAGCTTATCAAGGTGAAGATTACCGAAAAGAAGCAAAAGCAAACAGAGTCTAGTACCAAGGAATCTTCAACTCAGACTTCTACTGAGTCTTCTACTGAATCTTCTACTGAGGAGTCAGAGACTGAGAGAAGTACTGAGCGTCGCCGTAGAGGCGGCGGTGGTGGCGGTGGTGAAAATAATCACCACGAGAGTCAACCAGAGAAGAAACCTTCTCAGGATTTGGTCAACAACGGCGGCGCTGGAAGCGGTGGTGGTAACGCTACCGTCGGCACTGACGCTTTTGAGGCTACGGATCCAGCCGTTCGTACGGACGGCGGCCATGAGAAGCCCGAAAAGGTAAAACCGGAAAATCCGACTCGAGATCAGGGCAGAAGTATCGAGGAATCTGAAGCAGCGTATGAAAATCGAAAAGATTACGCTACAGAAACTCAGCCGCAATCAGCTGAGTACAGAGACAAAAACGGAGTTAAGGTTGACGACATTGCCGAAGGTAATGACGTCCTAGACGAAGTCCAGTAATGGACTTCAGTACAACTTATCTACATCTATGTTGTACCTTAATTACCCTGGCGGCTCAGGCCGCCGGGTAATTCGTGTTTACTCTTGAGACGATTCGATTTCAGTGGCATAGACGAAAATTAACAATTTGGCTAGAAGAAAAAGATTTAGATTCGTGTAGTCAAATCGAAAACAAAATTTTATAACAGGAACAATTTAATTGAAAGGAGCTTTTATGAAAAAAGCATTCAAATTTGCATCCATCGCTGCTACCGTGACTGTTGCTGGTCTTGCTACTGTTGCAACTGTATCTGGTTGGGGTGATAACGCTGGCGGTCGCGCTACTTACACTATCGCTGACATTAACGCTGGTAAACTTGGCGACAAAATCGTCATGAACTCTATCAAGGACGACGGTTCTTCTATCTCCGCTAAGGAAAAGGAAGCCGGTGTCATTATGCCATTAAACGATGAACGTAGTTTCTTAGGTATTCGTGATGAAGCTACTGGTAACAATGGCAAAAACAACGTTTGGAACATCGGTGATGTCAACGTTGAAGAAGGTAAAACTTACGTAGTTCGTCTTTATGTTCACAACAATAACCCTAAGGGTGTTAACGCTGTAGCTAAAGATGTCACCACTGAAATTTCTTTACCAACTGTCGTTTCTAAGACTGCCCGCATTTCTGGCTTCATTAACGCCTCAAATGCAACTCCATCTCGTTACTGGGATTCTTTGAATCTTAAGAGCGCCGATGGTCGTGCTTTCTACCTTGACTATGTTGAAGGTTCTGCTACCTTTGAAAATAACATTTTTAAGAATGGTACTACCTTATCTGACTCTATCGTAAACGGTGGTGTGAAAGTTGGTTATGACAAATTAGATGGTAACCTCCCTGGTTGTTACAACTATGCTGGTTATGTCACTATTAAGGTTAAACCAGTTTTCGAAAGCACTTCTATTACTAAGAAGGTTCGTATGCTTGGTGACAAGGATTGGAAGACTTCTGTCGACGCTAAGGTTGGCGATTCTGTCGAATATCAGATTCACTACAAGAACCTTAATGCTTCCGCTGTTAAGGATGTTGTTGTAAGCGACTCTTTGCCAAAGAACATGCAATATGTTAATGGTACTACTAAATTATTTACCTCAAAACACAAAGATGGTCTAACTACTGATTCTAACACCGTTATTAATGGTGGTTTGAATATTGGTGGTTACAACATTAATGGTGATGGTTATGTCCGTTTCACCGCTAAGGTTGTCGATGAAAATCTTATTTGTGGTAACAACCGTTTGATCAACTGGGCTAAGGCTTCGGCTAATGGTTTCGCTGTTCAAGGTAGCGCAGATGTTTACGTTAAGAAAACCTGTGAAAATACCCCAGAAAAACCAGTAACTCCAGTTACTCCAAACCCAGAAAAACCAAAACAAGAACTTCCAAAGGAAATGCCAAAAACCGGTCCTGAAACCGTAATTAGCTCGGCCTTTGGTCTTGGTTCTATCGTTACGACTGCTGGTCTTTATCTTTCTAGCCGTAAAAAACTTCGCTAATTGACCGCTCCGAAGATTTTCTTAGGACGTCAATAGTAAGCCTTGAATAATTCTCCTCGCTTAATATCGAGCGAGGAGGGCCAGGCTAAATGGTTGAAACTGCGTGATGATAATAAAACCGTCTTGAGTTAAGAAATGTATTATCATTGAAACAACCTGCGAAGTCCAACCAAAAACTCCAGTCTCGGCTGGAGTTTTTTGGTGGCTTTTTAAAACTCTTATGTTATAATTTAAGCAAATGGACCAAAATACAAACAATTCTTTTACTTCCGCTCCGCAAGGTGGTGATTTTTCCGACATCATTATTCCAAATGCCTACGCCGCCAAACCTAAGGGCAAAAATCTGAAGAAGTATGTGATTTTTGGTGTAATTGGAGTGGTTGCACTGATTTTAACTAGTTTGATCGCAAAAGCAATTTTTGTCAATCCTAAGACTATGAGTAAGCAGGAATTTATTCAGTTTGCTGAATCCGAAGATATGAATAATATCGAATGGCTGGAAAATTACTTAATTACCATAAAAAACGGAGGATTATCTTTTGATTTGGTATTTAGTGATCAGTATTATAAAGAAATAATTGAGTCTAGAAAAAATTTGAATAACATTAAGGCTATACTTTCTCAAAAAAGTAGTATTAGTGGTAACGCAAGTATTAAAAAAAATTATGTTAATTTTGTATCAAATTTTAACCAAAGATACGACAGCTATAATAATACACTTTCTGTCTATGATGATTTCTATCAAGCATACAAAGATTTAAACTTAGAAATCCTAAGTAAATATCTATCAAGTGTAGATAATCAAAATTATCAATCAGCATCTAAATCCTTAGCTGAAATAATTACACAAAAAAAGAAGCTCCAGGAAATCAGTCTGAAGGAAAAATGTCAAGAATATTATTCTGACTTAGATATAAATAATACTTGCACTTCTCAATGGCGGATTTTAAGGGATAGTAAAATTTTATTTGAAAATCAAGATGGGTTAAAAAAGATTTTCATAGACATGAATAATGATATTGATTATGAGGAGTCTAGGACGCTTTATGCTTTTGTTAATGATATCGTAATTCAAATAAGAGAGATGAAATAGGATGAAAATGAAAAAATACAGGATTGCCTCACTAAGTCTAGTTGTTTTAATTTTGACAAATGTTGTTTTGTTTTCATCATCCTTGGTATTAGCTGCAAAGCCAGTTGGGATGAATGCCACCATAAATGAATCCAATAGAATTGCTAAGGCAGTCGAAATTAAAAATGCTTTTATGACATGTTTTCAGCTAAGCGACATTTGGACGCATGTAGATGAAGTTAATGGAGATAGTGGGTATACGAATCCAGGTCTTATAGCGAAATTGAATAATAACTTGTTCTTTGGAAAAACCTCTGTAAGTACTACGCTCGATATTGAAAGATCAATTAATTATAGTGATCGAAATGGCAAGATTTATTGTAGTGAAGAGGGTACTTCTGATAGTGGTGAAAAAATGAATTTGACCAAATTATTCATGCAGACCTTTAATATTGGAAGTATAGAGAAGTTATTTTGTAAGCCAGATGGAACCTCTGGACTTTTCTTCCCACATTATTCATATGAATTTAAAGAAGGTTCGTGCGGTGAAATGCTGAAAAGTAAAAATCCTGAATTCATTAAATATTATAATCCTGAAGCATCAGCAGCTGATGCTGACGGTAGGTCATATATAAATCAAATATATGAGGATTGGGCCAAAAAACAAAAAAGTGGATTGGCTCCAGAAATAGATCAATCTAAAAAAGGCAATGAGAGTCAAACCGTTAAATATGCAGCAGCTTACAAGGCCTTTAGGATGGGCTGCATGAAGAGTGGACACGAAGAAGATTTTGTTGAAAAACGTCCAAATGAGGATCCCGCAAAATATTATGATTTTATGATAAAAAGAATTAATGATGATGGTGTTTTAACCAATGTATATCCATATTTGAGGGAAGATGATCCAGAAAAAGTAGGCTATAGTCCATCTGGAGCTAATTCTTCCAATTATTATCAAGCTGGTAACAATTTAACCTGCAGAAAATTGGCAGACATTATTAATAATACAGCTGACGACTACTTAAAAAGTATTAAAGTAGCAAAGGATAATACTCTAAATACACCATGTAACAATAAAGAATATAAAGCACGTGCTCAAGAAATTGTTAATGCGTATATCAATAACCAAGAATCTGAAAAAAGAGACTCATCATATATAAAGGGACTAGTCCCCTTAACTTCGCCAAAATCTGAAAGCAAAATGCAGGTCTCTAAAGAGGAGTTTGATACTTTATTAAAGGCAATAAAAGAGGATAACTTTTATATAGATGATGGAAATGGTGGGAAAAAATGTCTTGAGACTCAGAATCTTAAGCCATGTAACACTGCTGAGATGAAGGATAAAGCTAGAAAAATTAGAGAATACTATGAAGATAGAATTTACAACAAAGCGGAAACTTTATCTGCTGAAGAAGACAATGAATATAAAGCATTATCCAAAGCTATAGATAATGATGATTTTACTACTACCGATTCCAATGGCAGTAAAAAATGTCTAGAGACAGCCAATTTTAATACAGATGTTAATCTCGAAGATGATGTTGAAGGCGAAGATAGCCAAATTTCTGAAGAGACTACTGCTGAAAAGCAAAGTTACTGTCAGGAAAACGGTGGTTTTCTATCCTGGATGCTTTGTCCGGCCATTGCCGATGGTGCGGCTACGGCTAGTGGTCTCTTAGGGTCTATTACTGCCCTTACTACCGTACATACTTCTATTATCGAGCAATTCTCTAAGCAGGATTCATCTATTTATAAGGCCTGGTCTGCCTTCCGTAATATTGCGAATATCGGTTTTGTGATTATGCTGCTCGTAGTGGTATTTTCTCAGGTGACTAATATCGGTATTTCTAATTACAACATTAAGAAAATCTTACCTAAACTTATCATTACCGCAATTTTAGTTAATTTCTCATATCTAATTATGGGTGTGCTAATTGACCTTTCGCAGATTGTAGGAAACGGAATTGGTGTACTTATTAGATCGGTGGCTGCTGATGGAATGGACGCCGATGCTTCGGCTAGGGCCTCGGCTACTATTACTACAATCGCAGGTGTAGTTACGACTGCAGCTGGTGGAGTTGGTGTTGCAGCGGCCGTTGTTACTGGTCCGGCTCTTATTCTCCCTGTAGTAATGTTTATTGTTACCTCATTAATTTCTGTCTTCTTCGGATTTATTATGCTAACTATTCGTCAAGCCGCTATTATTATGGTAGTTGTACTTGCCCCACTTGCTATGGTGCTATATGCTCTCCCGAATACCGCAGTCTTAACTAAAAAATATATATCTACGGTCAAGGCTCTTCTTATGCTTTACCCAATATTTCTTTTCGCTACGTCTGCTGGTGCTCTGGCTTCTTCAATCATTGTTGGTACAAGTCAGGATGTATTAATGCTAATCGTCGGCGGCCTCTTAAATGTACTTCCGTATTTTGCTATACCGTCTCTAACCTCCAAATCTCTTGCTGGTCTTGGGGCTATTACTGCCGGCTTCGATAAAATGCGTGCAGGTGCACTCAAAGGGGTTGGTATGGCTGGAGGAGCTATCGCCGCATCAGAGTTTTATAAAAATCTTAAAAGTGATTATCGTGCTGATCAAGACGTTAATCGTGCCGCAAATAGACTAAGGCGCTATAGGAATATCGAAGAACGTGGTGGCACATTATCTACTGCACAAAAGAGGCGTCAGTCTGAGTCGGCCAACATCTTGATGAAAGATGCTAAAATGCGTGCAGGCGGAAGATCTGCTGCAGGTATTGCCCTTAGTAATTATGAGGGTGCTGGTTTTGCTGGTCTTCAAGCGGCTGCTCAGAATGAACTCATGGAAGCAGAAGATAAGAATAATATGATGCTCTTTGATAGTAAAGGATATACACCAGACGATATGATAGGTAAGCTCAAAGATGCCAGTGCAGCAGACTATACTAAGATGACCGATACAGAGAAGAATGCCAATGATAGTCTAATTCGCTCACTTACTAAAAGTCTTATGTCGACTAAGGCCGGTAAAAAAGCTTTTGAGTCGCAGATCGCCAGTAGCAAAGACATGCGACTCTCTAACCGTGCCTTTGGTCAGATTGCTCATGCTGTCCTTCAGACTCCCGGCTTAGCTGATAAGTATCAAGTTATGAACAATCAGTTTAGTAGCTACGTCAATGGCGGTGGGGATACTTCTGATACTGATGTTCGGTCTGGTCTTATGGGTAGTACATTCTCTAATGGTATTAGTAAAACTCTTGAAGATATGAATTCAGATAACTTGCAGAAAATTACCAAGTTTGAAGTTGATCAAATGTATAAATCAGGAGCAGATACAACTAATCTTGATAATGCCTTCAATACGCTTGCTGCCGCTTCGCTTAAAGATCCAAATCTCATCGCCGACTTTGATGGTATCAAGCAAGAAAAAGTACTCGCGGCTCAGGGTAAATATATTGACGAAGCTCAAAAATCCACCATTAATCTCCGAAGCGGTGGTTCTGCTACTGTCTATAATCCACCTGCAGATTTTGGCAAATACACACAAACCAAAGATGCGTCCGGTCAAATCTTCTATACTAATGACCGAGGCGACATCTTTAATGCTTCTACTGGTAAACAAATAAAGGGTATGTAAAATCTCTAGTTCACGAACCGTCGGGTTTGGGGTATAATTATCTCAAGCCCGAATGGCGGAATTGGCAGACGCGCTAGCTTCAGGTGCTAGTCTAGCTTCTAGGTGCAGGTTCAAGTCCTGTTTCGGGCACCACAAGATTAGATCATAGTGAGAGCTATGATTTTTTGTTAAATTAATTATTAGCACGGTAGTTCTTGAATAAGGATTCAGATTTTTTAAAATTCCTGTCACACCCGCTGTTTTCTTAATTTTCAAATAATCTTGGCTCTTAAATCAAAAAGGAGCCAAATATGTCAAAAAATCTAACAATCAAAAACATATTCGAAAAAACCGAAGTTGACCACATATCAAATATTTCATCGGCGCGTTTTTCCGCTCGTCAATCTAGTAACAAATCCCTCGATACTCTGCCCCCGGATTTTCGTGTCGAAAATCATCCACTCGACAGTGAGCAACGCAAAGCTATTTATGATCCTGCCAGATTTAATCTAACCGTAGCTAGTGCTGGTTCTGGCAAAACTACCACCATTCTCGGCAAAATTCTCTATCTCCTGCAATATGGTTTCGCTAGTCCACCGGAAATTCTAGTTTTATCTTTTACTCATGATTCCGCCACGGAACTCAGAGAACGTTTTTTACGCGAATACTATCAAACATTTGCGGAACAGATTTTGCTCAGAAAATCTCCACCGCCCGATATTACGATTGAGACCTTTCATAGTTTGGCTTTGAAATTACTTCGTAGTCTTTGGCCAGATTTTTCCGTTACTACAAATGAAATAGATGACGAGCAGCCCGTTTCGGAAATAGCTGATAATGTAATTTCTGGCTCTGATGAACTTACCATACAGACTTCGATTATTCGCGAATTTCTCGATCTGCATGAATTGGCACCCGAGACCGTAGTACAGATTGCTAGTAAATTTTCTTCAGAGGAATACCGTAAATTATTTCTTACGGTTTCCGAAAAATATCAAAGGGAATTATCCAGTCTCCTAGAAAAACACCAGACTACGTTTTCTGGACTGATCAAATTAGCAATTCGGTATCTTCGTTCCGGCCAGATTAAAACTCGGTTTCGCTATATTATTGTCGACGAATATCAGGATCTCTCGGCTCTGCGTCAGGAATTTTTGCGTCTTCTTATCGAATCCTCACAGGCGAATCTGTTCGCCGTGGGCGACGACTGGCAGGCCATTTATGGTTTTAGCGGTAGTCGCGTCGATTTTACTCTGAATTTCCGTAAATTCTGGGGTGATTTTTCCTTGCATCGCATCTCGAAAACTTATCGTTTTGGTCCCACACTCGCGAAATTAAGCTCGAATTTTATTATGCAGGACCGCGCACAGATTCGAAAACAAATTCAAAGCCAAAAGGAAGACTTATTAGAGCCCGTCGTCGAAATTTGTGGCGATTCGGAACGGCTAGACTTAGAAGTGCTCACGCATTATTTTAAGTCTCTTCCAGAATACAGTTCGATTTTATTACTCGGTCGTTTCAATGTGGATCAGTTTCGTCTTCTGCACTGCACGCAGTTTAATTTAAGCTCTAACGGCGTAGTGTTCCGTCCGCGACCGGACTTAAAAATCCGTTTTCTCACCGTACACCAATCTAAGGGTCTCGAAGCTGATTATGTGATTCTTCTCAATAATCGCGAAGCTAAGCTGGGCTTTCCAGCTCACGTTAAGGATACGCCACTTAAAACCGAGCTAGTTAAAATTGCAGAAGAATTAGGGCTAGACCAGGCTTCAGCCAATGAAGAACGCCGTCTCTTCTACGTCGCTCTCACCCGTGCCAAAAAACAGGTAATTTTACTCACCGTTGACGGTAAGGAATCAAGTTTTATCAAAGAATTGCGCCGAAAGTTTCGTTCGGATTTTACCACTTATTATCTTTCACATTTTGAGAAATATCTCAATCTAGAATAGACCATTACCTCAAAATGATGAATATTAGAAAAACCTTCTTACAAAATAGTTAACCTATAGAAGTTATTTCTTCGATTTAGTAATCGAATTAATTTTGTTGCCAATATTTTCTTGAGTTTTTTGGATATTTTTAATTGCCGCTTTCGTCATGTGACGTTTAAATCTAGCTGCACGCGAATAATATTCACGGGTTAGCTTTTTAATTTCTGAGGTTACATCAATTTTGGTAGAGCCAAATTTGGCACTGAATTTATCACGTAATTTCAAAGTCGCCACAGTGGTAAAAATAATATCAATCACCAAAATTGTCAGTAGTACCCCATTAATCGATTCAATCATTGGCCAGGAAAGTGGTGAAATCAAATGTAGAATGAATGGATGCAAGCCGTATTTAATTGCCATCCCACCCAGACCAAAACCAAGAGAAGTTTCGAGCGAGACGCGGCCGTTTAGGTTGAAGCGTGTGGTTTCTGAGTAGTCCCACCAACGCACCCGAAAGATTTTTTCCATTATCACACTTGTGGTGTATTCAATCACCGTGCAGATTAGAGCAAAAATAAAAAACTCAATATACCATTCGAAATGAATCTCTTGTGTCAGGATTAAAAATGAGATCATTCCCACGCCATATATTGGACAGATTGGTCCGAAAAGGAAACCTCGGTTCTGTAATTTTCGTTGCTCGACACTCGTCCAAATACATTCGAAGACCCAGCCGACAAAAGAATAAATTATGAACATCAAAAACCAGAAGCTTACAAACCTGAATACTTCATGAAATTCAAACATTACTTATCTATTTTAACATGAGAGGTCGGGATTTGTTTATGTTAAAATAAAAGTAATGATTTAGTTATTTTTGAATTTTAAACCATTGTTAAACTTAATAAAAACAAGGAGAATAAATGTTAATTTCTGAAAATGTCCCGATTAAAAATCTTGTCACCATGCGCATTGGTGGTCCAGCTAAATATGTTATCGAGATCAAGTCTAAAGATGAAATTCCAGAAGCCTATCAATTCGCCGCTGAAAAAAATCTTCCGGTCACCATTCTTGGTAATGGTGCTAATACCTTTGCTACCGACGAAGGCTACCAAGGTGTGATCCTGCTCGATCGCATTCTCGGTATTTCACAGCTTTCTGCGGAGGAAATTGAAGCCGCCTATGGCGCAGATGTAAAAACTGAAGCCGAAAAAGAAGGTTATGGTTATTTTCGCGCTAATGGTGGTGAAATCTGGGACTCTTTAGTCAATTTCACCGCTGCTCTTGGTTATTCTGGTATCGAAGCCATGGCTGGCATTCCAGGTACCGCTGGTGCCTCTCCAGTTCAGAACATCGGTGCCTATGGTCAGGAAGTCACGCAGGTGATTGTTTCTGCTGATGTTTACGATTTGAAGGAAAAAACTTTTAAAACCATCCTCGCCGAAGATATGCAAATGAGCTACCGCAAGTCCATCTTTAATTCTGGCGAAAGTGTGGGTCGTTACTTTATTTATTCCATCGTGATTCGTTTGAAAAAAGGTCAACTCAATCCACCATTCTACCGCTCCTTGCAAGCTTATGTGGACGAACATCAAGAGACTGATTTTTCACCAACCAACATCGCTCGTATGGTTCGCGAAGTGAGAAATTCTAAGCTGCCAGATCCAGAAAAAATCGCTAGTGCTGGTAGTTTCTTCAAGAATATTTACCTCACTGACGAAGAGGCTGACGAGGCCGAGGCACGTGGTATCGAAGTTTGGCGCAATGCCAAAGAAGTCGGTCCAGATTCTCCAGAAAAACGTACTAACTTAGTCAACTCTGGCTGGCTTCTCGAACATGCTGGTCTTAAAGGTCAGGTCTTCCATGGTATGAAAGTCAGTGAAAAGGCCGCTCTAATTTTGATTAACGAATCTGCCGAAACCTATGCCGACCTTGCCGCCGCTCGTGCCGAAATTGCAAAAATTGTCTTCGATAAATTTGGCTTAAAGATTGAGCAAGAACCAGACGAAATTAAGTAAGGAGTCTCATGGTTAAAGAATTAAACGGTCGTGAATTAGTCGGATTCATTAAGGAACGCCAAGCTCATCAGGTAAAGGCTCTCCGCTCACGTAAAGTCCGTCCGAAATTAGTCATTATTCGTGATTCAAATAATCCCGTCATCGAAAAATACGTCAGTCTCAAGAAAGCTTACGGGGAAGATATTGAGATTGAAGTAATTGACCAAGTAGTAAATCCTACCAAGGAAGCTATTCAATTGGCTATTGAATCCGCTAATCAAGACACCTCTGTCTCTTCGATAATTTTGCAACTTCCACTGCAAAATCCTGAGTGGACTGAGGAGCTGGTCTCCCTGATCGCTCCCGAAAAAGACGTCGATGGTTTGACTGGTAAAAGTCGTTTTGATAGCGCTACGGCTACGGCGATTAACTGGCTGCTCACTGGCTACGGTATCGAACTGAATAATAAATCTATCGCCATTGTCGGTCGTGGCCGCTTGGTGGGTGAACCGCTCATTCGTATGTTCACTAATTCCAATCTTCGCGTTTCGGTTTTTCATCGTGGATCTGATTTTTCTGAACTTAAAAATCACGATGTGATTATTACTGCTACGGGCAATCCTCACCTCATTATTTCTGAAATGATTCGCGAGGGGGCGGTGATTGTTGATGCCGGTACCGCCAGTGAAGGTGGAGTGATTCTCGGTGATATCAATGATGAAATTCGCGCTCGTACTGATATTTCTGCTATCACACCGAAGATTGGCGGTGTGGGTCCACTCACTATTGGCGTACTATTCGAAAATGTCCTGGCCTCTGCTGCCGAAAATCAAACACATTAATTAAGCAATAAAAAAGGGTGAGTCATGCAAACAAAATCAAAGAAAAATTATAGCGGCCCAGTCGTCCTCGTGGTGATGGATGGAGTGGGTATCCGTCAAGAAATCGAAGGCAACGCCGTGGCGCTAGCCTATACGGAATTTTTGCATCAATTAGAACAGAATTATCCGAAATTAGCTCTCCAAGCTTCCGGTGAAGCGGTGGGTATCTTGGCTGGTCAAATGGGGAATTCCGAAGTCGGACATAATGCTCTCGGTAGTGGCCAAATTATTAAGCAGGGTATCGCTAAAATTAATCAAGCTTTTTCTACCGGTGAAATCTGGCAATCCAGCGCTTGGCAGGGGGCTATCGAAAATCTCAAAACCCACCAGTCCACCCTACATTTTTCCGGAATTTTCTCTGATGGTGGCGTACATAGTGAGTTGTCTCATCTATTTGCCATGCTAAGACGCGCTGCCGAATCAGGCGTCAAAACCATGCGTGTACACGCGGTCTTCGATGGTCGCGATGTGGCTCCGCAGTCAGCTGAAAAATATCTCGCTATGTTCAATCAAGCGGTCACAGAGATTAAAAAAGAGTTCGACGTCGATATTCAAATCGCCTCTGGTGGTGGTCGTATGGTTTTCATTGCTGACCGTTATCAAACTGATTGGTCAATCGTGGAACGTGGCTGGCAAGCCTTAGTCCATGGTCAGGCCGCTCATTACTTTAATTCTGCAGACGCGGCGATTAAACATTTTCGAGCATCTGACCCTAGCCTCCAGGATCAATACCTTCCAACTTTCGTGGTGACGAACCAGGAAAAGCGTCCCGTCGGCCTAGTCCAGCCACACGATAGTTTTATCTATTTTGATTTTCGTGCCGATCGCGCCCTCGAAATTGCCGAAGCTTTCTGTCTTGATGATTTTACGGGTTTTAATCGTGGCACCGAACAAAATCAAAAATTACCGATTTATTTTGTCAGTCTCACCGAATATGATGTGGATCGTCATTTCCCGGAGCATACCTTGGTCGCACCAGTCGAAATTCATCACACCTTGCATGAATATTTGGCAGCTAAAAATCTTACCCAGTTAGCCTGTTCTGAAACTGCCAAGTTTGGCCACATCACCTACTACTTTAACGGCAATAGTTATGAACCTCTGCCAGGTGAAGAATTTCTTGAAATTAAATCCGATACGCGTCCCTACAACGAGCGTCCTTGGATGAAGTCCGCGGAAATTACCGACGCCGTTATCGAAAAAATGGCTAATTTTGATTTTGTGCGGATTAACTTTGCCGGTGGTGACATGGTGGGGCATTTTGGTGAACTTGAACCAACCGTGGTTGCTATGGAAGCCATAGATTTACAACTTCAGCGCCTCGCGAAAAAGGTTGATGAGCTAGGCGGCATGATGTTAATTACCGCCGATCACGGTAATGCGGAAGAGCTTTTTGATACCACTACTCATCAGGCTAAAACTTCACATACCACTAACCTCGTCCCTTGTTATTTTTATGATAATACCGAGTTTAGTCAACATTATCAGTTAAAAAACTTACCTGACGCCGGCCTCACCAATATTGCCGCTACTATCGCCGACCTCTTAATTAGCGAGCATTCTGAGTATTGGCGCGACTCATTGATTGAGCTAAAATAGCCGTCCCTAGTCGACCACTGGGGAAAATATGGTATAATGCAGAAAAGGAGAAAAAATGCAGAAAATTACCAAAGCCATTATTCCTGTGGCCGGATGGGGTACCCGTCGTCTACCGATTACTAAAGTTATTGAAAAATCCATGTTGCCAGTTGGTAACCGCCCGCTCGTCGACTACTCTGTGCAAGAACTCATTGAAGCCGGAGTTACTGATATCTATATGGTGGTCAGTAATACTGAACCTTGCCAAGTTCGCGAATTCTACTCGGATAATATTGTGCTGAATGATTATTTAATCTCGCGCGGTAAGGGTGACCGTGTGGCTCTTACTAAGACTCTCCCAGAGCATGTTAAAATCCATTACATTGCTCAAGACGCCAATAGCAAATATGGCACCGCCGTACCCGTCGCTATGGCTGCCGAAGAATATAGTCTTAACGAACCAGTGATTGTCTATATGGGTGATGACTTCATCTGGAATCCAGAGGGCGAATCTGCTGCCACTTCTCTGATTAATTCTCTTCAATCTGAAACCGATTCGGCTATTTTAGGTGTCGAAATACCTAAAGAAAAAGTTGATAAATATGGGGTGCTCGAGGTTCAGGATGGCAAGCTCACCAATGTGGTCGAAAAACCATCCGTCGAAGAAGCTCCGTCTAATCTGATTAATGTCAGTAAGTATATTCTTTCTGCAGATTTATTGCAAAAAATCGTCAATTACGTCAATGAACACGATTTTGGTCCAACCGATCAGGAGTACATGATTACTGACCCAATCTATGATTACATTAAGCAAGGTCAAACCATGCGCGTCGCTTCCACCTCTGGTCAATATCTCGATGGTGGATCTGTTGAAGGTTGGGTGCACGCTAATAATGTTGTTTGTGGCGTCAAAGAAGCCTAAAAACTGAAAAATTCTCCGAATAAGACTCCTCTAGAGGGGTCTTATTTTATTTTAAAAATATACCATCTATGATATAATATTTATGGTTTATTAGGAAAGGTTCTTATGAAACAAAAAACTTATCAAGAAGAAATAGGCGCTATTATTACCAATCTTCGCCGTGAAAAAGGTATCACTCAAGGTGAACTCGCGAAGATGATTGGCACCTCTCAGTCTGCCGTTCATCGCATCGAAAAGGGTGATCAAAATACTTCTCTCGAAATGATTAAGAAAATTTCCTCTGCACTCGGTCACCAAATTTTAGCCGTCAGTGACTCTTCTTTCCAATCTTATCGTATTAATGGTGGCAAAACTCTCAGTGGTTCTATTACGGTTAATTCTTCCAAGAATGCCGGGGTGGCACTCCTTTGCGCGGCGCTTCTCAACCGTGGCCGTACCACACTAAGAAAACTCGCCCGTATCGAAGAGGTTTTTCGTATTATTGAAGTTCTCGAGTCGATCGGCGTGAAGTGTCGTTGGGTGAATCGTCAAAAAGATTTAGAAATCGTCCCTCCTCGTGAAATTAAACTTGATGAAATGGACCTCGATGCTGCTCGTAAGACTCGTTCGGTTCTCATGTTGATGGGTCCACTTCTTCATTTTTATCGAGAATTCGCCTTACCTTATGCTGGTGGTTGTTCTCTCGGCACCCGCACCGTTGAACCACACCTGCGTGCACTCTCGGTTTTTGGCTTAAATGTTGATGCCACCACCCACACTGGTTTCTATGAGGCTAAGGTGGACCAAAAAACTCTTCATGACGAATCTGGCAAACGTATCGTGCTTATTGAACGTGGTGACACGGTGACAGAAAATATTCTTATGGCAGCCGCACTCTATCCAGGGAAAACCACGATTGTGGGTGCTTCACCGAATTACATGGTGCAAGATGTTTGTTTCTTTCTGCAGGATCTCGGAGTAAAAATCGAGGGAATTGGCACCACTACACTCGTGGTTCATGGCCAAAAATGTATCGATAAAGATGTGGAATATTTTCCTAGCGAAGACCCGATTGAGGCAATGTCTTTTTTGGCGGCTGGCTTGGTGACCAAATCCGAAATTACCATCACGCGTGCTCCGATTGAATTTCTGGAAATTGAGCTCGAGGTTTTACGTTCCATGCATGCTAAAATCGAACGTTCCGAAGAGTACTTCTCTTATAATGGCCGCACGCGTCTAGTCGATTTACATATTTTAAAATCCAACCTCATTGCTCCGGCTGACAAAATTCACCCGATGCCTTTCCCGGGTCTCAATATTGATAACTTGCCATTCTTTACCGTGATTGCTGCCATGGCCGAAGGTCGCACCTTGATTCACGACTGGGTTTTTGAAAACCGTGCAATATACTCCACTTATCTGACTAATCTCAATGCTAAGGTGGAATTACTTGATGCACATCGCTTCTACGTTTCTGGCCCGACTAATTGGCGTGCGGCTGAACTCGTTTCACCTCCAGCCCTCCGTCCGGCCGTAGTTCTACTTCTCGGTATGTTGGCTGCCCCTGGCGTCTCTATCCTACGCAACGTCTATTCGATTAATCGCGGTTACCAAGATTTTGCCCGTCGTCTTAATCACTTAGGTGCCGACGTCAAACCGTTGGTCGGCATTTAGGCTCGTAGCTAGATGGTTTCTTAGTTAAAAAATACCAGGCTCATTGCAGTCTAAAAATATCAGGTTCCGCGTGGCCTGATATTTCTTTGCTATAATAAAGGTAATGCTAAATAATATTCAGCAAAATTTCAAGCGCTTTAAAATCCGTCATCTTCTGGCGTTGATTTTCTTGTTTGTGGTGGCCCTGCTGGCTGGTTTTATTAGCCAAGCCAACCAGACTTTTATGAATGCCAATTTTGTCAAAAAATATTTTAGTGAAAATCCTACTTACTATGCGATCAAAGTCTCTCAAACTAAATCCGCTATCATCGACCGCTTTTATGGCACCGGCACTCAAGAATTTACTAACACTATGAATTCGGAGATTGTTAATTTCGCTCAAAATCTTCCCGATAATCAAATCATGCCAGGTGAAGTGATGTATAATCTTCAGACTCTGCAGAATAATTTTCCGAAAATTCTCAGTCAATTGATTTTGCCAGAGGAATATCAAAAATATCAGAATCTCATCATCGATAATATTTATCAAATTCCAAGTAATATTAATCTCGAACAAACTTTGATGAATAATTTTTCTGCCAAGATTGACCACTTTCTCGCGGAATCTGGCCAATCGATTAATCCTGCCGTATTAAATGCCACTACGCATTATATTGTGCAAGTTTACCTTGGCCAACTCACCATGCACGATACCATCCATGAGATAAAACAAAATTTTGCAATCACCAAAAAATACATGGACATCCTTACTCTGATTATCCTCATTAGTTTCTTTACTCTAATTGTAATTAATTATTTTCTCTACGACTTGATGGGGTGGCGAATTTTTATTTTCACCACCACCTTGGTTCTATTCCTCATCGGACATCTCGTCTCCATGCCAATTTGTCAGCAAATGATTCAGCAGATATTTGTCATTAAGTAGCGTATAATTAATCTATGAATCTTTTTACCGCTGAATTAAATCCCGCCCAAGCTGACGCTGTCGAAACTCTTTCTGGACCGCTCTTGATTTTGGCTGGTGCTGGTTCTGGTAAAACTAAAACCCTCACGCATCGTATCGCCAATCTAATCACTCATGGGATTTTGCCTTCACAAATCTTAGCTGTCACTTTTACTAATAAAGCGGCCAGGGAAATGCGTGAGCGTCTTTTTCGTCTCTTAAAACAGGCCTCAAAAGAAACCGGTCAATATCCTGACAGCCTAAAATCCTTCTTCACTTCCGATCTTTTTGCTGCCAACGAGGTACCGCGCAATTTTATGCCATTTATGGGAACCTTTCACGGTATCTGTGTCAAAATTTTACGTATGGAGGCGGAAAATCTGCACCTTGATCGTAATTTCCTTATCTATGATACTTCCGATCAAGAAGCCCTGATTAAACGCGCGATTAAAAACCTCCGCTTCGAGGACAAAAATCTTCGCCCGAAAACCATTCAGAGCACCATTTCTAGCTCAAAAAATGCTGGTGTTTTACCGGAAGAATATGAGGCCTCCGCCAGCTATCCTCAGCAGAAAAATATTGCCAAAGTTTTCTTCGAATATGAAAAGCTTAAGGCCGCCGCTTCCGCTCTCGATTTTGATGATTTGCTTTTGAAAACTGTGGAACTTTTTGAGACCAATCCAGCTGTCCATCAAAAATGGCAGACTCGTTTCCGCCACATTTTGATTGATGAATATCAGGATACCAACCATGTGCAATATCGTTTAATTAAACTACTCACCGGTCCTGAACAAAATATTTGCGTGGTCGGCGACGACTGGCAATCGATTTATTCTTGGCGCGGCGCCGATTTTCGTAATATCTTGCACTTTGAGGCTGATTTTCCGGGCGCCAAAGTCATCAAGCTCGAACAAAATTATCGCAGTACCGGTAATATTTTGAGGGCTGGCCAGCAAATCATTGAACATAATAAAACTAGAAGCTCCAAGGAGTTATTTACCGAATCTGGGGATGGGGAAAAGGTGGAGATCCAAGCTCTCAATGACGAATCGGCGGAAGCTAGTTTTGTGGCGCTTAAAATCATCAATCTCCTAGCCAATGCCAAAAATGAGGTAAGTAATTTCTCCGATTTTGCCGTGCTTTATCGCACTAACGCGCAGAGTTTTGCTATGGAAAAAGCCCTGATTTCGCGCGACATTCCATATAAGATTATCGGCGGCATCCGCTTTTATGATCGTAAAGAAATCAAGGATGTTTTAGCCGTGCTGCGACTCATTCTGAATCCGCGGGATCGTGTTTCTTTTGAACGTGTTACTAAAAATATCATTTCTGGTATCGGTCCAGCCAGCTTGGAAAAAATCTATCTCGCTCTCGGCCTGGATGGTGTATTGACGGACCTGGAGGCTGATCAAGTTCTTACTGGTAAGGCCAAAAATAGTTTCTTGCGACTGCAAAATTTCCTCAAGACTATCGACCGCACTGCCAATCCTTCGGAAATTATTACCGAAGTGATTAATTATTTTGATTTTGCTAACCTCGTCGATGACGGCACGCCGGCCACTACCGAGCGACAAGAAAACCTCGACGCTCTCGTCGGTAACACCAAAGATTTTGATACGCTCGAGGATTTTTTGGCCGACTCCGCTCTGATGTCTTCTTCTGACGAATCGACTCGTGATAATTCCGTCACTCTTATGACACTCCACGCGGCCAAGGGTCTTGAATTTCCGGTAGTCTTCATGGTTGGTATGGAGGAAGGCCTTTTCCCGAGCTCTATGAGTTCCGATGAGGATAGTATTGAAGAAGAACGTCGTCTAGCTTATGTCGGTGTGACTCGCGCCAAAAAGCGCCTCTTCCTTACTTTTACCGCTGTGAGGTTTCTACATGGTAAGTCTAATTTTAATACGCCATCCCGCTTCCTGGCTGAGCTTGGCTATCAGCCAGATCTCTTTAACGAATATGCCGATAATAGTTTCGGTAACAACTACGACAATAAATTCAATCACGGTCGTAGTCGAAGTTTTGATGATGATTTTACTGATGATCCTTTTGATTCCTATGATAGTTATTCTGAAAACTCAAAATCAAAGCCTCAGCCAAATAAAAAATTCGATCCTTTCTATGATGATATTTTCTACGACGATGAGGGAATCGATTTTTAAAAAAATAACCCTACTAGTGGTTATTTTTTTCTTTCCGAGGTTATTTTTCTTTAATCTTATTTAATAATTTTTCGTATTCTAATAAATCTAAATTAGCTGGTCTTGCATCTAAATCAAGCCCAAGTTCTTCAAAAATCTTCACAATCTCTTCGCGGCTGCGTCCGGTAAAATGTGGCAACATCCCTTGTAGTTTTTTGCGTGGGTTCGCAAAACATTGTTTCACAAACTTCAAAACTTCTTCCGACGCTAAGGCTTTTTCGCGTGGATAAAAGATTACTGAGGCCGAGTCGACTTTTGGTGGTGGCGTAAAAAGTTTTCGTTCGACGAAAATACCCCCTTCTACTTCCGCATAATTCTGCACGAATAAAGTTAAGAATGAGAAACGACCTTTTTCTTCGAGAATCCGATCCGCCACTTCTTTTTGCATTAAGAGCACGATTTTCGTGGGCTTCTTTTTGAGTAGTAATAATTTTCGAATAATTGGGCTAGTGATGTAGTAAGGAATATTTCCTACCACCGAAAAATCACCATCAAGTTGACTAAAATCAAAATCAAGAACATCGGCATTAATCACTTCCAGGTTTTTGCCAGGGAAGGAATTCGGTAAGTTGTGGGCTAATTTCTCGTCGAATTCAATCGCTACTACTTTTGGGAATCGCTTCAGTAAAGAACTGGTTAGCGTCCCTAATCCTGGGCCGATTTCTACACAAAAATCTACTTCACTTCTTGCACCTTCGGCGATTTCTTCTAATGTGAAGCGATCTTTTAGCCAGTTCTGCCCCAGGGATTTTTTGTTCTGTAACATCTTTTTCTCCTAGTACCAGTGATGGCTGCTCCAGAAAGCCCAGGCCTGACTCCAGCCACCGTAGCGTCCGGTCACGTAGCCAATCATCCAGCGAATTTGAGTCACTGGATTGGTCTTCCAATCGCTACCAGCTGAAGCCATCTTCGAGCCTGGAAGTGCCTGTGGAATACCATAAGCGCCTGATCCGGCATTCGATGCATCGTAACGACAGCCTGATTCGCGCATAATTAAAGTCAAAGCCACGTAAAGGTCATTTTCTGAAACGCCCGCACTTCTGGCGTAGTTTGCGCAAGTTTCCCAATCTGGTGGAATCGATTTTTTACTACCAACCTTGGTTACCCTAGCGACTGGCTGCTTGATAATATTAGTTGAAACTAACTCGCGTGAAACTTCTACATTATTCACCATATTAATCTTATAAACCGATTGTTTACGACCCACTTCACCCATAGTCTCAAGTTTCGTTTGACCCGTTGCCATACTTGCGTCGTTTTCAGTTTTTTCTTCATAAGGAATTTCTTCTTCCACAGTTACTTCATGACCGCCCTTATGAGTCAGGCGGTATTTTGTCGATAGTCCAGCCTCCAAAATATCATGCCCCGCCACCTTAGTTACCACATCACCGTCATAAACATTGAAACCGGCTTCCTTAAAAAGAGCTTTCTCATCAGTAGTCGCCGTCATTAAAAATACCGTCTTCTGTCCGTCGCTTAGTGTGACAGGTTTAGCACGGTAAATATTAATGCGATAATTATCAGAATTAATCCGTTCTGTACGGGCAGGTTCCACTTTATCGTAATTTTCTACGGCAATATTAGACCGCTTTAGAGCTTCCTCGACGGTGTTAGCATTGGTTTTTATCGTCAACGTCTTATTGTCGGCAAAAAAAGTCACATAATGCATGTCCGAAATTTCTCCAGCATCTGGATCTTTAGTCTCGGCAAAAGCCGAACGAACTCTCGAGAATCCAAAGATTAGACCAGATAAAACTAGCAAAAAAGCGCTAAAAATATATAGCGTCTTATAAGTCTTGGCTATTTTGAAAGCACTACTCACCTAATTATTATAACATATCGTGATTTATTGATAAAGTTTACGCTAATTTATGATAGAATAAACTTAAGAGTTATCACATAAAAAGGATGTTTCATGAATCAAGCGGACAACACCGAAGACTTTGCCAATTTAATGGAAGAATTGAATAATTACACTACGGAAAATCATACCGAAAATGCCAATTCTTCGAATCAAGCTTCTGAGGTATCCTCTGCGATTGACCTAAGTAATTTAGACGCCAGTCCTGCTGATTCTAACCAACCTGTCACTATCGCCCCCTCTGCTGATTTTGCTTCTTCTATGAATCAAACTGCCACTACTTCGGCTGCCGCAAAAGATTCTGATAATCTCACTACCCCAAGTCATACCCCACTTTCGCCGCTGATGAATTTGGATGGTACGGAAAATACCGAGGCGGTTAAAGCTGCTGAATCTACCAAGGATTCAGCTCCTGATGATGTCGATTTTACTAAAGAAGATCAAGTAGAAGATGCCGAAAAAACTGAACACGAAAAATTCCTTGAAGATCAAGAGAAAAATCCTTTGAAGGCCGCCGAACCAGTCCCAGGTTCTATCGGTAGTGCGGTTTCTTACCATGATTACGAAAAAGAGAAAAACGAAGAAGCCACTAAGGCGCAAAATCCTGAGAAGAAGCCGTTCAAGCTCGACCCTAAAGTGATTGCCATTATTGCCATTGCCGGTATTTTTGTCATTTTTGGTGCTATCTTCTTGATTAATGCCTTGGGAAGTCAGCCGAAAAAATCTTCTCGTGCCAATAATCAAAATACCGTTGTTGCTAATGAAAATCAAATTCTCGAATGCGCCACCAAAGTTTCCGAAGAGAATCGTACTAAATATAATGCCGCTTCTGGCGAAATCACCAAGATTTTTACTTACAGTCACGACTCCTTATCCAGTATTGAGATTCGTACGGTCTATGAATTTAGCTCCACTGAGGCCGCTAAAACCGCCAAGCAAGCCATTGATTCTGAGAATCAACTCACGGAAAATAATGGTCGTACCGAAAAGACCGAAAATCACAAGACTATCACCTCTGGCCTAGATGGTAAAATCGTCTCTCTTTCGGTCACTGTAAAATCGGAAGACCTCGAAGCCTATCAGAAGACTGATGATTTTAAAAATCAAAGTTTCGCTACCGCTGACTCTGATGGCAAACTTGATCTTTCGATTAATAATGTTCTCACTACTCAAAATCTCCAGGGCTTCTCTTGTAGTATTACCGAATAAAATATCCTGAAAGAGGCTTCTCGGCCTCTTTTTTTGAATTGAGGAAATACTTGATTTTTGCTATAATTATTAGGAAATTATGAAAAATATCTATATTACCACTGCTATACCTTATGTTAACGGTCTGCCACATATCGGGCACGCCGAAGATTATTTACTTGCTGATATCTATAAACGCTACCAGGAGCTTTTAGGTAACTCTGTGCGTTTCCAGGCTGGTACCGATGAGCACGGTAATAAAATCGAGAAAAAAGCTAAATCTCTTGGTATCGACACGCAAAAATACGTTGACGACAATGCTAAAAAATTCCAAGAATTCATCGCTCGTTTTGATGTGAAATACACAGATTATATCCGTACTTCTGATCCAGAACATATGAAGCGGGTGCAGGAAATTTGGCGAAAGCTCAAAAGCCATATTTACACTGCAAGTTATGATGGTTGGTATTGTGAGGGATGCGAAAGTTTCGTCACGGAAAAAGAATATACCGAAAATCAGGGTGTATGCCCAGATCATCAAACTCCATATATTCGCCTCTCTGAATCAAATTATTACTTCCGTATTAGTGATTTTAAGGACGAAATTCGCGCCAAAATTGAAAGTGGTGAAATGCAAATCCTGCCAGAATTTCGTAAGAATGAAATCTTGAAACTTCTAGCTGATGCGCCAGATGTTTCGATTTCACGTCCAAAATCACATCTCTCTTGGGGTATTCCGGTACCAGGGGATGAAGAACAGGTGATGTATGTTTGGATGGATGCGCTCACGAATTACATTACCGTCCTCGGTTATCCAGACCAGGATATTTCTGAGTATTGGCCAGCCACGGTTAGTATTGTCGGTAAAGACATCCTGCGTTTTCATGCTATTTTATGGCCAGCGATTTTACTTGGCCTCGGCCTGCCTCTTCCGAAGACTCTCCTTTCGCACGGTTTTATTTTGGCTAACGGTACGAAAATGAGCAAGAGTATTGGTAATGTTGTGGATCCGATTGAGGTACTGGATAAACACGGCGTCGATGCTTTCCGTTATTTCTTCTCTCGCCATATCGACACCTTCCTGGATTCGGATTTTTCTTGGGAAAAATTTGAAAATGCCTACAATAATGAATTAGCCAATGACTACGGTAACCTGGTACAACGTCTAGCCACTCTTTGTAAAAAGAATCAGGTCAGCCTCACGGACGCGCCGGTTCTTGAATTCACTCCAGAATATCGTGAATTGATGGATAATTTTAACTTCTCTGGCGCCATTGATTATGCCTGGAGTCAGGTGCAATTAATTAATAAACATATCGAAGATCAAAAGCCATGGACCGTGGCCAAGACCGATCCAGAAGCCGCTAAACAAATTTTACTTAATCTCGTGAATGAACTTCTGGTTGTAAATCACATGCTTAAACCGTTTTTGCCAATCACCGCTACAATTGAAGAAATCTTTACAGCTTCTGAAATCACTCCACCAGCTACTCCACTCTTCCCAAAAGAGCGCTAGAAAAATAGCCCGTCACGGGCTATTTTTTGATATATAATATAAAACTAAAAATCCTACCAGAAATTTATCTATAAAAATAAGACCCGCAGCAGGAGTCTTATTTTTTTTGTTTGCTATTTACCAGTGATTATTTATCGTGGTGGTGATGATGTTTTTCTTCACAGCAATCACATTCGCAGTCATCAGAAAGAGCCTTAGCCACATCTGCCACGAAGAAGGCAAGGATACCTGCTACAAGTGGGGTGATAATGTGAACCAAAGATTCGAGAGCTACGGTGCCCATCAAAGCGTCAAATTTCTCAGCAGAAGTTGGGAAAATTTGATACATGATAGCAATAGCTGGGTTCAAGATGAAGTTATTGCGAAGCTTAAAGAAGCTATCAGAAAGAATCAAGCAGAAGAGAACTGCGAGAGTTACACCACCAGCGATAATTGCTGCGTAGGTGAAAGCGCTTTTCTTGTGGTTGTATTCTTGAGCACGGTTGAAGAAGAATGCTACGGTGAAGACACCGACGAATTCGATCAACATGTATTTCCAGAAGTCACTGCCGGTTGCTGCGGTCAGAGCTGGAAGTTCAGCGCTGGCGCCGCTAGCCGTGCGGAGACCGCCGATAATCAATAAACCAAGCCATGCACCGACGACCTGAGCTACGATGTAAAGTACACCGCGAATTGCAGAAACACGGCGAGTTGCCATCATGCCGATTGTGGTGGCTGGGTTAAGATGAGCACCTGAATAGGCAAAAACTGCCAAGGTAATCGCGAGGAAACCGAACAAGATATAAAGTGGTTGTTGGATTCCAAGAGTGAGAAGAAGCATTGAGAGGAACATCGTTCCGATTACTTCACCGATCACTGCACCCCAAATACGTGGAGTTTCGAAAATCGTTAAAATATTCTCACCTTCAGGATATTTGCGAGCAAAGAAACCCTTGAATGGATTTTTGCTTTCCTTAATTTTCTTTTCTACTTTGAGGACTTCTTTTGTCATTTTCTTTTCAGCCTTCTCAGTCGCTTTTTTACTATCGTCGACAACTTTTTCGACGACCTCGATAACCTCTTCTTTAATTTCGGTTACCTCTGGTGTATTCACAGTCGTTTTTGGCTTGTGTGCAGACTTTTTAGTCTTTTTTGCCATTTTACCTCCTTAATAATATTAAAAAAATTATATCATAATATGATAAACTATGGTAATGTATATCGAAAGGAAAAGATGGGCGTAATTGTACAAAAAGATCAAGACAAAAATGCAGATCTCACTCAAAGAATTACCGCGGACCTTCGAAATCATGCCAGGATGCAAGCTAAAATGAGCGATCCTGACTTGGTGGAAGATTCTGATTATGCTAAAGACCTTAAAGCTACTAGTAAATTTGGTTGGTTTTGGCCAGTATTAATCATCCTCGCAGTAATCTCTTTAATCTTCATTAAATTCTTCTAAAACTCTGCATTGATCGCGTCGAATTGGCGCGATTTTTTATTCCCAATTCGTCTTCAACTTCACCTGAAAACAGAGTATAATAGAAGGAGTTATGGAATTGGAACAGCTAAAAGCCGAACTTAAATCTCTCGGCGAAGAATACGCAAAAATGAAGACCTTGGCTCCCGAAGAGCGTAAGGCTTTTGGTCAAGTTTTGAATCAAAAAAAGCAGGCCGTTATCGAACAAATTAAGGCCCTCGAAGCCGCCAAGCAAAATACCGCCGTGAAAGCGATTGATCTTACCGCCCCATTCGACGTCAATCAATCGAAAATTACTTTTCATCGCGGCAGTCGCCATCCTTTAATGATTGAGCTCGACCGCGTGATTGATATTTATTCCCGTATGGGTTTCGAAGTCATGGAATCTACTCAGCTTGACGATGAATTTCATATGTTCGAATCTTTGAACTTCCCAGAAGGTCACCCAGCCCGTGATGGTTATGATACTTTTCGCACCAAGGAAGGTTTTATCCCGCCTGCTCATACTTCCACCATGCAATATCGTGCACTCACTTCGAGGTTAGATAACCTAAAAAAAGATGGCCAGATTGCCGTGGTGATTCCAGGTCGCGTTTTCCGTAATGAAGATGTTGATGCTACTCATGAACATACTTTCTATCAATGTGAAGGTGTCTTTGTTTCCAAAACCGCCAATATGTCCGAAATGCTCGGCGTCTTGAAGAATTTCTTTGAAACCTATTATGGTGAAAAATTGCGTATTAAAACTCAGCCTGGCTTCTTTCCATTCACTGAACCATCCCTAGAGTTACTTGTCGAAAAACCAGCTTCTCTTGGTGGCAAGGGCGACGGTTGGCTCGAACTTATGGGTTGTGGCATGATTCATCCGAATGTCTTAAAAGCTGCCGGTATCGACCCCGAAGTCTACCACGGTTTTGCCTGGGGTGGTGGTATTGATCGTCTGGTGATTATGAAATATCATCTCAATGATATTCGCTTCTTTGAATCAGCCAAACTTGAATTTTTGGAGGAATTTTAATGCTTATTTCACTCAATAAAATCAAACAATATGTCGGATCCATTCCGGTTTCCGATGAGGAATTAGTAAAATTAATCGGCTCACGTCTCGTTGAAGTTGAAGGCGTGATGGACATGGCTGAAAAATATCGTGGTGCCTATCTAGCGAATGTTGTAACTTGTGAAGATATTCCGGGTACCCACTTGCACCTCTGTCAAATCGACGCCGGTCCAGAACTCAATCAGAAGTTTTCTACGCTGGATTCTGGTCTCGTGCAAATCGTCTGTGGCGCGCCAAATGTTCGTGCCGGTATTATCGCTGTTTGGCTCACTCCAGGTAGCATCGTGCCAGATACTTTTGGTGGTGAAAATTTCATGCTTGGCGCTCGCAAGTTACGCGGTTATGAAAGTTTCGGCATGTTAGCCGGACCAGATGAGCTTGGCCTTTCTTCTGATCATAAATATATTGCTGAGGTCGACGAGTCTCTTGGTCGTCCAGGTGATGCCCTGGCTGAGGTTTTTGACTTAAATGATAAAATTCTCGATATTGAAAACAAATCCCTTACTCACCGTCCAGACACTTTTGGTTTGATTGGCTTTGCGCGTGAAGTTTCCGGCATTCTTGGCCAAAAATTCTCTGAACCCGTGAGTTTCGATCAAACTGTAGATGGCCTGTCTGATGAAATTTCCATTGAAATTGCCGATGAAAAACTTTGTCCCCGCTATTCGGCTTGTGTAGTTAATGTCTCCGATCTAAACCTGGCGAACCCCGTTTCTCCGGAATTTTCTGATCTCTATCCTATGACGAAAGATTCAGTTTTACTGGCTAAATCTGGCATGAATTCGGTCAATCCCATCGTCGATGCCACGAATCTTACTATGTTAGAGCTAGGCCAGCCACTTCATGCTTTTGACTATGATAAATTTGTTAAAATCGGAGGGCAAAATCACGCGAAAATCATCGTACGTGCGGCGCGCTCTGGTGAAACTTTGACTTTACTTGATGGCAAAACTATTGAATTAAATTCCAATGATATCGTGATTACTTCGAACGACATTCCGGTCGCCTTAGCTGGCGCCATGGGTGGGGAATCGACCAAAATCGACGCCTCGACCACCCGCATCTTGCTTGAATCCGCTACTTTTAGCCTCTATAATTTGCGTAAAACTCAGATGGCACACGGTATTTTTTCGGAAGCAATCACCCGCTTTACCAAGGGTCAGCCAGCCGTCAATACTATTCCAGCCATCAAAGATTGTTTAGCTAAACTCGGCGTGAAGTCAGGTGCTGAACTTAGTTTTGCCGACTCTTTGAAACAGGATTTATCTGAAATTCAGGTCGCCGTGAAAGTTTCTGAGATTAATCAACTTCTCGGCTCAAACTACGACGAGGCTTTGATGACTCAAACTCTTGAAAATGTTGGTTTTAGGGTGGTTTCTGATTCGGAAAATCTTTTGGTCACGGCTCCACTTTGGCGTACTGATATTCATATCAAGGAAGATATTATTGAGGAAGTCGGTCGTTTGCTCGGCTTTGATAATTTACCACTCAGTCTACCGGTCCGTCCATTTATTGGCGCCGAAAAGAATGTCTTGTTTGAGTTAAAAACTACTTTAAGGAATCTTCTTTCACTTGAGCTCGGGTTCAATGAAGTTTTGACTTATAGTTTCATTTCCAAGAAATTACTTGAACGTGTCGGTGAAAATACTGAAGATGCTTATGAAATCACCAACTCCATTTCACCTGAGCTGCAGCTCTTCCGTACTTCTATCACGCCAAGCCTACTTGAGAAGGTTCGCGAGAATCAAAAAGCCGGTTTTGCTGATTTTTCGCTTTACGAAATGAATCAAATTACTAGAAAATCTCTCGGCTTAAATTCTGATCAAACTCCGAAAATGCAACATCATCTGGCGGTAGTTTCCACTGCGGACTATTATTATTCTAAGCAAATCTTAGAAAATCTCGCTGATAAGCTCGGTCTGAATTTTGAAATCCAAGCCTTTACCGACGGTGAAGATTCGGGTTATTTCGAACCAAAACGTGCCGCTAAAATTCTTCTTTCTGGCACCCAAATTGGTTGCCTTGGTGAATTGAAAAATTCCGTCAAAACCGCTCTAAAGTTGAAGGAGGTTTCCAGTTTGGAATTAAATCTCGAAGCCTTGCTGGGTCAAAAAGCTTCCGACAAGCGTATTAAGGAATTTAGTCGTTTCCCAGCCGTTAATCGTGACCTTACAGTTAAAATTTCAGAAGATAAGGCGTTCGCCTCAGTTGAAAATGCCATTCTCGAAGTTTTGAAGCACCAACCATCTCTAATTTTCCATCTCACGGCTACCTCAATCTATCAAGCTGAAGGTTCGGATACGAAAAATCTTAGCTTCCATTTGAACTTTGCCTCCACTGAGAAGACCCTACTTTCTGAGGAAATCTCTGCTATAATGAACAGTATTAGCAAATCATTAGAAAAAATTGGTGGAGAAATTATTTAGGTAACAATATGGACGAAAAAAGTTTACGTACTAGCACTAAACAACGCATTATTATCGGTTTTATTGCAGTCTTACTCTTCGTTTCCACAATTATGGTTTATGCCTTGATTGTCTTGAATGGCGAAAAGAGTAAAAAAGGTACGGCTGAGCAAAACGCTGAGCTTAAGGTTCTGGCTAAGGAGCTAGATGAGAAGAAAAAAGATAAAGATAATGCCGTGAAAGCGCTTAATGATAAATACTTTGAGACTCTCAAATCCGCTCGTAGTAATATTAAATCCTACAATGTTTCCCGCGCTCAAAATGATGGCTTAAAATCTATCGACCTCACGGTTGGTACTGGCGCTACTCTTGAAAAAGAGAGTAAATATCTCGCCTATTATTTCGGTTGGTGCTCCGATGAGTCTGTGTTTGATTCATCTTTCGATGATAATAATAATCCAAAATCCTTGAAGGACCCACTTGATGTTACTGGTTCTGGCAGCTTAATTACCGGTTGGTCGGATGGCTTAGTCGGCGCTAAACTTGGCGGTGTCCGCGAATTACATATTCCAAGTACTCTTGCTTATGGTGACACGAAAGAAATTTGTGGTGGGAAGAATTCTCCACTTTACTTCGTGATTCTACCTTTTGAAGACGCAGCTTATACTAAGGCAGTTCAAGAACATCAAGCAATTTATCGTAAGTACTTGAATCTTCAAAGTGAAATTCGTGGCACCGGATCACTCTTCTAAAACCAAAGAATTTAGTCCACATTTAGAACTAAGCTTAAAAAATAACTTCCTGCGGGAAGTTATTTTAATGGTTAATCGAGAGGCTGTTTTCTTGTAGCTTCTTCAAGCCTTCCCCGCTAATAATCTTACTAATTTTCTTGCAAGCTTTTTCATACTTTTCGAAGACGCTTCCATCTGCATGGTGGGCATCGGTCCCGAGAAAATCCACTAGGCCGTGTTTTAGAAGATATTTCATGGTTTTGGCAGGCTTCAGTCCGTATTGTTTAGTTATACTTCCGATATTGCATTGTAGTTTCACGCCAATCTTGCGTAGCTCCAAGGCCTTTTCTGGTTTCTTTTGCAAGAATTCGTAACGTTCCGGATGAGCTAAAATTGGCACAATATTTTGACTCTTCATTTCAAAAATTACTTCACGTAGATAGCCTACCTCAGTCATAAATGGTACCTCGAAAAGCGCATAATGTTTCTTCTTTTTGTTTTTCACGGCGTCCGTACTTAGCTTAGTGGTTTCACCTAGTAGTGACGCTTGATCTTCTTGCATATATTTCACCATTTCTGGATCCACATAGATTTCATTACCCGGGTAAAGTTTGAATTTGATCCCCAGCTCGTCTAGTTGTTTTTGCAGTTCTTTGCGTAGACGTGACTTGGTTTTATTATCCGCGAGCTGATCGCTATTCGGAATAAAATGGGAGGTAGTAAAGCCACCAGTGAACCCGAGTGCGACTAGTTTTTTGGCCATCGCAATACTTTCCTGAAAATCACGACTACCGTCATCAATTCCCGGCAAGATATGCAGATGCGTGTCAATCATGCCACCTCCTGTTTTTATATTTATAGATAATATTGATTATAATATCCCGTACGTTTTTCTAGAGGGATTTGGTTGAGAATCACGCCGGCCACATTGGCATCGATTGCTTGGAGAGATTTCAAGCCATCTTTTACGTGATCGATATTAGTTTTGTTTACACGGCAAACAATCATGGTACGATCGGCCTTCTTGGAGATAATTAGAGAGTCAGCCAAGTTATAGACCGGAGCCGAGTCGATAATGACATAATCATATTTTGATTTTACTGTGGCAATGAATTTTTCCATCTGCTTCGAGTCGATTAGCTCTGCTGGGTTCGGTGGGGTTATACCACGAGTGACTACGGAAAGATTTTCGATATCTGTCTTCTGAACGTATTTACGTAGACGGTCGCCGGCGGTTTCGACTAGTAGATTCGAGAGGCCAGCTTGGTTAGAGAGCTCGAAAATTTCGTGTTGACGACCCAGGCGCATGTCGGCATCGACCAAGAGTACTTTTTTACCAGTATTGGCAAAAGCAATTGCCAGGTTTGCGGAAACAAAACTTTTACCTTCATTTGGTGCGGTACTGGTTAATACGAGGGAATTATTGTTTTTGCCAACTAAGCTAAAATCTAGGCTAGTGCGTACGGTGCGGAAGTCTTCACTGATAATAGATTTTGGATTATTCTTTAGAATCAATTCACTACTTAAATCTTCTTCAGAAATTTCTTCGTTGTTCTCTGCATTTTCTGCTGAGTCATCCTCTTTAGCTTCTTTCTTTGCCTTTAGAGCTAAGGCGTGTTGGCGGCGTTTTAGGCGTTCTTTTTCTGCGTCAATCATATGGATTTTACCAATCACTGGCAAATGCAACTGACTTTCGACTTGTTCGCTCGTCTTCACTGAGCGGTCAAAATAGAATACTAAGAAGAGAATTGAAACACTGACAATTAGACCTGCCGCAAAAGCTATAATTTCTTGGCGCACAATCTTAATATTTGCCGGTTCCGTCGGGGTGACCGCTGAGTCGAGTACATTAATATTGCGGTCATTATAAATCTTGGCGATTTCCTTTACGAAATGCTCGGCGATTTTGTTAGTCATCTTCGTGGCGAATTCTGCGTCGCGGTCCGTCGTGGTAATATTAATAATTTCCGTACCTTTAATCGCCGATACTTCGATCATTTTTAACATCTCATCATAAGATTTCTCGATATTAATATCATTTTTGACCTTGTCGAGCACACGGTGTGATTTGACTACTTGCGTGTAAGTATCAATCAGGTTTTTATTGGTTGCAACTTCACCCGGCAGATTCGCATTGGATTTATCTGAGCTTACAATCACCGTAGCGGTCGCTTCGTATTTTGGTTTTTGCATAAAAAATACGTAAAAAGATCCTAATCCAAAAATTAGGGCAAAAATTATCAGTAGAATATGGAGCTTAGCCTTAAAATAGGCAAACATTTCTCCGAGGTTAATCTCATCCATGCCTAATTTATATCATATTTAATCCAGAAAATAAATATAAAACAATAATTTAGCTATATTTGTCAATAGCCATAAGCGTCTTCAAAGTGCTTGTCAATGCCTAAAATTTGCCAAAAATAAAATATTTGATAAAATAATGTCTATTGCACTTTTTAGTCACTCGGTGGCTGGTGGGGGCTAGGTCGTGTGCAATGATTATTAAGGAGATGCATTCGTAAATATGCGTAGACTTAAACGTGAATCTTCGCGCAAAAAGTCGAAAATTCCTCCTGCCCCATGGCAAGAGTATATCGAATATTAGTCTTGAATAGTCAAAATTCAATTTTAAGGATTAATATTTGAGGATAAATATCGCTATCCAGCGATATTTTTCTTGATTCTATAATTTGAAAAGTTGACTGGTTTATTATGTTATAATAGAGATTATGAGAAAACTGTCTGGAGAACTAAAACAACAAATCAATCAACATGTTACAGTCTCTGGTTGGGTAAATTCTAGGCGTGATCACGGTGGGTTAATCTTCATTGACTTACGTGACCACGAGGGGATTATTCAGCTAGTGATTACCCCAGAAAATGCTGAAAATTTTGCCATCGCCGAAAGTTTGCGCGATGAATTTGTCATTTCGGCTACTGGTCTAATTCGTGAGCGCGACTCTGCTCTTCGTAATCCTCATATTGCTACGGGCGACATTGAATTAGTGGTCGACACATTGGAACTCTTAAATCGCTCTGAACCTTTGCCGGTTAATACCCATGATGACGGTGTGGAATCTGGCGAAGAGCTTCGTCTTAAATATCGTTATCTTGATCTCCGTCGTCCAAGTATGTTACAGACGCTTCGTCGTCGTGCTGAATTTTATCACTTCATGCGTGATTATATGGAAGCCCACGATTTTATCGAAGTCACTACGCCAATTCTAGCTAACTCCAGCCCAGAAGGTGCACGTGATTTTCTTGTGCCATCCAGACTTCGTCCAGGACAGTTTTATGCCTTACCTCAAGCTCCCCAACAGTTCAAGCAACTTTTAATGGTTGGTGGAATTCCTCGTTATTATCAAATCGCCCCATGTTTTCGCGATGAGGATCCACGCGCCGATCGTCTATACGGTGATTTCTATCAGCTCGATCTCGAGATGTCTTTCGTCGAAGAGGGTGAAGTGGTGCGCACCACTATGGAGCCATTGATTAAATCTTTGGTTACCGATTTTGCTCACAAGAAATTACTCTCAGAAGAAATTCCACGTATTCCGTATCAGGAAGCTATGAATCGTTTTGGTGTCGATAAGCCAGATCTCCGTTATGGTATGGAATTAATCGATCTGAAAGAAGCTTTGAAAGACACTAGTTTTAAAGTTTTCCAAACTGAATCCGTCAAGGCTATTTGTGTGAAAAATGGCGCCACCCTTTCGCGTTCTCAAATTGATAATTTTACTGAAAAAGCTCGTAAGCTTGGTGCGGGTGGTCTTGCTTACATCATCTATGAAAATGATGAAGTGAAAAGTCCAATTGCTAAATTCCTCACCGAAACAGAACTAGCTAAAATCAAGGAACTCACTGGTGCGGAAAATGGTGATGCGGTTTTCTTCGGCGCTGACTCACTCTCAAAAGTTAATAAGGTTCTCGGTCAACTTCGTATCGCCTTTGCTGATCACTTTAATTTGAAGGATGATAACGTTGTCGCACTTTGCTGGATTGTGGATTTTCCATTCTATGAATGGGATGAAGGCAAAAACAAATTAGACTTCGGTCACAACCCATTCTCTATGCCAAAAGGTGGGCTCAAGGCACTCGAAACAGCTGAAACTGATGCCGAAAAACTTGCCATTGTCGCCGATCAATACGATATGGTGATGAACGGTTTTGAAATTTGCTCTGGTGCCGTACGTAATCATAGTCCAGAAGTGATGTATAAAGTCTTCGGTATTCTCGGTTATGATGAAAAATACGTCGAAGCACGTTTTGGTGGTATGTTAAATGCCTTCAAATTCGGCGCCCCTCCTCACGCTGGTTGTGCTTTTGGTATTGAGCGTATTTTCATGGTTCTAAACGATAATAAAAATATTCGTGACATTGTAGCCTTCCCAAAAAACGGTTCTGGTGTCGATCTCATGATGAGTTCGCCATCCCTCGTCGATCCAATCCAGCTCGAAGAAGCCCACCTTCAAATCGTAGAGGACGAGGAATAGAAGCAAACTAAAATCCGACTTCAAAATCAAAATCAAAGCAAATAAAAAATCCGGCCATATGCCGGATTTTTTCTAGGCAGAATATTTTAGAAGAGTAGTAGTGCGGCGAAAATTCCAAGAGATAAAATCACACGATAAATACCGAAGCTTGGGATTGAATTTTCTTTCTTGAAGTACTTCATTACGATTTGTAGTGCAATTAAACCAGAAATAAAAGCTACTAAGTTTGAAAGTAAAAACATGCCTAAATTACTGGTAATATAAGCTCTTGATGAACTCGAAAGTAACGATTTACCACAGACTGCAATCATAATTGGCAGACTTGCCAAGAAAGAATATTTAGCCGCTGACTTCGAATCAAGCCCCATTACGCGACCCGTGATAATGGTCGAACCAGAGCGTGAAACCCCAGGAATCAAAGCGAAAGTTTGCGCTAAGCCAATCGCTAGAGCGCGGCCTGGAGTTAATTCGTTTTCATCTTTTAGTTTCGATAAATGTGGTAATTTATTCACAAAAATCATGATTAGCCCGACAAATCCCATTGCAAAACCAATCGTAGCGAGGCTCGAGAAGAATGGTAATTTTTCGATTAATTTTGAAAGTATTAAGCCGATGATGCCAGCTGGAATCGAAGTGATTAAAATATTGAGTGCCAGTTTATAATCTTTTTTTACAAATACACGTTGCAAAATTTCCCAAATCGTTTGGCGGTAATAGAAAAGTAACGCAAAAAGCGTACCAAAATTAATTAATTCCAAAAAGAAATGAAAATCTTCCGCGCGTCCGCCCGCACCCAAAATGCGCTGTGTGATTTCGAGATGTCCAGAGGAAGACACCGGAATAAATTCAGTAATACCTTGTACAAGACCTAAGACGGTCGATTCTAAAATGTTCATATTTTTATTATAGTCTCCGGCCCCCATCTTTACAATCTATGAAAATCATGTATAATATTTCACAAGTATATTAATCATTAAATCGTTTTAAACAGGAAACTATAATGCCGATTATTAAATCTGCAAAAAAGGCAGCTCGTCAAGCAGTCAAACGCACTGCAAAGAATCAACAGATTAAGAAGTTCATCAAGAACGCTCTTAAAGCTTTCAAAGCTAACCCAACTGCTGAAAATCTTTCCAAAGCTCAATCTGAATACGACAAGGCTGCTAAGAAGGGCCTCATCAAGAAGAATACCGCTTCTCGTCGTAAGGCTAGCTTGGTGAAAATTGCTAAGACCTCTAATGGTGTCAAGGCTGAAACCACCGCTAAAAAAGCTACCGCCAAGAAGGCTACTGCAAAAAAGACTGTCGCTAAAAAGACAACCGCTAAGAAGACCACCAAAAAGGCTGCTTAGTAAAAAGACCTCTCCGGAGGTCTTTTTTGTGCAAAAATCTCAAATCTGAAAATCGGAAAACCTTAAAATCTTAAAATCTGAAAATTAATTTTAAAGATTAGGAATCCTCAGTAATAATCCCTCAAGTAATATCCAGGGCTCTTTACTAAAATCCGTCGATTTTACTAGTACGTCGATTTTAGCTAATTCTTTTAGAATCGCCCGGGCTTTTTTGGGATTTCGCTCTAGTAAATCACAGGCCTTTTTCGTCCAAGCCCCAATCGTCGCATAAGGATCGTTATCGGATTCAATAGATTGCAAATTTTTTACTGCGCGTCTACCGTCCGTCATGGCTAGATCAAAAATTCGAAACACTGCATTGCGATCCACCGTCTGCTCTACGGCGGCAAAAGTTTCGAATTTAATCTCCGAATTAGTTTTTGCCAGCTTCACTAGCTCTTTGTAAACCGCTCCACGCTTATCAAGTTTGGTTTCAAGTAGAACAATTTTATGTGGCGTATTTATTAAGTTTGGCAGTTTCTCCACTAAATCTTTTTTCAGAAACAGATCTTTAATCAAAATTCGACGCTCCGCCTCAAAAAATGTTACACCGAGAAAAATCGATTCCAGTTCTACTAGACCAATATTATCCGCATCGATAATCTCGATTTTTCCCCCCAAAATCATCTGAGCTTTTTGTTCAGCTTTTTTGCGATCCTCTCCGTCGAAAATATAAATCATTTAGGTCCTAAAATTTCTTTTGACAGTATGGACAAAGGTGTGTGCCACGTCCCGCCACTTTAATTTTAATAATTTCCGTACCGCATCGTTCACACGGTTCACCCTCGCGACGAAAAACTTTGGCAAACTTAGTTAAATAATCACCCTTCGTGCCGTCCGCCTTCACATAAGTCGCCATAGTGCTACCGCCTGAATCAATCGAATCCTGCATGACTGTGCGCGCACCAATCAGAAGCTTATGAATTTCTTCATCGGTCAAACTTTCTACGATACGCTCTGGGTGGATTTTAGCAAAATAAAGCGATTCATCGGCATAAATATTACCCAATCCACAAACTACTGTTTGGTCTAGAATCGTCGGCTTAATCAAGGCTTTTTTATGTCGCATCAA
This sequence comes from uncultured Candidatus Saccharibacteria bacterium, assembly GCA_965245025.1. Lineage (GTDB taxonomy): Bacteria > Patescibacteriota > Saccharimonadia > Saccharimonadales > Saccharimonadaceae > Nanosyncoccus. Next base: position 18,126 of record CBDEYN010000001.1, on the reverse strand, counting down.
ATTCTTTTTGAACTCTTCGTCTGTCATATCCCACGGCTCTTTGGCAAGCTTCTTGATAAAAGGTTCATTCATAACTTCGCTAGTTTCTAGTACTTTACAGAAACCAAATTTCCTCTGATCATTAAAATAAAGCGTACCGATTTGCTCCAGTTCGCCGGCCGCAGTTTTTTCGCAAATCTCAAATTCCACTCGCGTTTGCTTATTCGGTAAACCTCCATAAAAACTTTCGCTAGGATGCCCGCCTGAAAAACCATCCTTGTCGAACAATTCCGTTTTAAAATCACCTTGCGAAATCATCTTCACGAAATCTTTACCAGATTCGGTTCCTAGATTTCGATAAATTAATTGTCCGGTCATTCTCAGATGCACCATCATTGAGACGCCATTTTCGAAATCAAAAATCAAGGCCTTGCCAAATCGGCGCATCCCAAAAATCTTTTGTCCTTCGATTAGTTCTTTTGGTCCATAAAAAGAGGAGAGGGAACTAATTTTGACTTTTCCTACAGATTTATGTTTAGTAAATTTCAAAACCCCCCTGAGGATTGTTTCAACTTCTGGTAACTCCGGCATACCTCTATTATAACCGTGTTAGTTTTCCTTGCAACCCCAAGATGATTATGTTATATTTTAAGAGGAAAAGAGTCAAAAATGCAAACAAATAATCAAAATTCAAATTCACCTATTAATCCTAAACTTGGTAGTAGTGTCACTAATGCCATTAAAAATGCCGAAGCTGGCGAACTGCCGGCCCTTGATGATATCAGTAATATTACTAACCGTGTAGTCGAAAAAATCAAAGCCAGTGAAAATATTTTGATTGCACTTTCCAAAAATCCGAATATCGACGAAATTTCCGCCGCGCTCGGTCTTGCCATGATTCTTGACACCATGCGCAAGCATGTTACGGCGATCTTTTCCGGCCAGGTGCCAAATGTTTTGCAATTTTTGAAACCAGAAGAAACCTTCGAAAAAACCACCAATAGTTTGCAGGATTTTATTATCGCCCTCAGTAAGGATAAGGTTGATCATATTAGCTATAAAATCGAAGGTGATTTCGTTAAGGTTTATGTTACGCCGTACAAGGCTACCATTGGTCAAGCCGACCTCAGTATGTCTCACGGTGACTATAATGTTGATCTAGTAATTTGTTTCAATGTCATTTCTGGTGATGAAATTGACCCAGCGCTTTCCGAATATGGTCGCATTATGCACGATGCCACTGCAATTAACCTCACCGTCGATACTCCAGGCCGTTTTGCTGAACTTGAGTGGCAGGACTCTAATGTATCCTCTATTTCTGAAATGATTGTGGGCCTAGCTGATAGACTTGGACTAGCCAGTTTTAGTGAACAAGTTGCAACCGCGCTACTCACTGGTATTGTCGCCTCTACGGATCATTTTTCTAATCCACGCACCTCGTCAAATACTATGTCGATTGCCTCCAAATTGATGTCTTTTGGCGCCAATCAGCAATTAATTTCTTCTCAAATTATGGAGAAAATTAAAACTCCAGCCGAAACTCAAGCCTCAAACGAAGCTCAAGTCTCGAACGGAGTCCAAGTACCAGAAGCGTCTGTTATCGCTGCTACTCCTGCCACCCCATTAAACCCTGCTGTTCCAGCTACCCCAGCTGTCACAGCTGATTCAGCTCCCGTAGAGTCCATTCCGGTTTCCGATAGTCCGCTTGATTATATTGAAATTGAACCAAATCCTAATCAAACACTTGATGGTCAACCTCTTGAATCTCAACCAACTCTGGTTACTCAATCTCTTGAACCTCAACCAGTCTCTCAACCAGCTCCAGTCTCTCAGTCTTTCGAATCACAGCCAACGTCCGCACCTCAGACAATCGAGTCTCAGTCGGCTCCAATCCCTCAGTCTCTTGAACCTCAGCAAGCTCCAGTTTATCAGGCTCCAATTAATCCTGCCGCCGCCGCAGCTTCGGCCGTGATGGAAAATAATTTCATCCAAAACCCAGAGCCTAGTCTACCTCAACCAAACTACACTAATGAAACGCCAAATTACCAGGCGCCAGTCATGCCGACTCCGCCACTTAATTTTGCACAAAATCTTGCTACACCAACTCCACTTGCCCAAACAGCTCCATTTACTCAGCCGACTCCACTTGTCGCATCAATTCCACAAGAGCAACCGATGCAATTTACTGCTCCAGTCCAGCCAGCCCAGCATATCCAACAAGTTCAGCCAACCCAACCAACCCGGTTCGTTCAACCAACGCAGTATTCTGAACCAGTTTCGCCTATCCAATCGATGCAATTTACTGCTCCAGTCTCTCAAGCTCAATCCATGCCATATGTCGAACCAATGCAGCCTACGCCAATGGTCGCTCCAGTAGAGCCAGTTCAATTTACGCAACCAGTACAGCCTATGGCGCCAGTACCACCAGTACAACCAATGGAACCGATGCAGTCAATGCCTCCAGTTCCACCAGCTCCAGTGATTTTTGATGCTGCTTCTATGCCAAATCAACCACTAGATAACGACCAAGCATTTGTTAATTCAGTGCCAGTCGACTTAATGCCACCGATGCCACCGATGCCACCAGAGGCCCCATCGACTCCAGATGTTGATTTCTTCGCTCAGGCTACTGCTGCCACTGAGGCTGCCCAGTTAAATCAGTCCCCAATTAACTCAGTAGCTTCCAGCCCGATTCCTGGCGATTTAGATCCAGTATCGACTCCGGCCCCAGCTCCAGTAGAGGCTCCAGCCGAACCACCACTCCGTACTTTTGCTTCAGAGTCGCCGCTGATTTCTCAGCCAGTAGACACTAACGCTCCAGTCGCCGCTCCAATCGCCGAACCAGCTGCGATTTTCTCACCAGAAGAGCCAACTGAACCAGCACCAGCTAAGATTGACCCAACCGCCTTTCATATTCCAGGAATGTAAAAATGAACTCAGAACCAAACTTACCTCAGACCAATCTTCATACCGAAAATCCAGAACCATCCATTAATCTCGATCCGCGTCAAAATCCGGATATATTATTAATCGATAAGCCAGACCAGATGACTTCTTTTGGCGTGGTTGCTCGGATTCGTCGAAAGCTTAGTGAGCAGGAGGGGAAGAAGGTAAAAGTCGGTCACACTGGTACTCTTGATCCTTTCGCCACCGGTCTCTTAATTATTTTGACTCATAAGGCTACTAAGCTTTCGGACACTTTTTTGAAGCTTGATAAATGGTATGAGGCCACTATCGAGCTTGGCAAATCCAGTACCACCGGTGATCCCGAGGGTGAAATTACCACTCATGAGGTGACGAGAATTCCGACTAGAGAAGAGGTTGAAACGGTCTGTCGAAATTTCCTTGGTCAAATTATTCAGACTCTCCCTGCCTTTTCCGCCATTAAAATTAACGGTAAGCGTGCCTATCAATTAGCTCGTGAAGGGAAGCAGGTTGAAATGCCCTCCCGCCAGGTGGAAATCTATGCTCTAGAAATTCTCAATTATCAATATCCTACACTTAAAATTCGCACTCACGTCTCTTCTGGTACCTATATTCGCACCCTGGGCGAGGATATCGGAAAATCACTCGGCACTTCTGCCTACCTTACGGCGCTTCGACGTATTCAAGTCGGCCCATATAAAATTGAGGACGCGGTTACCTTAGACAATTTTATGGCGGAAAATTTAGAAAAATAAATCCAACCTCTTGAAATTCCTGCTCTCTTATGTTAAGATAGCACCAATATGATTACAAAAGAGAACAAAGCTAAGGCCATTCAAGCCACTGCTCGCAATGCAAAAGATGTGGGTTCTCCAGAGGTGCAAGTTTCTATCTTGACTGAGCGTATCAAAGAAGTGACTGAGCACGTAAAGGTGAATAAGCACGACTTTATGGCTCGTCGCGGACTCATGCAAATGGTAGGTCGCCGCAAACGTCTATTGAAGTACCTCGAGAAAACTGATTTTGAGCTTTACAAGTCAACAGTTGCCAAACTCGGTCTACGTAAATAATTAATACCCCCCCTCGGGGGTATTTTTTGTGTCTAAGAATCCATCAAAATCAAGCCAAGAAAAAGAGGAGAACTTCTAAAGCTCTCCTCGAATAAAATTAAAGGTGTGTAGTTACAAAATCTCATGTGTTCAGAAATATCATTTTATTTAGAAACATAGATAATTTTAGAGATTAATCTGACCAGATTCCTCCAGCTCTTTTAATATCCTATCCTCGTTGGATTTGCAAGCGCTGTACGTCACAAATTTAATGTCTTTTCTTCCGGTGGATTTAATGTATTCCGCCAGAAGCTTTCTAGCACAGTGTAGCGATGCATCGCATACTATCTTTTCGATTTCTTCCGTTGTCGGGCGTACGGTTTTACGTACAAGCCGTTCAGCTCGATGATTAGGGGACATCTGTCTAAGTTCCTTAATGAACTCATCAAGTTCAGATGGTGCCACGTAGGTCATCTTAACCTTGCTGGAATCATTTTGACTCTCGAAGAGATTCACCTGTTTATCTCTTTTGGTTAACTGTTGATATAAGTAACCAGAACCATTATTTAATACCGGCTCATCGTAGAGATTATTCAGCTGAAAACAGATTTTTGTGTACCACTGCCCATTATATTTGAAGGGGTAGTGAATTATCGCAATATCGACATTCTTGTCGAGTCTGATTTGCTTCTTATAAGGAAGCCAAAAATCTTCTACAAAAGGCGTCACCTCTACTTTGCCACACGGCACGCCATTCTTGTCGAGTCTCATGCGTTTTTCCTCCGGTAATTTACCCTTAATGATGGCGATTGGGTAAGAAATTTTTGCCGCATCGATTGGATCGTAGTTCGGCTCAATTTCCTTGGATAGCTGCTCTTCAATGTAGACTTCTCTGTGATCGACATTAGTCCAGGATTTTCTCTGATGCTTGTTTTTGAATTTTGCGTTCCCATGATTATTGGGCAGCTTCTTTTTTGAAACTACCAATTTCCATTCGTTAGCTGGGTTATCCCGGCCATCTTCATTTGAATCTTCTTCAAAATTCAATACTGCATTCGTATCGGTGTTGATCATTTTTACACTCCTTTTCGTAAGGTGCATTCAGTGGCGCCATATATACATACGGGCCGCAAGTAACAACTCTATTGTAACATAAACGATATAAAAATGCAAATTTCACCTCTGATGAGCTACCAAAGCACCCTAAAACTCGCCATTTGTGCTATAATTGAATAGTTATAAGCGGGAAGACGGCGGATAAGTTTTCTGAAACCTTCAAAGCACTTATCTGGTGTTTTCCCAGAAAGGAAAATATGGATATTATCAACCCTACTGGCAAGCAAACCTTTAGCTTGTCGAGAGATTTTTGTGGTAAGAAGCTCACGATTGAAGTTAATCGCGTCGGTTTTCGCACTACCAGCTCGGTTCTTGTTACCTATGGTGATACTGTGGTGCTCGGCTCCGTGGTCGTCAGTGAAAAACCGGTGGTGCAAGATTTTTTCCCGCTCTCGATTGATTACGAAGAAAAGTTCTATGCCTCAGGTAAAATCTCTAGTTCAAAGTTTATTAAGCGTGAAGGTAAGCCAGCCGACGAGGCTATTCTGGTCGGTCGTTTGATCGATCGCCCAATTCGCCCTCTCTTCCCGAAAGGCTATCGTCAAGAAGTTCAGGTAGTGACCACTGTTCTCTCGATGGATCCAAGCTTCCGTCCTGATATGGTCGCCATGGTGGCTGCTTCTTCAGCCTTGATGAATGCCGGCGTACCTTTCGACGGGCCAATCGCCGGTGTACGCATTGGTCGTGTGAATGGTGAATTTAAGGCCTTCTTGAGCCCTGAAGAGCGCGAAGCTTCTGATCTCGACCTTGTAGTTGCCGTGAAGGATGATAAGGTGATGATGGTGGAAGCTGGTGCGAACGAAGTTTCTGAATCAGTCATTATCGATGCAATGCGTTGGGCCGTTGAGATGGTTCAGCCAGCTCTCGAGCTTCAAAAAGCCTTGAAGGCCGAACTAAATGTTATCGAAAAACCATTCGAATTAGCCTTGCCAGATCCAGCCATTCAGGAAAAAGTTGATGCTTGGACTAAGGTTCACTTCGTCGGCGAAGATGGTAAACTCGGCACTAAGATTCGTGGTAACGTTCTCGATCGTAAGCGTGCCGCCGATGAACTCCGTGCTGAGATGGATGCTGAATTTGCGCTCGAGCTTGGTCAGGGTGAAACTGATGAAGAAAAAATTGCTGACTATGTTGCCAATCTTCAATCTGCCTATCACGATGCCTTTGAACTTGCAATTCATCACGAAGTCCGCCGCGCCATCGTCGAAGAATCCGTTCGCCCAGACGGTCGTAAATTGGATGAAGTTCGTCCACTCAGTTCGCAGGTTGGTATTTTGCCACGCGTGCACGGTTCCTCTCTCTTTACCCGCGGTCTCACTCAGGCCATGAATATTGTCACTCTCGCTCCACTTTCCTATTCTCAGCTTGTCGACACCATGGAAGTTACTGATGGTACTCGTCGCTATATGCACCACTATAATGCACCAAGCTATACTGTCGGTGAAACTGGCCGTATTGGTGCTCCAGGTCGTCGTGAAATTGGCCACGGTTATCTTGCCGAACGCGCACTTATCCCAGTGCTTCCAGATAAGGAAGAATTCCCATATGCGATTCGTTCTGTTACTGAAATCATGTCTCAAAACGGTTCCACCTCAATGGCCGCTACCTGTTCTTCCTGTCTAGCTCTCATGGATGCTGGTGTGCCAATCAAGCGCCCAGTCTCCGGTGTAGCTATGGGTTTGATGCTCGACGGTGAAACTCCACACGTTCTTACCGATCTTATGGATGCCGAAGACTTTGCTGGTGATATGGATTTTAAGGTCACTGGTACTGAGAATGGTATTACTGCTCTTCAGATGGATATGAAAGTCCACGGTCTGCCAGTTTCGATTCTCGAGCAGGCGATTAGCCAATCTCATACTGGCCGTATGTTCATCTTGGAACATTTGAAATCTATTCTTCCTGCTCCGCGTGCCAAGCTTTCTGAATACGCTCCGCGTATTGAAAAATTAATGGTCAAGCAGGATAAAATCGGCGCTGTCATCGGTAAGGGTGGGGAAATGATTAACAAGATTACCTCCGAAACTGGCGCTCAGGTTGATATCGATGATTCTGGTCTCATTACGGTTTCTGGTACAGATGATGCCAAAATCGAACGTGCCGTCGAATGGATCAAATCTCTTGTCGAAGAACCTGAAGTTGGTAAAATCTACACCGGTAAGGTCGTTAATATCAAAGATTTTGGTGCCTTCGTCAACATCATGCCAGGTATCGATGGAATGCTTCACATTTCACAAATTTCTGACAAGCGCGTCGAAAAAGTGGAAGATGTCTTGAAGTTGGGTGACGAAGTAAAAGTTCGCCTCGAAGCTATCGACGACAAGGGCCGTCTCTCCCTCTCGATGAAGCGTGTCGAGCAATAAGAGAATAAATAAAAATAGCGCGGCCTGTCCGCGTTATTTTTATTGTTAAACATGTTTAATTACTATAAAAGTAAAAATCACGATATAAAAAAGAGCCCTTACGAGGCTCTTTTTTAGTATTTGTTAAATATTTACTGATTCATTTTTGTCTGTAACACAGTTAAAGTGAATGTCTTTACTGTATGTAGTGTTATATGTTAAATCGTGAAAAATTGTTTTTTCCTCATCGGTTAATTTGTTGCATTCTGGAATCTGATTCCATGGTTGTAATATTTTCCATTCGCCAGAAGGAATAGCCTTATAGAAAGTAGCAGGACCAGCACTACCGATTCCAAGAGGCTCATCAAATACCATATAAGCACCATCCTCAGTGTTTCCGTCAAAGTGGCCTAATTTACTCAATGATCCGCGAGCTACTAGATATTGTCCATTATTGGAAGTTTGGATATCAGTAATTGAGGCTGTGTTAAATGTGTATTGATATCTGTGCTTTGTAACTTCACTATAATACGGGGTAGTATCCATGGTTTCTTTTTTTAACTTCTCTTTAAAGATCTCCCAATCTGCCTTGAATGCCATCGGTTTCACAATCTCTTTTACCGTCACATTATCCTGCTTCACATCGGTGATTTTAGTCTGTGTGGCCTCTTCGTATTTTGCGATAGAGTCATTTGCAGATTTTACCTTTTCCTTGGATTCCACAAGTTCTTCGTTTAGTTTTTTAGTATCTTTATTTTTTGAAGTGTAGACATAGGCTAGCGTGGCCATTGAGGCGATTGTAGTAATAGCAAAACAGATTGCTAGAACTTTTGAGAGGCCTGAACCACTTTTCACTGGGGTTGGTTCGCTGTGAACGTAATTATTGCCTGCGTTGAAATTATTTTCTTCCATAATGTATCCTGTATTGTTTTTTATGTTTTATAAATCTACGAACTTATCACCTTCGCGACAGACAAAACCATTCGCTTTAGACTGATCTTTTTCACCATGGAAGACTTCCCTGATTTTTTGTGGCATCATACTACATTCTTCAGGTGCATGTCCACCAAAGCCATAATTCCAAATCCCAGTGGAAATATCTTGGTACCAGGCTTCATATGCTCCGCCCATTGATACTTTTTCGATATCCTGACCATGTTCGTCTTTTTCGGTATAAATACCGGTTGCCTGTATTGCAGCAAAAATGTACTTCCCGCTATTGCTTGTCCAGAAATTTCCAGATTTAATAATTGGAACAGTTCCGCGTTTAGCTTTATATGCATCTAGAAAATTATCAAACTTGAGGTCTACTGCCATCGGCTTCACAATCTCTTTCACCGTGACATTATCCTGCTTTACGTCAGTGATTTTAGTCTGCGTAGCTTCTTCATACTTTGCGATCGATTCATTCGCAGATTTTACTTTCTCTTTCGACTCTACGAGTTCTTCATTCAGCTTCTTGTTGTCTTTATTCTTCGAAGTATAGACATAGGCTAGTCCACATCCTAAAGCTAAAGTAGTAATAGCAAAAAATATGGCCATAGCCTTCAATCCGCCATGACCCTGCGCCTTTGCTTCACTATGTACGGAATTTATCTCCGCATTATTCTCGAAATTAGTATCATTCATGATAACTTTTTCTCTCCTAAAAATTTATTAATAATAGTGAAATAAAAATTATAAAAAATATAATCCTTTCTAATTATGTTTATATATGAGAATGCAGAAAAAAGCAATAAAAAACAGGATTATTTCAGCATAATCCTGTTGTAATTTTAGCTATTGGCTAATTGATCGAATTCTTCTAGAGATTTAATCATTACGTCACGTGGCTTATTGCCGTTAGCTGGACCAATCACCCCGATTTCTTCCAACCAAATCGCGAGGCCCGAGACAAAGCCGTGACCCTTACCGAGGTAGGTTTGCAGCATCGCCGTCGAGAATTTACCCTTGGATAAAGTAATCTCAATCGCTTTACGTACTACTGGATCGGATGGATCATATTTGCGTCCGAGTTCTCCGAAAGAGCCGCCGTCTGAAGGTCCGAGGCCCTTAATCTGCACCGCCTGGGAAATCACTTCATTATTATATTCTGGTTGCCTCTGTTCACGCAGGAAATTAGTTAACTTATTAATCTCATCATCTGAAGCGAAGGCACCCTGAATACGACGTGGCTTACCCATCATTTCGGTAGTTAGCATTAGCATATCACCGTTACCGAGTAATTTTTCTGCACCACCCGATTCGAGCATCATACGTGAGTCAATACCGTTTAACACCTTGAAGGCGATACGGCCCGGAATGTTCGCCTTAATCAAACCGGTCACCACCTTTACTTCCGGACGCTGGGTGGCGAGCACCAAGTGAATACCGGAGGCACGACCTTTCTGGGCGATACGCACAATCAACTGTTCGAGATCCTTGCCCGCCTGCATCATCAAGTCCGCCATCTCATCGATAATAATCACGATATAAGGCATCTTATTATTCTGTGTGGCATCTTCCGATTCCTCGCCATTTTTCTTCGCTTCTTCCGCGCGGGCCTTCATTTTCTCGTTGTAATCTTCAATCTTCTTCACGCGTTCTTCGGCCAGACAAGCGTAGCGACGCTCCATTTCGTTCACTGCCCATTTCATCGCTGAAAGCGCCTTGTCCGTCGCCGTAATAATTGGCGTCAAAAGATGAGGAATGTCATTATATTGCGCCATTTCCACTTGCTTCGGGTCTACTATAATTAATTTCATGTCACTCGGTGCGTTGCGGTAAAGTAGGGAAGAAATCAAAATATTCGTCATCACCGACTTACCAGAACCGGTAGTACCAGCGATCAGAAGGTGAGGCATTTTCGCCAGGTTCGCAATAATTGTGTTACCAGAAATATCCTTACCCACGGCAAAACAAAGTGCAGCCTGTTCTTTCTTCCAGCGGTCACTCTCAAGAAGACTTCTCAAACTCACGCTTTCTTTACGTACGTTTGGAATTTCTACACCGACTAGTCGCGTACCTGGAATCGGTGCCTCAATACGCACACTCTCGGTAGCGAGGTTCAGTGCCAACTCTTTATCGCGTGCCGCAATCTTCGAGAGGATTACCCCAGCAGGTGGACGAATCGTATATTGAGTCACCGAAGGACCGATGTTTGCGCCTTCGACTTCTACGTCAATACCGAAATCTACGAAGGTTGATTTAATAATTACAGCATTTTGTTGAATATTACCGCCATCTGGTGGAATATGTTTCTTAGAAAGAAATTCCACGCTTGGCATCTTCCAATCTGGATCAGAGGCTGCAGTCAAAGCGCGTTCTGGCTCTGGCTCGGCTGGTTTTTCCATACTGGCTTTCTTTACTTCAAGTTTCGGTGTTTTTAATTCTGCAGCCGACATTTCAACACCGTTAGCCTTAATACGAATTGGCGCATCAAGTGGCGCGACTTCACGTTCTGCCTTTCGAGCTACTCTAGCATTTTCGGAATCTTCCGCCTTGCGCCCAGTGCGGAAAAGATTCGCAAAATCCTTAAATACAGTCAGTGGCGAAAGCTGAAGAATGAAAATTCCCGTAATGAAAATCAACACGATATAGATAAAGGCCGCCACTGACGGATCAAGCAGTTGTGTGACCAGATGATTGAGTGCGTCGCCTATTACGCCACCAGTCAAATTTTTCGTTCCATAAGAAGGTAGGTCGAAAATCCCGGCCAGCCAAAGAATCATCAGGAAAGAAGTGACCCAAATCACGGTCGGCAGACGATTGTCTTCGGTGAGAAAAATTTTCACCGCCAGATAAACTAAGATCACTGGAATCGCGTAGGTCGCATAACCGACCACGTAGAGTGAACCACTATGAAAATCATTCAGCAGATTGCCACCACTGCCGAACCAGGTCATGATTAAAACGACCGAAATCACAATCATTAACAGGGCCATTACTTGGCGCCAAAATCCCCCTGGTAGTTGATGGGTTGGAGCGGGGTCTTTTGCTCTACCTCTAGACGTTCGACGTCTTCCTCGTGTTTGTTTAGCCATAAACATATTATAGCATAATTATAGGGAAGAAAATTAGTTAAAAATTAAAAAAAGAGCGCCAAATTTTGACGCTCGTTTTTTGCATTAATTATAGTGAATTAATATGGGTAAACGTATTCATGCTTATTTTCATCGAAACAAGCGCCGAATAATTGTTCGCCATTTTTTCTTCTATCATTATTTACGCTGCGAATAGCTTCCTTGTAATCGTTGGCGATTTCTTCATTGCATGAGTGTGGTGCATGTCCCTCTTCACCCAGCTTCCATTGGCCGTCTGGCAAAGAACGATACCAATACGCGGCATATCCACCTTGAAATGGCAGTGTATTAACTCTATTCCCGTGCTGGTCTATGTAAACTCCAATCCCAAGAGGTCGAATTCTAGCAATCATAAATTTTCCATCACTTGTGGTAAAAAGCATGTCAAATACAGGTGTTTCCCAGCTTTCAATAATCTTGTGACCTTGGTCATCGTCGAACGTATCATTCTTGTGGGATTTATCGTAAAGGGCCTTCGTGAGTTGTTCCATCTGAGCGTCAATTTTCATCGGCTTCACAATCTCTTTCACCGTGACATTGTCCTGTTTCACGTCAGTGATTTTGGTCTGTGTCGCTTCTTCGTACTTGGCGATCGATTCATTCGCAGACTTCACTTTTTCTTTCGATTCTACAAGCTCTTCGTTTAGTTTTTTAGTATCCTTATTCTTCGAAGTATAGACATAAGCTAAAGCACTACCTAAAGCTAAAGTAGTAATAGCAAAAAATATGGCCATAGCTTTCAATCCGCCATGACCCTGCGCCTTTGCTTCACTATGTACGGATTTTATCTCCGCATTATTTTCGAAATTAGTATCATTCATGATAACTTTTTCTCTCCTGTATTAATAATAATTACAATTAGACCTTTCTAGTTATGTTTATATATGACATCGCGAGAAATTACAATGATTTTTATTGTGGAAAACTCTGTATTTTTCTCTATTTTCATGCTATAATCTATACATTATTAGCTCAGCAAGTAACTTAAGGTGTACTTGCTTTAACCAAAGGAGTGCAAAGTGAAACAGTATGAACTTACTGTCTTGATTCATCCTGATCTTGAGATGAATCTGACACCAGCCTTAGACAAAATTAAGAAACTCATTGAGTCTCACGACGGTAAAATCGTCAAAGAAGTCAATGAAGGTAAGAAGCGTTTGGCTTATCCTATCGAAAAAGAAGACTACGCAGTCTACTACGCTTTCGATTTGGAACTTCCAGCTCAGGCCCCAGCCAAGATTTCTTCTACTCTTAATATCACCGAGGAAGTCTTACGTTATCTCTTAGTCACCGTCGATGAACGCAAAGCTAAATTTGAAGCTAAGCGCAAGGCCCGTGCTGACAAAAAAGAGTCTAAAGACGAAGAATAATTAAACAATTAAGTGAGGTATATTTATGGCGCGGGGATTTAGTAAAGCAATCATTATCGGTAATGTGGTTCGCGACCCAGAGACTAGAGCTACGACTTCTGGCTCAGAGGTCACTAGCTTCTCAGTGGCGGTGAACTACAATTACGTGATGAACGGCGAAAAGAAAGAACAAGTTTCTTATATCGAAGTTTCTGCTTGGGGCAAACCAGGCAATGTGATTGCTCAATATGCAAAAAAAGGTACACCAATCATGGTCTCAGGCCGCTTGTCGCAACGTACTTATGAAGATAAGACCGGTGCCAAGCGTTCCGCGGTGGAAATCGTTATGGAAGACTTTAATCTTCTCGGTAGCAGATCACAAGAATCTACCACCAGTAGTTACAGCCAGGCTATGCCAGATTCTATTCCAGATGATATTCCAGACGGCGAAATCGACCTCAGTGAAGTACCATTCTAATAATTAAAGCGAGAAAAGAGAGAAAAAATGAGAAGAATCAAGAACGATCCAAATCTTTATTTCGATTATAAAGATATCAAAACCATGCAACGCTACATCGATGTTTACGGTCGTATCGAGCCAATCGCTAAGACTGGTTTATCTGCTAAGCAACAACGCCAATTAGCTGTCGCTGTTAAGCGTGCCCGTCACCTAGCCCTCCTACCATTCGTTTCAAATAACTAAAAAGGAGAATTATGTACGGACCAACCGATTTAAAGAAAAATACTCTAATTACTCTTGATGGTCAGCCATACAAGGTTATTGAATATTCTCAAAAAGTTATGGGACGTGGTGGCTCAATCGTCAACGTACGTGTCAAAAACTTAATCACTGGTGCGCTTATTCCTAAGACTTTTAAGGGTCAGGAAAAAATCGAGCCAGCAGAAGTTACCACCAAGAAGGTGCAGTATCTCTATCGTGATGAAGAGAAATTCTATTTCATGGATCCAACCACTTTTGAGCAATACGAATTGTCTTCCGAGATGGTCGGCGATTCCAAAGATTTCATGAAGGACGGTGATGAAATGGAAATCCAGTTCTACAATGGAACTGCCATCAACCTCACTCTCCCTAAGAACCTTTGGCTTGAAGTTACCTACACTGAAAATGCCGTGAAGGGTGATACTTCTACTTCAGTCATGAAGGATGCTACCCTCGAAACTGGCGTGGTGATCAAGGTTCCTGCCTTTATTAAAGAAGGTGATGTGGTTTCTGTCGATACTGAAACTTACGCTTACCGTGAACGTAAAAAATAATTAGATGAAAAAAGCTATAGAATCTAAAAAATCTGAAGTTACATCAGATGTAGTTTCTCGAGCGGAGAATAAGCTTGCTGGGGCATCGCAAGCTTTTTCTTTTGATTTCCGAGATAAAACCGTGATAGATATTGGTTCGAGTACCGGTGGTTTCACCGAGTATGCTTTGCGCCGTGGTGCAAAGCGGGTTTTTGCGGTCGAAAAGGGAACCAATCAGATGAAAGCACCGCTACGCTTTGATCCACGTATTACCCTTCTAGAAAAGACCGATATCTTTTTCGTGGATTTTGCTAAGTTCGGTCCAATCGATGTGGTGCTGGCCGACGTGTCTTTTGTTTCTTTGAAAAAAGTGCTTGCTCATCTTAAGTCGCAGCCTGAAGTTCGGTCGGCAGACTTTTTGATGATGTTGAAGCCTCAGTTTGAAGCTAAAGCTTATGAGCTTAAAAATGGTATCGTGAAGAACGAAAAAATCCGTCGTGAAATTATTAAAGATTTTGAACTTTGGCTCAAACAAAATCATTTCAAGGTCGTGGATAAGCGTGATAATTTTCTGGCCGGCAAAAATGGCAATGTCGAGCGCTTCTATTATTTGAAATTGGTTGAAAACTCTGTGCGTTCGCATTATAATCATAAGTAATATGAACCCAGAAAATGCAAATTCTTATCAATCAGAGGAAAATCCAGTAGAAAATTCTGCCCCAATGGAAAACTCTGCCCCAGCAGAAAATTCTACCACCGTGGAAGAAGCTACCCCAGTAGAAAAAACTACAGCGGAAGATACCTACACTCCGTCGGTGCAGGAGCTTGCGATGACTTCCGATATGGCAGACGGAAAAATTAAAGTTAAATTAGATAAGAAGGTCATTGCCGTCATCGTCTCCGTCGCAGTATTAATCATCGCGGCAGCTGGTTTTGGTATTTGGGCGATTGCGAAATCCAAAGCTAGTCATGAGGGTGGCGCTTCCGGATCTAATTCTGCTCAGCAGTCAAAAGACGGCTCCTCCACGGCAAAGAAGACTGAAGCTTCCGTCGACGACGGATTAATCGACCCAGATAAGGATGAAGTCTATATTAAGAAAAAGAACGATTATACGGCAAATCCTGAAGAATACGTGAATAATTTTAATCTTGATGTCGCCTCTTGGGAAGATTTTGGTAATTTCACTTACCTACTTTTCTCCGATACGAATAATATCGAAGGGGAAAATTTTAAGGACAACGTCTTGCAGGACCCAGATGAAGCAGTGAAGCGTCTCGATGCTTTGGAGGAAAAACTTGGTAGTGGTAATGAATCTCTGGAAAAACTCTTTACTCTCTATCGCGCCCATCTTTATCTCATCGCGAATAATCCAGATGTGGCGAAAATTTATCTCGATCAGGTGGACGAAAATTCGCTGACCAAGAATTTGAAGAAACTTTACTATGAACTGGCTGCCAAATATTATGGTCTCGCCGAAGATTACGACAAATCTCAGGAATATTACGACAAATACAATTCCGCCGAATAAAATCAGTCTAAGCTAGTAGTTAAAAATACCCAGATTACGCTGGGTATTTTTTCTGAAAACCCCTAATCCTTAGACCTAAGGCAGGAAAATGCCTAGCTTGCGCTAGGCCGTTCCTTAAACTTTATTGATTACTGGAATCACGATAGGGGTGTGACCAGTGGCATCGAAGAGGATGCGAGTGATGTCTTCTTTAACCTCTTCCTTCAAGACCTTCACCTCTGGTTCGGTAGAGATAGACTTGTCAGTTTTTACCCGGAGATAGTGACGAATCTTGCCGATTAATTCCTCGGAATTGTCGAGATAAATAAAGGCACGCGACACAATATCTGGCGTTTTAATCAGACGGCCGGTTTTCTTACTGATAGTTAGCACGATCATAAAGATACCTTCGCGAGAAATATGGATACGATCCTTCACCACTGCTTCGTGCACCGGCTTATCGGCATCATCGTAAAGCTTATTGCCGACCGAGATACGACCATTCTTGCGGATCGTCTTGTTTGGTAGAAGTTCCACGATATCGCCGTCATCTGCTACCAAGATACGGTCGTGAGAAATTCCCACAACGTTTTCTGCCATTTCGGCATTGTGTTCCATCATGAAGAATTCACCGTGGTATGGCAAATAGTTCAAAGGTTGCAAACGTGTCACGAAATCGACATGATCTTCATAGTAAGCGTGACCTGAAAGGTGAAGTGGGCCAATATTGGTGAGGTGGGTTTTACCATTCTGAATTACCTGTGCACCTTCACGAAGTAACCCGTCCACGGTATTTACCACGTGCGGCTCGTTACCAGGAATTGGGTTGGAAGAGAAGACGATGGTATCGCTAGCCTTAATCTTGATGAATTTGTGCGCGCCGGTCACCATACGGTTAAGCACGGCATTCAATTCACCTTGCGAACCAGTACAGACAATTGTCACCTTATCGTCAGGAAGTTTAATGATGTCTTCCATCTTCATCACGGTATCTTTTGGTACCTTGATACACTTGGCACGGAGCGCCACTTCGATATTGTTAATCATTGAAAAACCAGCAAAAGCTACCTTGCGACCACGTCGATAAGCTTGCTCCAAAATCATGCCGATACGATTAATTTGAGAAGAGAAACAGGAAATAATCACACGGCCATTCGCGTAGTGGTCCATCACCTTGCCGATATTATCACCGACGTCATATTCTGAATGTGGATGGTGACCTGGGGAATCAATGTTGGTCGATTCGTTCAGCATTAAAGAAATACCTTCGCGTTTTACAATCTCATCGAGACGTTCAAGGTCGGATTGGCGATCGATTGGATTAGCTTCTGCGCGCCAGTCACCCGAGAGGTAAATCACGCCGTTCGGGGTACGAATCACTAGACCACAGTTACCTGGAATTGAGTGTAGCATGTGTACAAATTCCACGCTGAGATGTTCGGAAACTTGAATTTTCTCGTGCTTGAATGGGTCAACCACGTTGTAATTTAATTCTGGTAAATCGTCGACTTCGCTCATTTGGCGCTTAATCATACCAATGGTAAAATCGGTGGCATAAATTGGCGTAAGCGGGCCAAATTTTGGCAAAAGATGTTTACAGGCGCCAATGTGATCAAGGTGAGCGTGAGTAAAGAGAATCGCTTTCACCTTGCTGAGATTATCCTCAAGGTATTTAATATCTGGAATCATGTAGTTCACGCCTGGATAATCTTCCGAAGCAAAGAGTACACCCATGTCGATCACGATCATTTCGTTTTTGTATTCAATCACGGTCATATTTTTACCGATGCCGAATTCACCAACACCACCGATTGGAATCACGCGCACCGCTTCTGGATCTGGACGAGCTGCCTTGAGTTGGGCGTTCGTCACCTGGGCACCGTTGTAGCCATTGAAACGAGATTTATTTACTGGCACGCCAATGATGTGCTGGGTGGCCTGGGCATTCACATCTTGTGAAAGCATTCTCTGGTGATGCACCATTTCGCCACGACGAGTCGAAACCGAAAGGTTCACTTTGCGAGAATCATTGTCGTTCGCTGCGGCGTTATTTTCGGCAGCGTTACCTTGATTGCCACGCTTTTTGTTGTTTTTATTCTGGCGGTTATTGCGAGATTTTTGGTTATCGGAATTGTTTGAATTGTTTGCGCCGTTTGCGCGGTCCGATTTTTTACCACGAAAATCCTTGCCACCAGGTTTGAAATTGCTATTAAAATTACGTTTTTGCGCCTGTTCAAAAATCACCGCGGCCCCAGTTTCTACTGGCTTTTCCTCGGTATTCTCGAAGTTACTGCGGTTCTGATTTTCCTCAAAACGGCGTTTGATTTCTGGCAAACGCTCGGCTTGCATCCGCATCAACTTCGCACGACGCTCTTGTTCTTGTTTATTCATTTAATCCTTAAGTAGATAAGTTAATATTAAAATATTTTTGCACAAAAACCTCAGTGAGGTCCAGGTTACAAGAAATATTAATTACATCTATTATAGCAAATGTGGGGAAGGATTTCAAGGTGGGGAGATGTCTCGGTTTAGCTAACAGGAGA